>DATBAP010000072.1:0-71679 GCA_036271455.1 Rhizomicrobium sp.
GATCTTGCATATTGGTGGAGGCAGGGCTCGTTTGCGTACGGTATAGGTCGACGAACGCCCCGCTTTCTTCTTGGCCGTGGCCTGCGGTGTTGTATCCGTGTTGTGTTTCACTTCTTCATTACTCATGACGTTCTCCTTCAGCTTGTTTTTGTTCAAAGCTCATTCCGGAGGGCAGGTGTGCCTGCTTCCCGGTCATGCGCTGCCAGCGCTCAATCGCAACGTCGACGTAGCGAGGATCCAGCTCGATCCCGTATCCCCGCCGGCCGGTGCGTTCGGCCGCCAAGATGGTGGTGCCGCTCCCTAAAAAGGGATCGAGGACAATCTCGCCCGCCTTTGTGCAGTCCAGGATCGCGTCCTTCACCAAGGCGATCGGCTTCACCGTGGGGTGCAGAGACAAGGTGTTTTTCTTGCTTTTGCCCGTAAGGCCCATCGCACCCGGGTAAGTCCAGACGTTGGTCCGGTTGCGGCCAAACCGGCCGAGCTGGACATTGTTCTGGTGCGGCGATCCAGGCTTGCGATAGACAAAAACCAGCTCATGCTGGCCGCGGTAGAGCGAGCCCATGCCGCCGTTGGTCTTGACCCAGACGCAGAGATTGAGGAGCTCCAGGCTGTTGGCCTTGCCGGCAGCCAGGATCTCGCCCATGTGTCTGAAGTCCATGCAGGCATAGATGAGCGCGCCATCGCCGACGCAGCTAACTGTCTGACCGATGAAGGTGGCGAGGAACTCGGTGAACTGCTGGGGACTAAGCTCGCCGGACGCTTCTAGAAACTCCGGGTGCTTGGTGGCGCCGCGGCCCACAGTGCCCTTAATTTGAACATTGTAAGGCGGGTCGGTAAAAACAGCGGCGGCCTGTTCTCCTGAAAACAACGCCGCATACGACGCGCGATCGAGCGCGCTGCCACAATAGAGCCGGTGGTCACCCAAATGCCAGCAATCGCCCGGCCGGCTCACCGCGGGCTTATCCTCCACGACAAACTCATCGGCCGGGTCGGCACCGTCGTCGTCGTCGAGACCCTGGATGTGCAGGTCGATCTCGCCCGTGGTGAAGCCGGTATCCTCCAACTCAAAGTCGATCTCGATCTCGCGCAGTTCCTTAAAGTGCCGGCCAAGCTTCTCAACATCCCACTCCGAGCGGTCTGACAGCTTGTTGTCGGCCAACATGTAGGCGCGGGCTTTTTCCGGGCTGAGGTCATCCAAGCGGATGACGGGAATGGTTTCGCGGCCCAACACCATCGCCGCCTCATAGCGGCCATGGCCGGCGACAATTTGGCCATTGCGGTCCACCAACACGGGCGCGGTGAAGCCGAAGGTTTCCATGCTGCGCGCCAACGCACGGATCTGGTCACGGGAATGTTTTCGGGGATTTTCCGGATGCGGCCGGATGCTCTTTATGGGCACGTCTTCATGCGTTCGTAGTTGTACGGTCATGCTTAAACTCCGATGATTGACCTATTCGCAGCTCCGCGATCAGGTCGGCGATGGTTGCAGGGAGCTCTGTTTCAGGTATAGGCAGCGTCCGCGAAGCCAAGCGGTCTCGCGCTATCCAAGAAGATCGAAACTCGTTTGTGGGATTAGGCCGGGACGACTCGTGCGTGCGCGAAGCAATCCGGTCTCACGACGGGCGCCACATACACGTTGCTTGGCGGCTTCATGCGGGGAGACGCCGGGACCAGGGGGGACAAACCTATGGCTGTGGTCGTGATGCGCTTTTCGCGAGTCGACGGGACCGTATGGCGGCCGCAGCGCAATGATGGAACGTTGGGTGCCGCTCCGCCACTTTTCGGCAGCACTCCGCACCTGGCCCATTCTGGAGTTTCCCAGGGCCAGTCAGACTAAGGCGCGCGTCGGAACTTATTTTGCCGGCGACGGCACGGCGAACACTTGGTGCAGGCATGGAATCACTGGCTGTGAAAATCAAGACCTTCCAAAACTGGGAGGGGCTCCATTTTGAGTTCCCGCGTCCTCCGTCGCCACCATCCCAATTGAGTTCCTGTTTCTGTTTTCGCGGCCGCGAAGGCGGAACTCATTGCGCACACACCTGGGGAATGTCGGACGGTCTTGCAGGGAAAAAAGTCGCTTCGGACGCTTCACCGCTTTGCCGGCGGAATGCGCCCAAGGCGTGACGAAATTCGCCCAAGGCGCCACGAAATTCGCAGTTCGAGAAAAACAATTCGCAGTTATTCGCTTTCCCATTTCGGCATTAACTACCTGAAATGATGGCATTTCTCGCCTACAACAACCCATCAAAAACCCCGTTTTTTGGAAAAATTCCCAGTTATTCGCGCAGAACTGCGAATTTGGCGCACTCCGCCCCAAACAGTTGGGGGCATGCTGCGGGCGCAATCTTTCGTTGCGAAAATCAGACCAGAACCGCATCTAGGTCGGGACTAGCGGGCCAACTCCACCGCCATCGCCGTGGCTTCGCCGCCACCGATGCAGAGGCTGGCGACGCCGCGCTTGAGACCACGCGCTTCCAGCGCCGCAATCAGGGTGGCGAGGATGCGCGCCCCCGACGCACCGATGGGATGACCCAGCGCGCAGGCCCCGCCATTGACGTTGATGCGTGCCGCATCGATGTCGAGCTCCCGCATCGCAATCAACGCCACCACAGCGAAAGCCTCGTTGATCTCGAACAGATCCACATCGCTCGCGCGCCAGCCGATGCGGTCAAGCAGCTTGCGGATAGCGAAAACCGGCGCAGTGGTGAACAAAGACGGCGCCTGGGCGTGGGTGGCATGGCCCACGATACGCGCTACGGGCGCCCTGTCATTTTTCTTGGCCAGGGACTCGCGCGTCAGTACCAATGCCGCCGCGCCATCGGAAATCGAGGCCGAGCTGGCGGCGGTGATGGTGCCGTCGGGCGCGAAAGCCGGTTTGAGGGTGGGAATTTTCTCCGGCTTGGCGCGGCCCGGCTGTTCGTCCTGGCGGATGGTCTCTTTGCCCGCGACGACCGGCACGATCTCACGGTCGAATGCGCCGGTGGCTTGCGCGTTTCGCGCGCGCTCCAGGGAACGCAGCGCATATTCATCCTGGGCGCCGCGGCCGATCTGATAGGCCCGCGCTGTTTCCTCGGCGAAGGCGCCCATCGGCTTGCCGGTCTCGTAGGCATCTTCCAGCCCATCCAGCAGCATCGAATCCTTGGCGCTGTCATGGCCGAAGCGCGCACCCTTGCGATGCTTGGCCAACAGATAAGGCGCGTTGGTCATGCTCTCCATGCCGCCCGCCACCACGCAATCGGCGCTGCCGGCGACAATCATGTCATGCGCCAGAATCGCCGCCTGCATGCCCGACCCGCACATCTTGTTCAGGGTCATGGCTGGCACATGGTCGCCCAGTCCCGCGCCGAGTCCTGCCTGCCGGGCCGGCGCCTGGCCCTGGCCGGCGGCAAGAACGCAGCCCATCGCGATCTGATCGATCATGGGCGCGCCCGCGCGCTTCACTGCTTCCTTCACCGCGGCCGCGCCCAATTCGGCGGCTTTGAGATCGGCGAACACGCCTTGCAGGCCGCCGATCGGCGTGCGCGCATAACCGGTGATCACAATCGGATGGGATGTCATGCGCGGTCCTCTTCCAGGGCGCGGGCGATCACCAGCCGCTGGATGTCGGAGGTTCCTTCATAGATCTGACAGACCCGCACATCGCGATAGATTTTGGCCAGGCCGAATTCCTCCAGATAGCCATAACCGCCCAGGGTCTGGATCGCACCGGAGCAGACCATTTCCGCAGTTTCCGACGCCACCAGCTTGGCCATCGAGGCTTGGGTCAGGCAGGGCAATCCCGCATCCTTGAGTGCGGCCGCGTGCAGCACCAATTGCTGTGCCGCTTCCAGTCGCGCAGCCTGATCGGCAAGGCGGAAGCCCACCGCCTGATGCTGGATGATGAGCTTGCCGAAGCTTTTGCGTTCGCGGGCATAGCGTATGGCCGCCTCCAGCGCGCCGCGCGCCATGCCGATGCTTTGCGCGGCGATGCCGATGCGTCCGGTTTCCAGATTAGACAGTGCGATCGCATAACCCTGGCCAGGCTGGCCCAAGCGAAGCTCGTCTTCCAGGAAAAGATTGTCGAAGCGCAAGGCGCAGGTGTCCGATGCCTCCTGGCCCAACTTGTCTTCCACTTTTTCCACCTGATAGCCGGGCCGGTCGGTAGGCACCAGGAAGGCGCTGATACCGCGCTTACCTGCGGCGGGATCGGTGACGGCATACACCACCGTCAAACCCGCGATCTTTCCCGAAATGATGAATTGCTTGGAGCCGTTGAGAAGATAGCCGTCCTTCTCTTTGGTGGCGTGCGAACGGATCGCGGAAGCATCCGATCCGGCATCGGCCTCGGTCAAGCCGAACGCGCCGATGCAGCTTCCATCCAACAGTCCCGGGAGAAATTTCCCGATCTGCGACTTGCTGCCATATTTGATCAATCCGGCCACCACCAGGCTGTTCTGAACGCTGATGATGGTGGAAAGCGCGCCATCGGCCGCGGCCAGCTCGATCAAGGCGACGGCATAAGACACCATGTCGGCGCCAGCGCCGCCCAACTCTTCGGGCACCGTCACGCCCATCAGTCCCATCTCCGCCAATTCCTTGAACAAGGCGGGCGGATAGCCCTTGGCCGCTTCGAAGGCGCGCGCCTGGGGGCGGATGCGCTCCTGGGCGAAGGCGCGCACCGTGTCCTGGATGGTCTGTTGGGTTTCACTGAGCAGCATGGGGTGTCCTCAGATCGGCAGGCGCGTGGTGTTTTTCACGCATTTCAAGGCAAAGTGGGAATTGACCGACGCCACACCCGGAAAATGCAACAGCACCTTCTTCAGCAGATGCTCATAGGCGTCGATGCTGCCCACCACGATACGAACCGCATAGTCGCTCTCTCCACCCATGGTGAAACACTCCACGATCTCGGGCCGGTCGCGCGCGGCCTGTTCGAAGGCGACAAGCGTGTCCTCGTCATGCGCTTTCAACCGGATATTGGCCAGAACCGTGACGGGAAGTCCCATCACATGCGGATCCAGGATCACCGCGCGCTCGCGAATGGCGCCGCTTTCCTCCAGCTGTTTCACGCGCCGCCAGCAGGGCGTGTGGGAAAGGCCCACGCGCTGCGCCAACTCCACCATCGGCAAGCCAGGTTTGATCTGCAGGGCGCGGAGAATTTTTAAATCAATCTCATCCACGCCATTTCATCCTAATTATCGAGATAATTATAGAATGAAATTCTAAATATATCCAGTACAAAGCAAAAATAGCAATTTTTGTTCCCTGCAAATGTGACACCCTATGGGCCGGCATTCGTTTAGAGACAAAACGGGGATCCCGCCGTGTGTCCTTTAGACCTTCACATTCCTGAACCGCCGACGCGCCCTGGGGAGGCGCCGGATTTCAGCCACCTGGTCATTCCTGTGGCCGGCGCCGCGCCGCGCCCCAACCCTGATGCACCCGCCGAGAAGCTCAGGGATATGGCCTATGGCCTGATCCGCGTCCTGGATGAGCAGGGACGCGCTGTGGGGCCCTGGGCGCCCACCTTGGACCCGGAGACGCTTCGCGGCGGATTGCGCGCCATGCTGCTCACAAGGCTGTTCGAGGAGCGGATGTTTCGCGCCCACCGCCAGGGCAAGACCAGCTTCTTTATGAAGTCCACCGGCGAGGAAGCGATCAGCGCCGCCCAGTCCATGGCGATGGGGCCGCGTGACATGTGCTTTGGCACCTATCGCGTGCTGGCATGGCTGATGGCTCGCAACTATCCCATGATCGATCTGGTCAACCAGATCTTTTCGAATGAGAAGGATCCGCTGCGGGGCCGCCAGCTTCCCATTCTCTATTCGGCACGCGAGTTCGGCTTCTATTCGCTCTCCGGCAATCTCGGCAGCCGCTTCGGTCATGCCGTGGGCTGGGCGATGGCCAGCGCCTATAAGGGCGATGACAGTCTGGCGCTGGGCTATATCGGCGAAGGCTCGACCGCTGAAGGCGATTTCCACGAGGCGCTCACTTTCGCCAGCGTCTATCACGCCCCGGTGATCTTCTGCATCACCAACAATCAATGGGCGATCTCGTCCTATTCGGGCATCGCCGGCGGCGAAGAGACCACCTTCGCCTCCAAAGCGATTGGCTATGGTCTGCCGGGGCTGCGCGTGGACGGCAACGATTTTCTGGCGGTCTGGGCAGTGACGGAATGGGCCAAGGCGCGCGCCAAGGCCAATCTGGGCGCCACCTTGATCGAATTCTTCACCTATCGCGGCGCCGGCCATTCCACCAGCGACGATCCCACCCGCTACCGTCCCGCCGAGGAAGCCAAGGCGTGGCCACTGGGCGATCCCATCGAACGGCTGAAGCGTTATCTGATCGGCTTGGGCGAATGGGATGAGAAGCGCCATGTCCAGTTCGAAGCCCAACTTACCGAAGAAATCCGCACCGTGGTGAAGGAAGGCGAAGCGGTGGGAACGCTGGGCCAATCCAAGCCGCCGGTGAACGAAATGTTCGAAGGCGTGTTCGAGCGCCCCGATTGGCGTGTCATCGAACAAAAGCGCGAATTGGGAATTTGACATGCCCAGCATGAGCATGATCCAGGCCTTGAATTCCGCGCTTGACGTGATGCTGGGCGAGAATCCCGATGTCCTCGTGTTCGGCGAGGATGTGGGTTATTTCGGCGGCGTCTTCCGTGTCACCGACGGGCTTCAGAAAAAACACGGGCTGAAGCGCTGTTTTGATACCCCGATCTCGGAAGGCGGCATCATCGCCGCGGCCATCGGCATGGGCGCGTATGGCTTGCGTCCCGTCGCGGAAATCCAATTCGCCGATTACATTCTTCCGGCATTCGATCAGCTGGTCTCGGAAGCGGCGCGCCTGCGCTATCGCTCCAATGGCGAATTCTGGGCTCCCATCACGGTGCGCGCGCCCTACGGCGGCGGCATCTTTGGCGGCCAGACCCACAGCCAAAGCCCCGAAGCCCTGTTCGCCCATGTCACGGGATTGTGCACCGTGATCCCGTCCAATCCTTATGATGCCAAAGGCCTTCTGATCGCCAGCATCGAAAGCAACGATCCCGTGATCTTCCTGGAGCCCAAGCGCATCTATCAAGGCCCCTTCGATGGTCATCACGAGGCCCAAGTGAAGCCCTGGGCCGGGCATCCTCTGGCGGACGTGCCCACCGGCCATTACCGGGTCCCGCTGGGGAAAGCCAAAACGCTTCGCGAGGGCAATGATGTGACTGTGTTGGCCTATGGCACCATGGTGCATGTCGCCAATGCGGCGATCGAGGAATCCGGCATTGACGGCGAGTTGATCGACCTGCGCTCTATCGTCCCGCTCGATATCGAGGCCATCACGCAATCGGTGAAAAAGACCGGCCGTTGCGTGATCGTGCATGAGGCGTCGCGCTTTGCCGGCTTTGGCGCCGAACTCTCGGCCCTGGTGCAGGAACGCTGCTTCTGGAATCTCAAGTCGCCGACCGTCCGGGTGACCGGCTGGGATACGCCCTATCCTCACGCCTTCGAATGGGACTATTTTCCAGGACCCGCCCGCGTGATCAAAGCGCTCAAACAGATCATGGAGGCTTGAAGATGGGCCAATATCTGTTTCGTCTGCCCGATATCGGCGAAGGCGTGGCCGAGGCCGAGATCGTGGCCTGGCATGTCAAGGTGGGTGATCATATCAAGGAAGATCAGCCGCTGCTCGATGTGGTGACCGACAAGGCCACGGTGGATATGTCGTCGCCGGTCGAAGGCAAAGTGACGGCGCTGCATGGCGATGTGGGGGCCAAGGCGGCGGTGGGTTCGGTGCTGGTGGAATTCGATGTGGCTGGCCAGGAGCAGCAGCCCGTGGCTGCCAGAGAGGCCGAGCAGGACGTGGCGCAGAACGCCCGCGCCGGCGAAGAGGCTCCCGTAACGAAGCCGATCGTGGCGCACAATGACAATCCCCCGACCGCCTCGCCGGCCACCAGGCGCCAGGCGACAGAGTGGGGCATCAAGCTCGAAGAGGTGAAAGGCAGCGGTCCCAGGGGCCGGATCCTTCCCGAAGATTTGGAACGCCATCGCGTCCGCGCCAAGCCTGGCGTTAAGGCGGGCGCCAGGGATGACATCGAAGAGATCAAGATAATCGGAGTGCGCCGCCAGATCGCCGAGCGCATGAGGCAGGCCAAGCGGCAGATTCCCCATTTCAGCTATGTCGAAGAAGTTGATGTCACTGAGCTGGAAAATCTGCGTGCCGATCTCAACGCCCATCGCAGCGAGGATCAGCCCAAGCTCACCATGCTCGCATTCCTGATGCGCGCGGTGGTGAAGCTGATCCCGGACTTTCCCAATATCAACGCCCATTACAACGACACCGACGGCGTGCTGAAACGCTATGCCGCCGCGCATATCGGAATCGCCGCCCAGACCTCCAACGGCCTGATGGTGCCGGTGGTGCGCCATGCCGAGAACCGCGACCTCTGGGATTGCGCGCGCGAGATGCAGCGCGTCAGTCAGGCCGCCCGTGACGGCAGCGCCCGCCGGGATGAGCTTGTGGGCTCGACCATCACCCTGACCAGCCTGGGCCCTTTGGGTGGCATCGCCGCCACGCCGATCATCAATTACCCTGAAGTGGCTATCATCGGGCCCAACAAGATTGTCGAGCGGCCAATGGTCGAAGGCGCGTTTCTCACGCGCCGGAAGATCATGAATGTGTCATCCTCCTTCGATCATCGTATTGTGGACGGGCATGACGCCGCCCGCTTCATCCAGCAATTGAAACGCCTATTGGAACATCCCGCTCTTATTTTCCTAGATTGAGTTTTCATGGCTGAGTCCAATCCGCCCCAGGAGCAACCTGCGATCCGGATCATCGCTATGCCGGCGGACGCCAATTATTATGGCGACGTGTTCGGCGGTTGGCTGATGAACATGATGGATCTGGCGGCCAGCAGCGTGGCTTGCCGCGAAAGCGCGGGCCGTGCCGTGACGGTGGCAATTGACGCAGTGGCCTTCCATCATCCGGTCCATATCGGCGACGAAGTTTCGGTCTATGCCAAACTTGCATCTGTGGGCCGGACCTCCGCGAAAATCGCGGTCGAATCCTGGCAACGCAATCTCACCGGAGAGACGGCCACGAAAGTGACCGAAGCCATTTTCACTTTCGTCGCCGTCGACCAGAACGGAAAACCCCGACCCTTTGCACGGAGGCCTTGAGTGAGCGCGCAGCTGGATTTCGGCCTGGGGGAAACAGCCGACATGCTGCGCGAAACCGTGCGCCGCTTCGCCAGCGAGCAGATCGCGCCTTTTGCCGCGAGCTATGACGCCACCAACAAATTTCCCCGTCATCTTTGGCCGGAAATGGGCGCGCTCGGTCTTCATGGCATCACCGTGGAAGAAGAATTTGGTGGGTTGGGCCTGGGCTATCTGGAGCATGTGGTGGCGATGGAGGAAATCTCTCGCGCTTCCGCCTCGGTGGGATTGAGCTACGGCGCCCATTCCAATCTTTGCATCAACCAGATTCGCCGTTGGGCCAGCGCCGATCAAAAACGCCGCTATTTGCCCAAGCTGATTTCCGGCGAGCATGTGGGTTCGCTCGCCATGTCGGAGGCGGGCTCCGGCTCCGACGTGGTGTCGATGCGGCTGAAGGCCGAGAAACGCGGCGACAAATACATCTTCAACGGCACCAAATTCTGGATCACAAACGCGCCGGAAGCCGATGTGCTGGTGGTCTATGCCAAGACCGATCCCAATGCTGGACCGAAGGGCATCACCACCTTCCTGATCGAGCGGGGGATGAAAGGTTTCTCGGTCTCGCAAAAGCTCGACAAGATGGGCATGCGCGGCAGCGACACCGCAGAGCTGGTGTTCCAGGATTGCGAAGTCCCGGCAGGGCAAGTGATGGGCGCCGAAGGCCAAGGCGTCAAAATATTGATGTCGGGCCTGGACTATGAGCGGGCGGTCCTGGCGGGCGGTCCCTTGGGGATCATGCAAGCCTGTCTGGACGTTGTTCTTCCTTACGTGCGCGACCGCAGCCAGTTCGGCCAGCCCATCGGTTCGTTCCAACTGATGCAGGGCAAGGTCGCCGACATGTATGTGGCGCTCAATTCCACGCGCGCTTATGTCTATGCGGTGGCGCGGGCCTGCGATGCCGGCCGCACCAGCCGCTTCGATGCGGCAGGCGCAATTTTGCTGGCATCGGAGAACGCCGTGAAGACGTCGCTGGAAGCGATCCAGGCGTTGGGCGGCGCGGGCTACACCAAGGACTGGCCGGTCGAACGCTTTCTGCGCGACGCAAAGCTCTATGACATTGGCGCCGGCACCAACGAGATTCGCCGGTTTCTGATCGGCCGGGAGTTGATCGGCTTATGACTCAACTCTCGTCCCTGCTCGACACCAACGGCGAGACATTCCGCGCCAACGACGCGGTCAACCGCGGCTTGGCCGATGCTTTGCGCGCCAAGCTCGCGGCGGCGGCACAAGGCGGATCGCAAAGCGCGCGAGAAAGGCATACCGCCCGGGGTAAATTGTTGCCGCGCGAGCGCATCAATCGTCTGCTGGATGCGGGCTCGCCTTTTCTGGAAACCTCTCCGCTGGCCGCCAACGGTCTTTATCAGGATGAAGCGCCGGGGGCGGGGCTGATCACCGGCATTGGCCGGGTGATGGGCCGCGAGGCGATGATCGTGGCCAATGACGCGACGGTGAAAGGCGGCGCCTATTTTCCCCTGACGGTGAAGAAGCATCTGCGAGCCCAGGAAATCGCCCAGCAGAATCGCTTGCCTTGCCTCTATCTGGTGGACAGCGGCGGCGCCAATCTGCCCCATCAGGCCGAAGTCTTTCCCGATCGCGATCATTTCGGCCGCATCTTCTTCAACCAGGCGCAGATGTCGGCGGACGGCATCGCCCAGCTCGCTTGCGTGATGGGAAGCTGCACGGCAGGCGGCGCCTATGTCCCGGCGATGGCGGACGAGTCGATCATTGTCGAAGGGCAGGGCACCATCTTCCTGGCCGGACCGCCTTTGGTCAAAGCCGCCACGGGCGAAGTGATCTCGGCGGAAGAATTGGGCGGGGCGCAGACCCATGGCCGCAAGTCGGGCGTGGTAGATCATGTCGCCGCCAATGACGAGCAGGCGCTGCTGTTGCTGCGCCAGATCGTGGGCACGCTCGATCCCGCGCGCAAAGCCGCCATCGCGTTGAAGCCACCGCGGCCGCCAAAGTTCGACGCAAAGGAGCTTTACGGCATCGTCCCGCGCGACGTGCGCGCGCCCTATGACGTGCATGAAGTGATCGCCCGCATCGTCGACGGTTCGGAATTCCACGAATTCAAATCGCTGTATGGCGCCAGCCTGGTGTGCGGCTTCGTCCATATCTGGGGCGTGCCAGTGGCGATCCTGGCCAACAATGGCGTGTTGTTCTCGGAAAGCGCGCTCAAAGGCGCGCACTTCATTGAACTGGCTTGCCAGCGCCGCACGCCTTTACTGTTTCTGCAGAATGTCTCGGGCTTCATGGTGGGCGGCAAATACGAAGCGGGCGGCATCGCCAAGGATGGCGCCAAGCTGGTGACGGCGGTGGCCACCGCCAGCGTGCCCAAGATCACCGTGATGATCGGCGGAAGCTTCGGCGCGGGCAATTACGCCATGTGCGGGCGTGCTTATTCTCCCCGCTTCCTTTTCAGTTGGCCCAACAGCCGCATCAGCGTGATGGGCGGCGAGCAGGCCGCATCGGTGCTGGCCACTGTGCATCGCGATGCCGAGAAATGGACTCCTGAGGAAGCGGAGAAATTCAAGCAGCCGATCCGCCAGAAGTACGAGGAAGAAGGCGATCCCTATTACGCCACCGCGCGGCTTTGGGATGATGGCGTAATCGATCCGGCCGAGACGCGCGACGTATTGGGCCTGGCCTTGATGACCGGTTTGAACGCGCCGATCCCCGACGCGGCCCGCTTCGGCCTGTTCCGGATGTAGCGGCGCCATGATCGAAAGCCTCCTGATCGCCAATCGCGGGGAGATTGCCCGTCGCATCATCCGCACCGCCCGGCGATTGGGCATCCGCACCATCGCGGTCTATTCCGACGCCGATGCCAATTCTCTGTTTGTGCGTGAGGCCGATCAGGCGGTTCGTATCGGCCCGCCCGCGCCAAAAGAGAGCTATCTCGACGGCACGCTAATATTGGCCGCCGCGCGGGAAACCGGAGCAAAAGCGATCCATCCCGGTTATGGCTTTCTCTCCGAGAATGCGGAATTCGCCGAAGCGGCGGGGAAGGCGGGCTTGATCTGGGTGGGCGCGCCACCGGCGGCGATCCGCGCCATGGGCCTGAAAGACCGCGCCAAGGAGATAATGCAAAAAGCCAGCGTGCCGGTGACACCGGGCTATCTGGGCGCCGATCAATCGCGTGAACACCTGGCCCGCGAAGCGGCAAAGATCGGCTATCCGGTCCTGATCAAGGCGGTGGCCGGCGGCGGCGGCAAGGGCATGCGCAGGGTGGATCAGCCCGAGGGCTTCGACGCCGCGCTCCAATCCTGCAAGCGCGAGGCCAGCGCTGCTTTCGGCGACGACAAAGTCTTGATCGAAAAATATGTCGAGGCCCCTCGCCATCTCGAAGTGCAAATCTTCGCCGACACGCACGGCAATGTGGTGCATCTGTTCGAGCGCGACTGCTCGATGCAGCGCCGCCACCAGAAAGTGATCGAGGAAGCGCCCGCGCCTGGCATGGACGATGCCACGCGTGCTGCACTCACGGCCGCGGCGGTAAAAGCGGCCAAGGCGGTCCATTATGTGGGCGCCGGCACGGTCGAATTCGTTGCCGACGGCTCGCAGGGCCTTCGCGCCGACCGCATCTGGTTCATGGAAATGAACACGCGTCTTCAGGTCGAGCATCCCGTCACCGAGATGATCACTGGCCAGGATCTGGTCGAATGGCAGTTGCGCGTCGCCGCCGGCGAGGCGCTGCCCAAAAAGCAGGGCGAGCTGACGATCGGGGGTTGGGCCATGGAAGCCCGGCTTTATGCCGAAAATCCCGCCAGCGGGTTCCTGCCTTCGACCGGTCCACTCGATCATCTGAAATTTCCATCCGGTATTCGGATCGATACCGGCGTGGAGGAGGGCGACGAAGTCACGCCCGACTATGATCCGCTACTGGCCAAGCTGATCGTCCATGCCCCATCGCGATCCGAGGCAGCCGCCAAACTCGCGGCGGCTTGCCGGGATGTCGAAGTCTGGCCGGTCAAGACCAATGCCGGTTTTCTGGCGCGCGCTGCCTCCCATCCCGATTTCATGCGCGGTGGCATCGACACCGGCTTTATCGCGCGGCACATGGCTTCGCTGGTTCGGCCCGCTGAGCCGCCGCCGGCGGTGATTGCCGCCGCTGCAGCCGCATTGTTGCCGCAGGATAAAACCGATCCTTGGGAAGCGTTGACAGGATTTCGCGCCGCAGGTCCCGTTCAGACCCGGATCGCGGTCGAAATCGCTGAGCACATCCATGTCGTGGAGCCTCATCCCTGTGGCGCAGTCCGACAGGTGGGCGACACCGATCTGCTTTTCCTCGATGGCGATGTCTGGGCCTTTTCATCGCCCAGGCCGCGTTCGGAGGGCGAAGCGGAAGCCTCCGACGGCATGGTGCTGTCGCCCATGCCCGGAGCGGTGGTGCTGGTGGACGCCGCCAAAGGCAACAAGGTCAGGCGCGGCGAGCGGCTCCTGGTGCTGCAAGCCATGAAAATGGAATATAGTTTGGTGGCGCCGTTCGACGGTACAGTGACGGATCTGACCGTTTTGGCGGGGTCTCAGGTGAAGGAAGGGGCGCTTCTGGCGCGCATCGAAAAGGCAACGGAGCTCTAATGACGGGACGCTTCTTCGAACAATGGAAAGTGGGCGACCGGATCGTCCACGACATCAGACGCACCGTGACCGAGACCGACAATCTTCTGATTAACACGCTCACCCATAATCCCCAACCGCTCCACCTTGATGCCGAATATGCCGCGACGACGGAGTTCGGCCGGATCGTCGTCAATGGGTTGTTCACGCTTTCCTTGATGGTGGGGATTTCGGTGAACGACACCACCTTCGGCACCTTGGTCGCCAATCTCGGCTATGACGAAGTTAGAATGCCCAAGCCGGTCTTCATCGGCGACACACTGCACGCCGAAACCGAAGTGATGGAGGTACGCGCCTCGAAATCGCGGCCCAATTCGGGGATCGTGATTTTCCATCTCCGCGCCTTCAATCAGCGCGACGAAATGGTCTGCGAAGCGTTGCGCTCGGTGATGGTGAAGCGCGCATGAGATTGCGCTCGCTGCTTTTTGTCCCCGGCGACCGGCCGGACCGCATGATGAAGGCGGTGGCTTCGGGCGCGGATGTGCTGATCCTGGATCTGGAAGATTCTGTCGCGGCCGAGAAGAAGGCCGAAGCCCGGCGAGCCGTGACCGCATTCCTGGCCATGCCGCGCGCCTTGCCGATCTTTGTCCGCATCAATGGTGTGGATGCAGAACGGGACCTGGAAGCTGTCATCCCCGCCGGGCCGGACGGCATCGTGCTGCCCAAGGCCGAAGGCGGGCAGGCGTTGGCGGAGTTGGACCGGCACCTGAAAGCGCTGGGTGACACCGACGCGTGCATTTTGCCGATCGCCACGGAAACGCCGGCGGCGATTTTCGCACTGGGGTCTTATGGGGGCGCCAGCGAGCGGTTGTGCGGCTTGTCCTGGGGCGTGGAAGACCTTTCCGCCGCCATTGGCGCGACCACCGCGCGCGAGGCTGACGGGCGCTATACGCCGCCGTTCGAGACCGTGCGTGCACTGGCGCTTTTTGCCGCACGCGCCGCCGGCGTGCCGGCGATCGAGACGATCTTTCCGGCGCTGAATGATGAAGAAGGTCTTAAGACTTATGCCGGGCGCGGACGCCGCGACGGCTTTACCGGCATGCTGGCGATCCATCCTTCACAGATTCCCATTATCAACGCCGCCTTCACGCCTTCCGCCGCGGAAACGGAATGGGCCAGGCGCGTGGTTGACGCTTTTGCTGCCGATCCCCACGCCGGCGTTCTGCAGATGGATGGGCAGATGCTGGATGCACCGCATCTCGCGCGGGCGAAAAACATCCTCGGCAGCGCGCGCGGCAAATAATCCGCTTCCGACTGTCCCGCATTCGGACAGTGCGCAGTCAACACTTAATCGCCATTAACAGATCGAGAAATGACACTCCATTAAGCAGTGCTGACTCATAATGGCGCCGGGATGGGGTAACAGATTCCGCTGCTCAGGGGTTCGCGTCGCGTCTCTGGCCGTGAGTGATCGGTGTTGCTCCTGCAGGGCGGAGACCATCGATGCGAGGGAAGGACGGAAAGACCTTTTTCGGCGCATCTCTTTTGCTGGCCGAGGATGATCCGTTGAACGCCGACATCGCCAGCCGCACTCTCAGGAAAATGGGATGCCGGGTCGCAGTCGCATCCGATGGCCTTTCCGCCACCCGCATGTGGGAAGATGGCGATTTCGATCTCATCCTGATGGATTGCGAGATGGCGGAAATGGACGGCTTTGAAGCCAGCCGCCGCATCCGCGAACGGGAAAAGCAAGCGAACAGGAAGCACACGCCGATCGTGGCGCTGAGCGCTCATGCGCCCGCCGAAATCCGCGAGCGCTGCATCGCGGCCGGCATGGATGAGGTGCTGGCCAAGCCGTTCCGCGAGGCGCTGCTCAGGGACACACTCCGCTCTCTTATCGCCGGGGAAAATCCGCCCTTGCGGGAAGATTCAGAACAAGAGCCTGCTTCGGAAGCTGATCCGACGATGCCCGTGGACCGCAGCGTGCTCGACGGGGTCAGCGCGTTCCAGGGCGGAAATGGACAGCTTCTGCTGAGGAATATCGTGGCGCGTTTTGCCGACACCGCGCGCACCCAGCTGGGTTTGCTGCGCAAGAGCCAGTCCGACGGCGCGAGCGACGACGTCCGGCGCATCGCCCACACTTTGAAATCCAGCTCGGCGGCATTGGGCGCGAAATGTGTGTCGCGATGCTGTGCCGAAATCGAGCTGCGCGCCAGCCGGGGCGAGCTTGCCCCGCTGCCTGCCTTCCTTTCGGCCCTTGAAGAGGAATTGTCCGCTGCGGTCGGCCAGCTGCGGGAGATCGCCGGAGAGCGCGAGGAGTTGCATCGTGCTGCCGGCTAATTCTCCCTCTATTCTGATCGTCGACGACGACGATATCGTGCGCACCATCATGCGCGCGGAGCTGGAGGCCGAGGGTTACATTGTGACCGAGGCCAAGGATGGATTGGAAGGGTGCGAGGCCTGTTGGATGGCCGTTCCCGACCTGGTCATCTGCGACGTCATCATGCCCAAGATGGATGGCTTTGAGCTTTGCCGCCAATTGCGGCGCCATCCCAGCTCGGTGACCGTGCCGATCCTGCAAGTGACCAGCCTGGATGACACCTCTTCGGTCGAAAAGGCTTATGACGCGGGGGCGACGGACTTCATCAGCAAGCCGCTGCAATGGTCTATTCTTAAGCACCGGGTGCGCTACATGCTGCGCTCGGCGCGGGCATTCGACGAGCTTCGGCGCAGCCAGGCTGCCGTGATCGCCGCGCGCGAAAAGGCCGAAGTCGCTAACCGGGCCAAGACCGAATTCCTGGCCAATATGAGCCACGAATTGCGTACCCCGCTGAACGCCGTAATCGGCTTCTCGACCCTAATGCATGATCGCGCCTGGGGTCCGCTGCATGACAAATATTCCGAATATGCCGAATTGATGTGCCAGGCCGGCACCCATCTTCTCACCATCGTCAACGACATTCTCGATATCGCCCGGGCCGAAGCCGGCAAGCTTCAGCTGAACGAAGACGATATCGATCTGGCGCATCTGGTGGTGCAGACCAGCCGCTTCATCCATGACCAGGCGGCGAAATCCGGGCTGGAATTCCACACCAAGGCGGCCGATGACCTACCGAAATTCCGCGGCGACGCGGTGAAACTGCGCCAGATCCTGCTCAATCTTCTGGGCAACGCCGTCAAATTCACCCCGACCGGCGGCCAGGTGATCTTGTCGGTCGACCGCAGCGCGAATGGCGGGGTGCTGATCGACGTGTCCGATACCGGCATCGGTATTCCGGAAGAAAAGATGGAATTGGCACTCTCGCCCTTTGGCCAGATCGACAGCAAGCTGTCGCGGAAATTTGAAGGCACCGGCCTAGGCCTGCCTCTCACCAAGCGGTTGGTCGAGCTGCATGGCGGCACGATGAAGATCGTGAGCGAAGTGGCGGAAGGCACCACCGTGTCGGTGCTGCTGCCCGCGTCCCGCGTGGTCGCCGATCAGATGCTGAAAGAAGCCGGCTGAAGAAAGGCGGCGCCGAAACGCCGCTTTCGAATCCGCCAGACCATTGCGTTCAGGCCACCACGGCCTTGCAGGGGATGTCGATGGTGAAGACCGAGCCTTCGCCCAGCTGCGATTCCACGTGAATGGTGCCGCCGATCATGTTGCAGAACCGCTCCGTCAGCACCAGGCCGAGGCCCGTGCCGCCGAATTTCTGGGTTGTGTCGCGCTCGGCTTGGCTGAAATCCTTGAAGATGCGGCCCAGACTCTCCTCGCTCATGCCGATGCCGGTATCGCGCACCTCGACGATCAGGCGCCGCGACGCCTCATAGCCCTTGGTCATCACCTTGAGCGTGATCACACCATGCGAGGTGAATTTCGCGGCGTTGCTGAGCAGATTGAGGATGGCCTGACGGAGCTTCAGCGCGTCGGTCTCGATCACGCCGGGATCGTTGACCACCTGCACCACCAGCCGATTATGCTTTTTGGCGATCAGGGGGCCGGCGGTCGCGGTGACGTCGGCGAGAAGCTCGGAAACATGGACCTGCTTGATCGACACTTCCAGGCGCCTGGCCTCGATGCTGGGCAGATCCAGTACGTCGGTCACCAGCGCCAGAAGATGGCGCCCTGCCGCATTGATGCGCTCCAGATCGAGCGCGCGCTGCTTGTTGACGGATTCGCTGGAAAGCTCGTCGCGCAGCATTTCGCTGTAGCCGATCACCGCGTTCAGCGGCGTGCGCAATTCGTGGCTGATTTTGGCCAGGAAGATGGATTTCTGCCGGCTGGCCAGTTCGGCCTTGCGCATGGCTTCGCGCAGCGCGTCGCCCTGGATGCGCTGGGCGCGCGTCGCCGTCTCCAGTGCGCCGCTGTCGCGCATCACGGTCTCGTAATAGATCGACAGCAAGGTCGTGTAGGCGATGGCCGCGATGATCGAGATCAAATTGACCGAGGTCATGCTCGAAAGCGGCAGAAGCGAGATAAAATCGCCCACATAGAGACGAGCGGCCACAAACACCGCCAGCTGCGCCACGACGCCCACGATCACCATCGCCGGATGGTCGGCCAGGTAGAAGAAGCCCAGCAGCAGGGCGATCAGGAACCAGGGCATGAAGGGTGAGGAGATGCCGCCATAAAAGAACGATCCGAACAGGCTCAGGAACACCAGCAGACAGACCGAGAAGGTGGCAGGCAATATCAGCGATTGAGTGGCCTTGACCAGGATCGGCACCAGCCAGAACGAGACCACGCTGGCCTCGATCACCCAGAATTGCCAGGTGAGCGTGGGCGAAGCGTACCAGAGGAAGAGGATGACCGAATGGCCCATCGCCGGGCCGATCAAGTGCAGAAGGATGAAGGTGCGAATCTTCATCAGATTCGACTGGTCGCCCATCATCTCGACGGGCGCGAAATAATCGATCGCTCGCATTACCAGGTCGCGCATGGGATATCCTTCAACAACCCTACGTCCCTACTCCCATAAGTTAGAATTTTCGGTTAAGTTTAGCAAAGTTCAGCAAAAATTAGCTTTCGCATGCGTATGTTAGACTGGATTAGGTCGCGATGATCGAGCCAGAAATGAAACGCCGCAGCAGTGACCATGAGGAAGAGCACAAAGCCAAGGCTGGCTTCAGCCTGAGCGCTTTCCTCGATTATTTCATTCCGCCCAGGTTGCAGGTCCAACCCGACGCCCACCGGCGCGCGCGGATGTTCATGATGAGCCACGCCTTCGGGCCGCTGCTGGGCAATACCATCCCGCTCTATCTTCATTTCGTCCTGAACTACGAAATGGATTATCGCTTCTGGATTTTCTTCGCCTCGATCATGACGTTCTGGATCTATCCCTTCATCCTGCGCCGGACGAAGCGGTACCAGACGATCGCCTTCATCTCGGTCCAGAATCTGATCTTCTGTATATTCTGGGCCTGCTATTCCTATGGCGGCATCGCCTCGCCCTTCCTTTCCTGGGCCCTGATCATTCCGCTGCTGTCGTTCTTCTACCTTCCGGCGGCCGGCGCGATCCGCAATGTCCTGTTGCTGCAAATCTTCGCCAGCGTGGGCTTCTTCGGTTGGCTGGTGGTGAGCGGCTTTCCCTTCCCGGCCGTGAACCTCGAACAGTTCCAGCTGATCGGTATCATTTCCACCGTCAGCGTCTCGGCCTATGTGGTGATGATGGCGGTTTATTTCGCCAACATCTTCCAGGAGCAGGCGACGTTCGAGCGCGAGCTGGGCGCGTTGGCGGCCAATGCCGACAATCTGATGAATCTCACCGCCGCGGCGCAGGAAGCGACCTTGGCGAAATCGAACTTCATCGCCTCGATGAGCCACGAACTCAGGACACCGCTCAACGCCGTGATCGGCTACAGCCAGATCCTGCTCGACGATGCCCGCGAGGATGGCGACGAAGCATTCGAAGAAGATGTCCAGCGCATCCTGGGCTCGGGCACGCATCTGCTGCGCCTGGTGAACGATATTCTCGACTTCTCCAAGATCGAAGCCGGCAAGATGATCTCTCAGCAATCAGTCGGGTTGCTGTCCAACCGCATGGCCACGCTCGCGTCCGAAGCTGCCGAAGGCCTGGAGAGTGGCTGGAGCTTTACTTACGACATCGAATCCAACGCCGAGCTTTGCCTGGATTGGCACGCGCTGGGCAAGGCAGTTCAGCACATCGTGTTTGGCATCGCCGCCGACGACACGCCAGGGGAGATTCGGATGAGCGTGACCGCCGACCAAAGCCGGGTGCGGGTCCGCGTCCGCGATCCCAAAGCCCAGACCGAGGATGTGGATTCCCGGGCCCTGTTCGACGTCTTCTCGGACGGGTCCGATGACAGCGCCACCAAATATGGTGGTGTCGGCATCTCGTTGGCGTTGGGGTTGAAATTTATCCAGTTCATCGGGGGCAATATTTCGGTTGAAACTGACCTCGAACATCATCGAATATTCGTGATCACGGTTCCGGCCGATGTTCCTTTGGCCGGCGCTATGGCCGCAGCATGAGGCGCCAATGGCTAAGGTCCTGATCGTCGAAGACAATGAGATGAACCGCGACATGTTGCGGCGCAGGCTCGAGCGCCGCGGCTATGAGGTCGAATGCGCCATCGACGGCCCCAGCGGCATCGACACCGCCATGTCCTATATGCCCGATGTCATCCTGATGGATGTCGCGCTGGGCGAGATGGATGGCTGGGAAGCGACGCGAATTCTTAAAACCAAAGACTCCGTTAAGCATGTTCCGATCATCGCGTTAACGGCGCATGCGCTTGAAACCGACCGGCGCAAGAGCATCGAAGTGGGCTGCTGTGATTTCGAAACCAAGCCGATCGCTCTGAATGTTCTGGTCGAAAAGATCCAGAAACACATTGGTAATCAATCTTCTTAGCAGTTTAATATAACTTGTTCCGTACTATCCCTCCTACAGCCAGAATGGCGGGAGTGGGGTAATGAAGAAAGTCGATCCGTTGGCGCCGGCCCTGTCCGGCAGCATGCGGGATTTCCGCTACATTTCCGGGTCGGATCTGCTCAAGCGCGTCGAGGCGTTCTTCGAGTGGCAGGAAGTGCGCCGCCGCGCCGGCCTCTGGCCGCTGGGCCGTTCGACCGAGACCGGTCCGCGTGCCAAGTGTCAGGCCCGCACCGATGAAGGCGGATTGTTCGAAGGCATCAATTTCGCTTCCCAGGATTATCTCAGCCTGTCCTCGCACCCTGCCGTTCTCGAAACCGCGATCGAGACGATGCGTGAGTTCGGCGTGCATAGCGCCGGCTCGCCCGCTCTGGTCGGCAACACCTCGCTCTCGCTGGCGCTCGAACGCAAGATCGGCGACTTCCTGGGCATGGGGCATGTGAGCCTGTTCTCGACCGGCTGGGCGGCAGGCTATGGCGTGATCAAGGGGCTGGTCCGCTCTTCCGATCACATCGTGGTCGATGCGCTGTCCCATGCCTGCCTTCAGGAAGGCACGCATGCCGCGACCAAGAACATCCATCTCTTCCGCCACAACGATGTCGAAATGGCGCGCGAAAAGCTCGCCCGCATTCGCGCCACCGACACCGAGAACGGCATCCTGCTGGTGACGGAAAGCCTGTTCTCGATGGATTCCGACACCCCCGACCTCAAGGCGCTGCAGGAAGCGGCGCATGAATTCAATGCGACGCTGATGGTCGATGTGGCGCACGATCTGGGCTGCATGGGCGAGAATGGCCGCGGCCATATCGGCATGCAGGACATGGTCGGCAAGATCGACATCGTGATGGGCAGCTTCTCCAAGACCTTCGCGTCCAATGGCGGTTTCGTCGCCAGCCATACCCGCGCGGTCAAGGAATATATGCGCTATTACTCATCGCCCAACACCTTCTCTAATGCCTTGTCGCCGGCGCAGGCCGCCATTGTGGGCAAATGCTTCGACATCGTGGACTCGGACGAAGGTTCGGCGCTGCGCCGCAAGTTGATGAACAACATCATCATGCTGCGCGCCTTCCTGGAGCGTTGCGATCTGGAGACCTATGGCGATCCGTCTCCCATCGTCTGCGTGAAGATGGGACATGAGAGCCTGGCCCGCCTGGCGAGCCGGCGCCTGCCCCATGCGGGCCTTTTGGCCAATCTGGTGGAATTCCCCGCCGTGCCCAAGGGCCGGGCGCGTTTCCGCCTTCAGGTGATGGCCAACCACACCAGCCGTGACATCATCGACACGGTGCAGCGCCTGGCGGCATCGACCCAGGCGGCGCAGGCGGAAGACGACGCGCTGAAATCCGGCACCATCACGTTGGCGGAGCTGGAAGCCCAGCCCTTGATGCTCGCCGCAACAGCCCCGGCCAATGCGGTGAGCCTGCCGGTTTCGTCCACAAGAAACCTCCCGCAAGAGTTTCCCAAGGCGTCGGTTGCGTAACGATTAACCAGATATTAACGCTGCCATCCCTACATTAAGGCTATCAAACGCCGGGGGATAGCGGCGACGCGCAGCGTACCCGCGTCTCTCCTGTCAGGGCTCAGTTTTGTCGGAGGGATTATGAAGACGCTTATTGCCGCCGCTTTTGTCTGCGCTTCGGCCGCGTGTGTTGCACCTGCGTTTGCGGATGACAGCACCGGCCCCATGAGCCCCTGGTTCGTCCGGGCCGGCGCGGCAGAATTGCAGAACTCGGATGGTTTGAAACTCACCGTCGGCGGCCAGCCCGTTCCGGGCGCTGCCTTGCATTATAACCACGTCTATAGCGGCCTCGTGGAAGTCGGCTACACTTTCCTTCCTGGCTTTTCGGGCGTGCTGTCGGTCGGTTGGCCGCCTGCGCTCAGCGCCTATGGCGGCGGTAGCATTGCGCCCTTTGGCAAGATGCTGGCGACCACCATCGGACCCTCGGCCCTTACCGTCCAGTATCAGCCTTTCCAGGACGGTCTCTTCGGCGGCTTCTTCCATCCCTATGTGGGCGCGGGCGCCAGCTACATGATCATCTTCTCGACCCATGACGCGACGGTCCAGAACGCCAAGCTCACCAACGACCTGGCCCCGGAAGTCGAAGCCGGCGCGGATTTCATGGTCGCCCAGAATTGGGGCTTCTTCGGCGAAGTGAAGAAGGCGTTCCTCACCACCCATGCGACCGGTAATCTTCCGGTGGCTCCCGGTGTGGCCTATCCGATCAGCGGCAGAGTTGGGCTCGATCCGTGGGTCTATTCCACGGGCGTGACATTCCACTTCTAGTCGCGCCTGAACAGGTCTAGTGGGAGAGGCTGGAGAGTTCGCTCCAGCCGCTCCACAGAATCTGAATGCCGATACAGACCATGATGAAGGCCGATAACCGAATCACCACATGGGTGCCGCTGGTGCCCAGCATCGTCACCAGGCGCTGGGCGAAGCGGTAGGAAAAATAGACAGTAACGGCGATGGCAATCACGCCAACCAGCGCCCCGCCGCCCAGAAGCATCAGTTCCGTCAGATCCGCCGCTTTGGGACGCTGGCTGCCCAACCCGATCGCCACGGCAATGGAGCCGGGTCCCACCGTAAGCGGCATGGTCAAGGGATAGAATGACTCCGGCACGGTATGCACACCGGCGTCGCCGGCCCGGGATGCGTCAGGTGTCTCGGAATTGAGCAGCTTCCAGCCAAAGGCGGTGACGATCAAGCCGCCGCCGACCCTCACCACGGGTAGGCTGATGCCGAAAAATTCCAGCACATGCGAGCCGATGAACATCGAGCCCAGCAAAAGCAGGAAACTGTTCAGCGCGACCTTGAGCGCCAATCCGTTGCGCTGCTCCGACGTGCAGAATTCGGTAAGGCCTAGGAACAGCGGTGCACTGCCGATCGGGTTGACGATAGGAAAAAGCCCGGCATAGACCAGCAGGAACGCATTGCTGAAAATGTTCATGGGCCCTGGAGGCTGAACGCCGCCGCCGAAGTTAGCCAGCGGCGGCCTCAGCCGTCCAGTCCCGTGAAGTTCCGCTTATTGCGGCGGAGGCGCCGGCGGCTGGCCGTTCATGGGCCTGGGACGCATCACGCCACGCCCCATCATGCCATGGCCCCTCATGCCGCGATGCCCGCGCATCATTCCGTGGCGATGCGGCGCAAGCGCCTTCTGCTGATCCGGCGACAGTGCGCCGTAGAGCGCGGCAAAGGCGGGCCGTTCGGCTTCCAGATCGGCAATGCGCTTCTTCAGCCGGTCTTCCATGCGGGCCATGCGGTCCACCGGGCTCACCTCTTCGTGAACCTGACTCACATCGTGCTGGGTGCATGCATCGGCATGGCGCTTGGCGATACCCAGCCGGACCGAGCGCCAGGCCGAGAACAGCGATTGCTGCGGCCCGGTCAGGTTGAGCCGCGTCTCCAGATAGGCCATGCGGCCCACCGACTGGGCATAACCGTCTTCGCATCTCTGCTTGTGGCGTGCGGCCATGTCGGCGGGGTTGAACCGGTGCATGCGGTCCATATTCGCGGGCGGTGTCTCATTGTTCTGCGCCAGCATCACGGGATTGCGCGTTCCAGTCTGGGCCTGTGCGCCGGTGGCGACCAAGGCGCCGGTTGCCGCTCCGCACAGGAGCAGAGAGGCAAGCAAGGGAACAAAAGCTTTACGCATGGACATGATCCTTTGAAAGGTAGCTTCAGGTGATGGCCGCACTTGGTTTGAACGGCCCCCATGCGTGATCCCGTCGCGGCCCATTTCCCGCGCCTGGCAAGATTGCTAAATAGAAAGAATGTTCGAAGCCGCCACCATCGCTGCCGCCGATCCCCGGGAATTCTATGCCGAGCTGGCCCGGCAGGCGGAGGGCCTCTTGGCGGGCGAGCGGGACTGGATCGCCAACGCAGCCAATCTGTCGTCGCTGATCTTTACGTCGCTGCCGGACCTGAACTGGGCAGGCTTTTATTTCCTCAAAGACGACGCCCTGGTGCTGGGGCCGTTCCAGGGAAAACCGGCCTGTGTGCGGATCGCGGTGGGGCGCGGCGTTTGTGGTGCCGCCGCCCAACAGCGCCGGACCTTGCGCGTCGCCGACGTGAATGAATTTCCCGATCACATCGCCTGCGATTCCGCTTCCCGTTCCGAATTGGTGGTGCCGTTGATCGTGAGCGGCAAAGTCCTGGGCGTGCTGGATTTGGACAGCCCCAAAGCGTCACGCTTCGGCGCTGACGATCAAGCAGGAATAGAGCGTCTGGCCGCGCTCTTCCTCAAGGCCAGCGACGTGCTTTAATCCGGCAAGGCGAACACATAGAGCTGCTGGCCGGTGGTGGCGCGATGCACTTCCGGCAGAAGCGTGGTGGGTTTCTGCTCGGGGCTGCCGCCGCCCAATCCCGTGGTGACGGCGATATATTGCTTGCCATCCACACTGAACGTAACGGGATAGCCTTGCACCGTGTTGCCCAGCCTGGTTTGCCAGAGGATTTTTCCGCTCTTCACGTCGACCGCCTTGAACACGCGGTCGAAGTCGCCGATGAACGCGACGCCGCCGCCGGTGGAAACCACTGCGCTAAGGAATGGTGCACGCTGTTGGAACGACCAGGCTTCGGTCATGTCCTTGGTGTTGTAAGCCACCAGCTTGCCCATATTCCGGTGGGTTCCAGGCATGAAATAGAAAAGTTGGGACGCCGATGTACCGCCGCCGCCCAGTTTCATGTCCACGTCCTGGCCACGCATCAGAACACAGCTCTGACTAAGCGGAATGATCAAGAGATCGTTGGGCTGGTCGTAACTGGTCGCCTGCCAGTCATGGCCGCCTTCCGGCCCGGGGCAGGAACCGATCCACTCGTTGGTCTTCTGGCCCACGATGTCCGGGCGGTAGGTGACCTGGCCGGTCTTGGGATCGATCTTGCTGAAGACATTCTGGAACAGGGTCTCTTTCTCGCCCAGGAATTTGCCGTTGGCGCGGTCCAACTTCCACAGCACGCCATCCTTGCCGATGGTCATCAGCGATTTCTGATCGCCATGATCAATCAGCACGCGCTCGAACACTTCATCCAGGTCGAGCGACTCCCCTTGGATATGCTGGTAATACCATTTGAGCTTGCCGGTGTCGGGATCGAGCGCCAGGGTCGCGTTGGAATAGAGCACCGACGCGCCATAGGTCTTGCGGCTGGCACGCATCCAGGGTTTGGCCTGCGCCACGCCCCAATAGGTCGTATTGAGATCGGGATCATAGGTGCCTGCGATCCAGGTGTCGGTGCCCGCGCGCTGTGAGTCGGGCAAGCCGTTCCAGGTGTCGCCGCCCGGCGTCCCTTGACGCGCGGTGGTGTAAAAAATCCAGTCCTGCTTGCCTGTCTCCGCGTCATAGGCGCTGATATGGCAATTGACGGTCGAGTAATTGTCGCAGCCCATCATGCCAACCAGCACTTTTCCGTGGATCACGATCACGCCGCCCGTCTCGCCTTTCGGCGGCGGGGCGATTTCCACATGCCAGACCGCTTTGCCGGTCTTCGCGTCCAGCGCATAGAGCTTGGCATCGGTGGTGGCGACATAGACTTTGTCCTGATAGAGCGCCAGGCTGCGCGTCCCGCTATAAGCCACCGTTGCGTCCGGGCCGATGCGGTTCTCCCAGATCAGCTCGCCGGTCTTGGCATCCAGCGCCTGCACCGTGTTGGAGGTGTTGGACAGAAACATCACCCCGTCATGGATTATGGGCGTGACTTCGCTGGCGCCCCCTTCATTCATCGCCCAGGACCATTTGAGCTGAAGGCTACCCACATTTCGCGCGTCGATCTGGGTGAGAGGGCTATAGCTCCAACCCTGATAATTGCGCCGGTACATCAGCCAGTCGCCATCAGCGGGATGGGTGAGTATGGCGTCGGTCACGGGCGTGTAATTCGCCGCCGTGCCCGCGACCGTCAGGCCATGGCGCGACTGAGCGCGCGGCGCCGTTCTGGCAGGCGCGGTCTGGAGACCCTTTTGGACGTCAGCCGGCACCTGGCCGTTGGCGACGCTGGCGATCCTCACATCGGTATTGCCGGTGAGTACTTGGCTGCCTGGCGTGGCGCCGTTGGCGGAAAGCAGAAAAGCAGTGATATCGGCATAAGCACCGGCGCTGAGACTGCCTTCATTGCCGGCAGGCATGCTGGTGGAAATGAACTGGTAAAGCGCCTTGGTCGAGCGATTGCCCCAATTCTGCATAAAGCCTGCGCCCGCCAGGGCGGGAGAGTCATTGGCACCCGCCAGCGTGTTGCCGTGGCAGCCCGCGCAATTTTCCAGATATTCGGCTTGGCCGACGCGGATCTGGTCGGGTGCGAAGACGCCGGACGTTTGCTGACCCTGGGCTCGGCCCAGCATAAGAACCAGAAGCAGAGCGGCGGCGGATGCCGCGAAGAGGCGCATCGGTGTCATACTCTCGGCCTTTCGTCGCTTTCCAGCCAGGCCCAGGAGTTGCCGTCCTTCCCTTTGACGCTGTCGAGCTGGATATAAAGCGCCCCTTTCCCGAGCGCTGTGATCTGAGCGGAATTGAGCTTGATGCTTCCGGAAATCTCTCCCTTGGCGGCGTGCGCGGCGTTAAGTTCACCGATCGTGGCGCCGGGAACGCCCATCGCCAGGCCCATCTTGAGATGCGCCGCTGTGGCAGGCGAAGATAGACCAGTAAAGTTTCCCGTGATTGTCAGAGTCGTTCCGGAAAGTGTGGCGGAGACGATGCCGATCCCCACCACATCGTCGCGGTTGGAGAAGTCGTGCGGCGCCGGATCGAGATCACCCTGAAATTGCTGGGCCATGGCCGCGGAAGGCACGGTCGGAACCGCCAGCATCAAGAGCGCGGCGCAGATGCGCGGCATCATCGGAAAAGTCCCCCGTCTTTCAGCCCGCACTATCATTACCCAATCCGGCACCGCTGCATAATATTCTACCGATCGAGGGTAAAATTGAGTAATATCAGACGGTTATGGGGTCTTCTGGGGAGGGATAATTCTCCTATATGCTCCGCCCGCGACTTTCCCCGAGGGGCCTCAATGAAATTTTCGCTGCTTGTTTCCACTGTTCTGATCGTCACCGCGTCGTCCATGATCCACGCCGATACTTCGCATAGTGTGGATCTCTCCTCGGTCGATAAGTCGGTGAAGCCGGGTGACGATTTCTATGCCTATGCCAATGGCGATTGGCTGAAGCGCACCACCATTCCGCCGGATCAGGCCAGCTGGGGCTCGTTCAATATCCTGTTCCAGGAAACCCAGAAGCGCACCCGCGCCCTGATCGAGAATGCGGGCAAGAGTGGCGCGCCGGGTTCGGAGCAAGCCAAGATCGGCGATTTTTATTCCGCCTTCATGGACGAGAAGGCGATCGATGCCAAAGGCGTGGCGCCCATCCAGGCGCAATTGACCGCCATCGCCGCCATCACGGACAGAAAAGCGCTGTCTCATGCGATCGGCGAAGCGTTGCGCGCCGACGTCGATCCGCTCAACAACACCAATTTCAATACCCAGCATCTGTTCGGCATCTGGGTGGCGCCGGGTTTCAGCGACAGCGAGCACTATACGCCTTATCTGCTGCAGGGCGGGTTGGGCATTCCCAGCCGCGATTATTATCTGGGCACCGACGCCAAGATGAAGGCGGTGCAGGTGGCCTACAAGAAATACATCGCCACCGCCTTGAAGCTCGCCGGGTTGCCCGGCAGCGACAAGAAAGCGGACGCGATCTTCGATCTGGAGACCCAGATCGCCAAGGCGCAGGAAAGCATCGTCGAAAGCCAGGACGTGGTGAAAGCCAACAATGTCTGGGCCAAGCCGGATTTCGCCAAGAAAGCGCCGGGCCTGGATTGGGACCAGTTCTTCCAGGGCGCCGATCTCGGCAAAGCGAACAGCTTCATCGTCTGGCAGCCTTCCGCCTTCACCGCGCTGTCCAAGCTGGTGGCCAGCGCGCCACTCGACACCTGGAAAGCCTGGATGGCCTTCCACTATGTCAACCAGTCCGCGCCGGAAATGCCCAAGGCTTTTGTCGATGCGCGGTTCGATTTCTACGGCAAGACGCTGTCAGGCACGCCCCAGCAGCAGGACCGCTGGAAACGTGGCGTCAATGCCACCAACGCCGCCTTGGGCGATGCAGTCGGCAAGCTCTATGCCGCCAAATATTTCCCGCCCGAAGCCAAGACCAAGGCGCAGGAGATGGTGAAGAACATCATCGCCGCCTGGGGCCGGCGGATCGACGCCCTCACCTGGATGACGCCGGCGACCAAGGCCAAGGCGAAGGAAAAGCTGTTCGCGCTCTATGTCGGCATCGGCTACACCGACAAGTGGCGCGACTATTCGGGGTTGCAAGTGGTCAAGGGCGACGCGGTGGGCAACCAGGCGCGCTCGGACATGTTCGAGTATCACTACAGCATCGACCGCATCGGCCAGCCGGTGGACCGCCACGAATGGTCGATGACGCCGCAGACCGTCAACGCCGTGAACCTGCCGCTGCAGAACGCGTTGAATTTCCCGGCTGCGATCCTGGAGCGGCCATTCTTCGACGCCAAGGCCGATGACGCGTTCAATTACGGCGCCATCGGCTCGGTGATCGGCCATGAGATCAGCCACACCTTCGACGACCAAGGCGCGGCCTTCGACGACAAAGGCCGGCTGCATAATTGGTGGACCAAGGCGGATTTCGCCCATTTCCAGCAGTCGGGAAAGGCGCTCGCGGCTCAATACAGCCAGTACAAGCCGTTCCCCGACCTGGCGGTGAATGGCGAGCAGACCTTGGGCGAGAATATCGCCGACAATGCGGGCGTGGCGGCATCTCATGACGCCTGGATCACGTCATTGGGCGGCAAAGCCGCGCCCCTGGACCAGGGCTTGACCGGCGAGCAGCAATTCTTCCTCGCCTTCGGCCAGGAATGGGCCACCAAGACGCGCGAACAGGCGGAGCGCCAGCAGATCCTGGTGGATGTGCATTCACCGGGCGAATTCCGTGCCGCGGAAGTGCGCAACATCGGCGCCTGGTATCAGGCCTTCAATGTGCAGCCGGGACAGAAGCTGTATCTCGCTCCCGACGCACGCGTCCAGGTCTGGTAAGCGTTACCGTCCAACCGCCCAGGGCCCCATCTCGGGTTTGCCCTGAGTGTTGGCGAGATTGCCCAACTCGTCCTTCGCCCCCCGCGCGATCGCGGCCAGTTCTGTACCGCCCTGGAAACAGGTGAAATCGGGCCGGTCGCGCCAGGCCAGCGGGCCGCACAGCCGCACACCCGCCTTGAGCGCGGCGTCATGGACGATGTTGATCTCGCGCTCATAA
The DNA here is from genome assembly GCA_036271455.1 of Rhizomicrobium sp. GTDB lineage: Bacteria > Pseudomonadota > Alphaproteobacteria > Micropepsales > Micropepsaceae > Rhizomicrobium. The sequence goes on from DATBAP010000072.1 coordinate 29,866, forward strand.
TCCGGATCGCCCTGCTGGTAGCCGGCGAAATTGCCCAGATCGCTGCTGGCGGCAAAGATCGCGGTGACGCCGGGAATCTTGGCGATGCGGTCGGCATCCTTCAGCCCGTCCAAGGTCTCGATCATCAGGATCAACACCAGATTGTCATTGATGGTCTGGCGATAGCCGCCCGGCACATTGGCATAGAGGTTGAAGGCTTGGCCGCCGCCCACGCTGCGCTTGCCCAAAGGCGGGAAAAAGGCCCAGTCACGGGCTTTGATCGCCTCTTCATATGACCGCACCGTGGGCACCACCAGCACCAGCGCGCCCGCATCCATCGCATGCTGCTCCTCGCGCTCGTCGGTATAGGCCACGCGTACGCCCGGCACCGCCTTGGCGAAAGGACAGGCGGCCCACATGCGCTGCAATTCTTTCCAGTCGCGCGCGTCATGCTGCTGCTCGGTCCAGGTGAAATCGTAACCGCCATTGGCCATGGCGCAGTAGGTGTCGGGATCGGTCGCGGCGAACACGGTGCCGCCCACCACTTTCTCGCCCCGCATCATCTTGAGCTTGACGGGATTCCAGATCTTCACGCCGGGCGGCGCATCCCAGGCATGGCCATATTTCCACTTGTCCATGTCGAACTTGCCTTGATTGGCGGCGCCTGCCGGCGCCTGGTCGAAGGCATGGCTGTCCTGGCCAGCTTTCGCGGCAAGCGGGAATTGTCCGCCCTTGGCGACTTCGTCCTCGGTAGCCTGTCCGAATGCCACCGCACTCAAGCCCAGCACCAATGCCGCCGACAGCAGCACGCCCGTCACCTGTTTCATGACAGCCTCCCCGATCGCGCCTTATGAGGCCAAGCGCCTGATGGCTTGTCAAACCCCAGGAACGATGGCGTTGGTACCGGTCCCATGCTAGGGAGAGCCGCTTTATCCGCTATCCCCTTATGACAACTGAAAAAGGCAGAAAGCCCCGAATCGCCGTGATCGGCGAATGTCTGGTCGAGCTGAACGGAAAATTGTTCGGCGAGATGCGCCAGACCTTTGGCGGCGACACCCTGAACACGGCGCTTTACCTGGCACGGGTGGCGGGCGACGGGATCGGCGTCAGCTACGTCACCGCGATGGGCAAAGATGTCCTCAGCGACGCCATGGTGCAGCGCTGGGAGGACGAAGGCATCGATACCAGCCATGTGCTGCGCGATCCGGCGCGCCTGCCCGGTCTTTACTTGATCGAACTGGACGAAGCAGGCGAGCGCAGCTTCGTCTATTGGCGGGGCGAATCTGCCGCCCGTTTCCTGCTGCAGCATAAGAAATTCGCGCGGATCGAAGCCGCCTTGTCCGAATTTGATATGCTCTATCTCAGCGGCATCAGCCTTGCGATCCTGCCGGAGCCGGATCGCAAGCGCTTGATCGCCATCCTGCAACGGCGCGCCGCCGAAGGCGTAGGGATTGCGTTCGACGCCAATTTCCGCGCCCGATTGTGGCCCAACGCGGCCGTCGCCGCCACACAATTCGCCGAGCTGATGCCCAGCCTCACCTTGATGCTCACCAGCTTCGCCGATGAGGAAATCCTGTGGAGCGACGCCTCGCCCGAAGCGGCGCTGACGCGCCTGGTCCAGGCGGGCGTGAAAATTCCCGTGGTGAAAATGGGCGCTTCGGGCGCGATGTTTCACGATGGTCACGGTGCCAGAAGAGTTGCCCCGCCGCCCGTGCCCCGCGTGGTGGATACCACGGCGGCAGGCGACGCATTCAATGCTGGGTTCATCGCCGCCTGGCTGTCCGGTCAGGGCGTGGAAGAAAGCTGCCGCTTCGGCAATCAGGTAGCGGGTGCGGTGGTGCAATATCCCGGCGCGATCATTCCCAAGGCGGCGACACCCGCGCTTGCCGATTTCCTTTCGCACCCTTTGGAGGTCCCGTGAGCTTCGCCGAGAATGAGCTTTTCTTCTCCAAAAGCCGTGTGATCCCCGTGCTCACGCCGCAATCGGTGGACGAGGGCGTGGGTGTGAGCCGGGCCTTGTTCGAAGGCGGCCTCCGCCTGCATGAAATCACTTTGCGGACGCCGGCAGGACTTCAGACCATTGTCGCACTCAAAAAAGAAATACCGGGCTTGATGGTGGGCGCGGGCTCGGTCCTCACTGCGGAAATGGGACAAGCGGCCATCGCGGCGGGCGCGAGCTTTCTGGTCAGTCCTGGCACCACAGACGCGCTTTTGGATTTCGCGGCAGCCTGCGGGGTTCCCTTCCTGCCTGGCGCCGGCAGCGTCAGCGAAGCGATGCGGCTTCTGGCGATGGGCTGCACCACGGCCAAATTGTTTCCCGCCGAGCCTTTAGGCGGCGTCCGTTTTCTTCAGGCGATTTCGGGGCCGCTTCCGTCCATGAAGTTCTGCCCTACCGGCGGGATCCATGCCGCGAATGCGCCGGATTATCTCAGGCTCGCCAATGTGACAGCGGTCGGCGGCTCGTGGATGGCGCCGGGCGATCTGGTAAAGGCGAAAGCCTTCCCGGGGATTCGCCGTCTCGCCGAACAGGCTGCGTCGCTCTAAGGCGTCACAGCCAGCGCCGCACCCGCGCCTTGTAGTCCAAATAACGCGCGCCGAACTTGCTCTCCAGGTAGATTTCCTCCCGCGCGATCACGCCAAAGCGGATCACGAAAACCATCGCGACAAGGACGGCCAGAAACCACAACGAGTTGAAGGCAATGGCAAACCCGCTCAGGCCCAGAAACATTCCCACATAGATGGGGTTGCGGCTGAAACTGTAAGGCCCGGTGGTGACGATGGCGCTGGCGGGCTGGCTTGTGAGGACGTTCGTGTGCGCCTTGCGGAAAGTTCGCACCGACCATGCTGCCAGGAAAATGCCCGCCAGAAACAGCATCAGGCCGATCAAAGCGCGCGGCAGGGAGGGCGGGACGAACGGCAGGGGATAAAGCCAGTTCAGGCCGAAGCCCACGATTGTCCCAATGGCAAGCGCCACAGGGGGGTGTATTACCACCTGTGGCGCATCGCTTTTGGACGTAGAAATTATGCCGGCTCCTCTATGCCGCCCGGCTCACTTGATGGTGAGCTTTTGCACGTCATACATGGAGGCCGAACCGATATAGACCGTGTTGGGGTTCCGGCAATCCAGCGAATGGATCAAGTCTCCGGTGTCCTCCGAGCCATGGTCCTGGCCGGTGACGGTCATGCCCAGCACTTTGCCGGTCATGTCCATCTTGTACAGCTTGCCATTGCCGTCGCCGCTGTACATGTATTGCGGCGTTGTGTTGGTGATGCACAAAGCCCAGGGCGCGCCGATGCCGGCGATGGTCCGCTCATAGTTGAGATTGTTGTCATAGACCTGGATGCGGAAATTCCCGCGGTCGCCGACATAGACGTTGTTCTGGGCGTCCACGGCGATGGTATGCGGGGTGCTGAACTGGTCCTGGCCCTTGCCATTGGTGCCCAGCATCTTCAGCCAATGGCCATCGGGCGAAATCTTGACCACGCGCGAGTTGCCATAACCGTCGGAGATGAAGCTGTTGCCTTGCGAATCCCAGGCAATGTCGGTTTCACGGTCGAATTCGCCTTTGCGGCCGACCGGTTTCTCCGGCAAGACCCTGGCGTTGGGCCTGACGAATTTCAAGGCTTCCAGATTCGCTTCGAGGTAATCGATCGCTTCGGGTGTGCGGCCAAGCCACAAGATCTGCTGGCCCTGGGGGTTGTACTTGACGATCATGCCCGAGCCTTCATCAACCTGCCAGACATTGTCGTTGCGATCGACGCGCACCGCATGGGCGAATGATGCGGCGTAGTTGTGGGGCGCCCATTCCTTGACGAACTTGCCGGCCGGGTCGAATTCCCACAGCATCGCCGCCTCGCCGCCCCGTGCGACGCCTTGCGGATTGGTGCGGGAATAGACGAACAGATCCCCCTTGGAATTGGTGGCCACACCCATGGTCTCGCCCATCGAGTATCCGGGGATACTGAGATGCATATATTGGTCGCTGACCACGTTCAGCTGCGGATAGGTTTTCTCCAGGTCTGCCTGATGCGCCTGGAATTCGGCGGAGCCGTTAAGCCCCTGAGACTGGCCTGCCACGGTGCCGGCAAGCAAAAACGCGATGATGGTCGCGGATGTGCGCAATTTCATGGATCGTTTCCCCTTCATTTGACCCGCTATAGGCGAGCCCCACGTGATGTTTTCACGGGGGAGGCCAGACGTCAATCTGGCGTAAATCTACTGGGCGTGCTGCTCGCGCCCGCAGCAAATCGCCCTTATTCGGGGGCGGCGGGGATGTCCTCGAAGGAGATTTTGTCAGCCGACGCTGAGAGTTGGTCGAAGCCGTGATGCGCCAGAATCTTCCTAAGCTCCGCCAGCATCATCTTGATCTGCTCTTCGCCCAGGGGGGGAGCCTTGGGGTTCACCATCTGCATGGCGCGCATATGGACATGGATGGAGGCGATATCGGACTTTTTGGTGCGCCTCAAACCGTCGGCCACGTCGCAAAGGCTGCGGGTGGTCTGGTCCAAGGCGGTATATTCGAACGTCCCTGCCAAGGTGACGATCTGATCGCAGAGCACGAGCATCTGCCTCAGCTGGTCGTCGGAATAACGGCTGCGTTCGGCCGGCGCGAAGACGATCACTTCCAGTGCCTTGATCGAGCCTTCGATCACGTCGTTGCCCTCGGCGCGCATTGCCGACAATTCTTGTTTCGCTTGCGCGATGGCTTCGTCGCGGGACACGCCGCCGAAACGTCCCACCAGTTCAGTGATGCGCAGCTTGGGAAAATGCGTGAGGGCGGCCATGTTGTGTCAACTCGCTCGGGCGGTGGCTTCGGCTTGTGAGGGGGCGGCTTGTGAAGGAGCATCCGTCGCCCGCTTCCATTTTTCGTCGGGTGGGTCGATGGAATGAAAGCGGCGGTCCGGACCGATATAGCTGGGCGTCTCCAGGAACGGCCGTGAAACCCGCGCCACCCAATTGATGCGGTCGAACAGGGTCTGGGGCGATATCGGCTTGCGGACCACGATATGGGCGCCGCCATCGCGCGCCGCCGCGATCAATCTGAGCTGAGTATAGCCCGTGAGCACAATCACCGGCATGAAGCGCAACGCTTGCGATGTCTGGCGGCGGATCCAGCCAATGAAATCGGCCGTACTCATGTCTTCCAGCGCGCCCTCGACGAAACAGATATCGGGACAATTGCTCCCGATCATTGTCTTGGCTTCCTCGCCGGTGCCGGCGATCATCAATTTCTCGATGCCGAAGCCGCGCAGCATCTGGGCGACCAGGCCGCGCGTAAACGCGTCCCGATCCACCAGCAACCCGGCGACATTCTTCAGGTTGAGACGTGGCTGCCCCATTGCGCCCTTCGAGATCGAGGGAGGAACAATAGGGGTGGACGGTTAATAACGGGTAACTCTGTTAACGCCGTGTTGGTGTTGGCGCAAAGCCCCACCAAACCCATCATTATTCCGCGGCCGCGCGGTTTTTCGCCAAGCGGTCGTCCACGAGTTTTACGATCTCGTCGAGCACGTCCGACTGCAGGCCCCGCTGGCCGGCGATTCGCCGAACCAGGCAATCCACCCGTTCGATATGCGTGGCTCCGCTGAACAGCGCACGGGCCGCTGACGACGGTTTGGCGAGGCCCTCCGCGGCCTTCGCATACTTGTCGAAGGGCACCAGGTCCTCCTGGTCCGCCCCCAGCTCTCGGCAAAGTTTGGAAACCCACAGATAGACTGCCTTTGATTTATCGATGTCCCCATGAACCGCATCCCGGATCGGGATCGCCCCGTCCGGCGTGATGCAACGGTAATTGCCCGTGATCAGCATCGGCCATTTGGCCAGAGGCACGAAAATCGAATCGTGCACTTTCAACTTGACCGGAATTTCAATCGGGCCGTCAGCAGCATCGAAGCGGGCCGCGTCGATACCGGCTTCCAATTCCCGCAGCAACGCAGTCGGCGCATCCTGGTCGAAGCGCGCCGCTTTGAAATTGGTCGGCAAGCCCACTTGCAGGACGTTCTTGTCTTGATCCGGCGGACGGAACGCTTGGGGATCGGGACTGGCCAAGGTCACCAATCCGGGCTCAAAGCCGTTCCATATCGAAGGATCGGTAAAACAGGCCTGCAAAGCATCGGTCGCCAGCCCCGGAATTCTCTGGAGATAGGTCAAGGGCGGCATGTTCATGATCGCCAGACACGGCACACGCGCGGCTGCGATCCGCCCCATCAATTCGCGCACGCCTTTGGTGCCGTACTGGCTTTCCTGCATGCCCAGAACGACCAGGTCGAAGCCCTCGGGCTTGACGTCATTCGGTGCCGCAGCCGTGAGCTTTCCCGGCAATGATGTGGACGAGACATCAACCAGCGCCGGGCGGCCCTTGATGGGAAAGCGGACCATTGTGCCTTCCCGATTGATCAGCTCGACGGTCGATGGCGTGCAAACAAGCGTCACGGCATGACCGGCCATCAGCAATTTGGTGCCGAATAGCGAGCCGTAAGACGCCCCAAGGATCAATATTTTTCGCTTTCCCGTCATTCAGATGGCGCCTTGCTGGCGAGCGCTCTCGACCTCGTCGCCCTTCATGCCGAGAACGTCGCGAAGGATTTCCTCCGTGTGCTCGCCAAGCAAAGGCGAACGGCGCACATCGGCCGGAGAATCGGAAAGCTTGATCGGGTTGCCGATGGTCAGATACTTGCCGCGCTCCGGGTGATCCACTTCCACCACCGTGCCGGTGTTGCGAAGGGCCGGCTCTTCCGCAAGCTCCTTCATGGACAGGATGGGGCCGCAGGGCACGTTGAGGGGATTGAGAATGTCCATGATCTCAAACTTGGTCTTGGTCATGGTCCATTTTTCGATTTCTTCGAAAATTTGCTTCAACCGCGGCAGCCGCGCCTGCGGCGTGTTGTAATCCGGATTGTCGAGCCAGTCCGAATGGCCGATCACCTTCGCCAGGGCGGGAAAGGCCTGCAACTGGGTGATGACGTAGATATAGGCGTCCGGATCGCTCTCCCATCCCTTGCAGCGCACCACCCAGCCCGGATGTCCGCCGCCCGAGGCATTCCCCGCGCGGGGGACAGCGGCGCCGAATTTTCCGTTCGGATATTGCGGATATTCCTTCAGCGGACCGTGCTTCAGCCGCTGCTGGTCGCGCAGTTTCACGCGGCACAGATTCAGCACCGCGTCCTGCATGGCGCACGTCACCCGCTGGCCGCGGCCGGATTTTTCGCGGTGATAAAGCGCGGCGAGGATGCCGGCGACCAAATGAATCCCGGTGCCGGAATCGCCGATCTGCGCGCCGGTCACCATCGGAACACCATCAATTTCGCCGGTGGTCGAAGCCGCGCCGCCGGTGCATTGCGCCACATTCTCGTAAACCTTGCAGTCCTCGAAGGGACCGTCGCCGAAGCCCTTGATGGAGGCGTAGATCATCCGTGGATTGATTTCCTGGATGCGCTCCCAGGTGAACCCCATGCGGTCGATCGCGCCGGGCGCGAAATTCTCCACCATGATGTCGCAATGCTCGATCAATTTGGTGAATATATTTTTTCCAGCTTCCGCTTTAGGGTTCAGCGTCAGGCTGCGCTTGCTGCCGTTGAGCATGGTGAAATACAGGCTGTCGGCGCCGGGGACATCGCGCAACTGGCCGCGCGTCGGATCGCCTTCACCGGGCTTTTCGATCTTGATCACATCGGCGCCGAAATAGGCCAGGATCTGCGTACATGTGGGTCCGGACTGGACATGCGTCATGTCCAAGATCCGTACGCCTTCTAAAGCTTTTCCCATGATTGCCCTCTCGCGGAACTGAATGATTGATAGCACGCCTGGCAGGCGGGTGAATTGCAACGCATCGCATTCCTGCCAAACGCTTTTGCCTGTGGATCGGCTACCGCCGGGAAAATTTCTATGATGCCAGGGCGGCGGAGACCTCGGCACGGCGCCGGGCTTGGGCGGCTCGCATCGGCTTCAACGCAACGATCGCCAGCACCCCGGCGACCACATTGGCGGCGGCCCCCACCCAGAAAACGGTGCTCCAGTCGCCCTTGGCCGCGATATAAGCAGTCAAAGGCACCACCAGAGAGGCCGTGCCCTTGGCGGTGTACAGCAGGCCCGCATTGGTCGTGGCAAATTTCGGCCCATAGGCATCGGTGCAGGTCGCGGGGAAGAGGCTATAGATCTCGCCCCAGGTGAGATAGATCGCGGCGGCGCAGATCACGAACAAGACCGGGTCGTGGCCATACCGCGCCAGACTCCAGATCGATAATCCATTCAGCGAGAAGGCGATGAACATGGTTTCCTCGCGGCCGATCTTGTCGGAGATCCAGCCGAACAGGGGCCGGCCCAGTCCGTTGAGAACATTGTCGATCACCGCAGCCACCACCAGCACCGGTCCGGCAATGCCGATCAGATTGACCGGAACCTTGGCGACGCCGTAATCCGCGGCGATGGAGGCGAACTGCGCGGTCACAATCAGTCCACCAGAAGCAACCGTGACGAACATCACATAGAGCAGCCAGAACAAGGGTGTCTGCAGCACCTCCCCCGGAGCATAGTTGCGTCTCGCCTGCGGATTGTGGACCACAGTCATCGGCTTCAACTCCGCCGATGGGGCGCGCAGGAACTGGGAGGCGATCACGACGACAAGGCCCTGAACCAGCCCGAACCACAGGAAAGCCGGCTGATAACCGTAATGACTGATCACATAGATGATCGGCACCACGGTAAGGGCGGAGCCGGCGCCGAAGCCCGCGGCGGTGAAGCCGGCGGCCATACCGCGGCGGCCGACAAACCATTTGAGCGCATTGCCGACGCAGGTGCCATAAACCGCGCCCGCGCCCACGCCGCCGATCACCGCGCCGGCATAGAGCATGGGGATGGAGGTGGCGATGGAGTTCAGCGACCAGGCCAGCGCCACCAGGATGCCGCCCAGGGTCACGACGATGCGGGGACCGAACTTGTCCACGAACCAGCCTTCCACGGGCACCAGCCAGGTTTCCGCCAGGACAAAGAAGCTGAAGGCGCCGCCGATCGCCACTCTGCTCCAGCCTTGCGCCTTGGACATCGGATCGACGAAGTAACTCCAGCCATATTGCAGATTGGCGATCATCACCATGCAGATGACGCCGATGATAAGCTGGGTATAGCGGCCCTGGTGCTCGCTGTCCGCTGAAGAGGCCATGCTGCTCATTGTCACCTCGGGAAAGGGGAATATCGCTGGATCGCTGTTGCCGCCGCCGCTATATTTTTTTGACCCAACAGCCCTTACGAAAAATACGATTGGGAGCCGGGCCTATGTCAAGCGTTTATCAGGCCGGCACCATCATGGACCCGATTGGGACGGTAGGGACCGCTCTCGCCGCAGCTGTGCTGGGGTGGGGAAAGGCCTATCTATGGGGCCTGCGCGAATTGACGCGGCGCACCGGGACGAGATTCTATCCGGAATCATAACAAGACAGGACATGAAGCCATGAACCGCATCAGTTTGGACCAGGCCAATCGCATCATTCAGGGCGCTTTCGCCAAGGGCGCCAGCCTCAAGCTCAAGCCGCTCAGCGCGGCGGTGCTCGATCCGGGCGGCCACCTGATCGCCTTTCAGCGCCAGGACAATGCCTCCATCCTGCGGTTCGGCATTGCCTCGGGAAAAGCCGCCGGCGCGCTGGCGCTGGGCGTGTCGTCGCGCAAGATCGGCGAGATGGCGGCGGATCGGCCGGCTTTTGTCGCGGCACTGGGCCCCATCGCACCTCATGGCCTGATCCCGGCCGCGGGCGGCGTGATCGTGGTGGATGGCGCGGGCCAGATTCTGGGCGCGGTGGGCGTGACTGGCGACACCTCCGACAATGATGAGATCAGTGCGCTGGCTGGCATCGAAGCGGCAGGATTGAAAGCGCAGGGTTGATCTCCATGGAAAAATATCTCGACCGGGCAGGGCTCTCTGTCGCCGAACCTTTGGCGCGTTTTATCGAAGACCAGGCGCTCACCGGCACCGGCATCTCTGCCGACGCGTTCTGGAAAGGCGCGGCGAATATTTTCGCCACACTCGCGCCGGAGAACCGCGCCCTGCTCAAGATGCGCGACACGCTGCAGGCCGAGATCGATGTCTGGCACAAGGAGCGGCGCGGCAAGCCCATCAACTCGAAGGAGTATCAGGATTTTCTCAGAGGGATCGGTTATCTGGTCCCTGAGCCCGCGCCGTTTCAGATCAGTGTGACCAAGGTGGATGACGAGTTGGCGCGAGTCACCGGTCCGCAGCTGGTGGTGCCCATCCTCAATGCGCGGTTTCTGCTCAATGCCGCCAATGCGCGCTGGGGCAGCCTTTACGACGCGCTTTACGGCACCGACGCGATCGAAGGCGCACCCCCCAAGGGCGGCTATGACCCGGCCCGCGGTGGCAAAGTGATCCAATGGGCCAAGGGATTCCTGGACCGCGCTGTTCCCCTGGCATCGGGCCATCACGCCGATGTCGAGCGCTATCAGATCAAGGATGGCAAATTATCGCCACCGTTGGCCGATCCATCGGCCTTTGCCGGCTATCGCGGCAGCGCGGAGGCGCCCAACGCGATCCTGCTCGCCCATCATGGTCTGCATATCGAGATTCAGATCGACCGCAATCATACCATCGGCAAAAGCGACAAAACCGGCGTAGCCGACATCCTGATGGAATCGGCTGTCACCACTATCGCCGACCTGGAAGACAGCATCGCCGCCGTGGACGGCGCGGACAAAGTCGCGGCTTACGCCAATTGGCTGGGCTTGATGCGGGGCGAGCTGGAAGCGACCTTCGAAAAATCCGGTCGCGCGCTGACGCGCAAGCTGGAGCCCGACCGGGTCTATACCGCGCCCAATGGCAGCCAGGTCACGCTTCCCGGCCGCAGCCTGATGCTGATCCGCAATGTCGGCCACCTGATGACCACGCCCGCGATCAAGCTGTCGGATGGCCAGGAAGTGCCCGAAGGCATTCTGGACGCCATCGTCACCAGCCTGATCGGTCTCGCCGACCTTCGGCGCCAGGGCCGCTTCGTCAACAGCCGCGCCGGCTCGATCTATATCGTCAAGCCCAAGATGCATGGCTCCGAGGAAGCGGCTTTCACCAATCGGCTGTTCGACGCGGTCGAGGATCTTCTGGGCCTTGCCCGTCACACTATCAAGGTGGGGGTGATGGACGAAGAGCGCCGCACCTCGGCCAATCTCGCCGCCACCATCGCTTCGGTGAAAAACCGCATCGTCTTCATCAATACCGGCTTCCTGGATCGCACCGGCGATGAAATCCATACCTCGATGCAGGCCGGCGCCATGATCCGCAAAGGCGAGATGAAGAACAGCATCTGGCTCAAGGCCTATGAAGACCGCAATGTGCGGATCGGCTTGGCCTGCGGTTTTTCCGGCAAGGCGCAGATCGGCAAGGGCATGTGGGCGATGCCGGACAAGATGGCGGAGATGCTGAAGCAGAAGATCGGTCATCCCAAGGCGGGCGCCAATACTGCCTGGGTGCCGTCACCCACCGCCGCGACTTTGCATGCCACGCATTATCACGACGTGGATGTTGCGGCGGTCCAGCATCAATTGGCCGGCGAGGTGCCACCGTCGCTGGACGCGCTGCTCATCATCCCCTTGGCCGAGCATAATTGGAACGAGAAGGAAATCCGCGAAGAGCTGGACAACAACACTCAGGGCATCCTGGGTTATGTGGTGCGCTGGGTGGATCAGGGCGTGGGCTGCTCTAAGGTGCCCGACATTCACGATGTGGGATTGATGGAGGATCGCGCCACCTTACGCATTTCCTCGCAGATGCTGGCCAACTGGCTGCTGCATGGGGTCAGCACCGAGGCCGAAGTGGACGCGGCGTTGAAACGCATGGCCGCCAAGGTGGACGCGCAGAATGCGGGCGATCCGCTTTATCGTCCCATGTCAGGCCATGAGAAGGACAGTCTGGCGTTCCAGGCGGCGCGGGCGCTGATCTTCGAAGGCACCAGGCAGCCCAACGGCTATACCGAGCCGCTGCTGCATGGCTTCCGCGAGCGCGTGAAGGGCGACTAGCTGGGCACGCTGAGGGTGAAGGGCCAGACATAGGCCTGCAGCATCACTAGGATGCCCACCAGCGCGCCCATCAGCACCGCGCTCCAGAATACATAACGCAGGATTTTTCCTTCGCTGCCGTACCATCCGGTGGCAGTGGCCGCGACGACGATGGACGAGATCGAGATGATCTTGCCCATCACGCCGCCGGTGGAATTGGCCGCCGCCATCAGGATGGGCGAAATCCCCAACTGATGCGCGGTGATGATCTGCAAGCCGCCGAACAGCACGTTGGACGATGTGTCCGAGCCGGTCGCCGCCACACCCAGCCAGCCCAGCAACGTGCCGAAGAAGGGAAAGAAGAATCCCGTATGGGCGAAGGCCAGCCCCAAGGTGCCGTCGGCGCCGGAAAAGCTGGTGAGGGTCCCTAAGGCCAGCATGGCGGTGATGGTAAGGATGGACGTACTCACCGCCTTGCAGGTGGTGAGATAATTCTTCGCCAGCTGCCATGGCGAATAACCCATGAACAATCCGCCGATGATGGCCGATACCAATATTCCGGTGCCGGAATAGGTGAGGAAGGTGAAGGTGAAGACGCCGGCCAGCGGCACCGGCTTCGACGTCACGGGCGGCATCTGGATCACCAACTTATCCAAGCCCGGCACATGATAAGCGGGCGCGAACCAGGCATTGGCGGCGTGCTTCCAGAAATCGCTGGCCCAAAACACCAGCACTACACAGAGGATCAGCCACGGCACCCAGGCGGCCAGCGCTTCACGCGTGCTGGGCAACGCGTCCAAGGGTGGATTGGGCTTGATCTCACTGTGGGAAGTGTCCGCGACGCGCAGCGCCGTGGTGGTCATGATTTCTTTCGGCTGCCAGACCCGCAGGAACAGCACCAGCGCCGCCATCGAGAGGCCGCCCGCCGCCACGTCCACGATATAGGGGTTGGAATAATTAGCGATCAGGAATTGGGGGATGGTGAAGGAAAGCGCCGCCACCAGGATGGCCGGCCACACTTCCCACATCTTCTTAAAGCCGCAAAACATCCAGATCATGTAGAAGGGAATGATCATCGAGAAGAGCGAGGATTGCCGTCCGATCGCCTGGCCCAGCACAAAGGGATCGAGCCCGGTTGATGCGGAGAGGCCCTGGATCGGCGCGCCTAGCGCTCCGAACGCGACCGTGGCCGTGTCGGCCAATAGCGACATGCCGGCAGCCGCCAGCGGCGAGAAACCCAACCCCATCAGCATCGCCGCGCTCACGGCGACCGGCGTGCCGAAGCCCGCCGCGCCTTCGAAGAAGGCGCCGAAACAGAAAGCGATGAGCAGAAGCTGCATGCGCCGGTCGGCCGTCACCGAGCCCATGGAATGCTGGAAGATAGCGAAATGGCCTTTGTCCACCGTGAGGCGATAAAGGAAGATCACATTGACGATGATCCAGCCGATGGGAAAGAAGCCGCCCACAAAACCCAGCACAGTGGCTTTGGCGGCCATGCCGGCCGGCATATGGAAAGCAGAGATGGCGACCAGCAAGGTGGCGGCCACCGCGATCAAGGCCGCCCAATAGGCTTTGACCCGGCCCGAGGCGATCATGATGAGAAGCAGAACGACCGGAAATGCCGCCACTGCCGAAGACAGCGCCGCATTATGCAAGGGATTATAGTCTTGGATCATCCGCATAGCCCCCTTATGCGTCGCCATTCTATCGCAGCTTTGCCGGCGCTCCGCTACTGGGCCAGCGCCGGGATTTGGTCGTTTAGTGCAAGGGATGAGGCAGCTCGAACGCTCCGCGTAGCCACGGATTGCTCTCCGGATCGTGGATCAGCCCGACATACGTCGCGCCACTCTTTTCCAGAATCTTTTTCCTCGTCTGGAAGAGAGCGTCGCTTTCGATGCGCTCTTTCAGGAAGAAAGATCCCTTGCGATAGATGATCCAGGTCGTCACGGGCATGCCCATCAATGCCCGAAGCCAACAAGCAGTTGCGTCACAATCCTTTGTCTGGTGAAGAAGAGTTTAAAGTCTTTCCGCAAATGCGAATGTGTTGCCCGGCCGGGGTTCCATAATCCGAAACCGCCAGAATTGGTCTTTTCCCGCAGAAACCGGCATTGTACAAAAGTCGGGGAATGACCGATTTTTGCAACCAAAGCGGGTTTCACGGCCTACCGCTACCCGGGTATGGTTTCATCAAGACCGGGCAGCGAGCATTGGATGGAAGCAGCGTCTGATTTTCCTTCCGACCGGAAAAACCGGGACCAGTCCCGTGGCGAGGAACGTCGCGCCGACCGCTTGGCCGAAGCCCTGGAAGAGAATTCGCGGCTTCAGGCCGCCAGACTTTATCTCGCCTCCATCGTCGAATCCTCTCATGACGCGATCATCGGCGTCGACCTCAAGGGCCTGGTGACGGCCTGGAATGCCGCGGCCGAGCGCGTGTTCGGCTACCGGCCGGACGAGATTGTGGGCCACCCGGTGGCCGCGCTGTTCCCGCCCACCCGTCACGACAGCGAATCCCAACTCATCCAGCGCGTTGCGGGGGGCGAGACGCTTACCCATTACCGGACCCAACGCGTGCGCAAGGACGGCGCGGTGCTGGATGTGTCGCTTACTCTTTCGCCTATCCGTGACGCGAATGGAATCATCATCGGCGCGTCCAAGATCGTGGATGATGTCACCGAGCAGATGCTGAGGGAGCGCCGCATGCGGCGCCTGGAAGCCCATCGCGACTATTTGGCCGATCTTGTGGAATCCTCGAATGACGCGATCGTGGCCGGCACTTTGGACGGGCGCATCGCCAGTTGGAACAAAGCGGCGGAGAAGATGTTCGGCTATACGGCGGGCGAAGTGGTGGGACTTTCCTTGTCCGTCCTGTCGCCGCCCGACCGGAGGCAGGAAGCCGAAGATATTTTCCAGCGCTTGATGGGCGGCGGTGGCGCCATTCACTACGAGGCTACTCTTCTGAGGAAGAATGGCACACCGATGCTGACCGCCGTGGCGGCGTCGCTGGTCCATACGCGCTCGGGCGAGATACGCGGCGCCTCCGCCATCATGCGCGACATCACCGAGGAACGGGCGGCGGAAGAGCGGCTCAAGGGCCTCCAAGCCGAACTGATCCATCTCTCCCGTTGGAACACGATGGGTATGATGGCTTCCACGCTGGCGCATGAACTGAACCAACCGCTCACCGCGGCGGTGAATTATGTCCGCGCCGCGCGCCGGCTGATGGATGTCGAGAAACCCGAACTGGTCCGAATCGGCGAATTCCTCGACAAGGCGGTGAGTGAGACCAAGCTGGCCGGCGGCATCATCCGCTCGTTGCGCGATTTCATCGACAAGCGCGAAACTCCGCGCGCGGCCGAAGACCTCAATCAGGTGGTGGGAGAGGCGATCTCGCTCAGCGGCGTGATGGCGTCCGATTCCACCACGGATCTCAAGACCAAGCTCGCCTCCTCGCTGCCGCCCCTTCTGATGGACAAGATTCAGATCGAGCAGGTCCTGCTCAATCTCATCCGCAACGCCATGGACGCGATGCGGGACCAGGAAGAGAGGAAACTGACAGTCCAGACCGCGCTGGGCGAGCCGGGTTTTGTCCTGGTCTCGGTCACCGACAATGGCCCGGGCATCGCGCCGGAAATCGCCAGCCAGTTGTTCCAGCCTTTCGTCACCACCAAGGAAAAAGGGATGGGCGTGGGCCTCACCATCTGCCAATCCATCATCGACGGCCATGGCGGGCGCATCTGGGCCGAGGAGAACGGGCCGGCCGGAACCGCTTTCCGCTTTTTGCTGCCCATGGGGGAGGTTCAATGAGTGACGGCTCGCTGATCGTGGTGATCGACGATCATGAGAGCGTGCGCGATTCGCTGCGCGCGCTTCTGGAGTCGAGCGGCCTGAGGGTGAAGGATTATGCTTCGGCGGTCGCCTATCTTGAAGACGGCAGCATCGGCGATTGCGTGCTGGTGGATGTCCGAATGCCGCAAATGACCGGGCTCGAGCTGCAGCAGGAATTGAACAAGCGCAATTCTGCGGTGCCGGTGATCGTGATCACCGGGCATGGCGACGTGCCCCTGGCGGTGACGGCAATGCGGGCCGGCGCGTTCGATTTCATGGAAAAGCCGTTCGACGACGATTTGCTGCTGGACAGCATCCAGCGGGCCTTGGCCGAGGGCCGCAAGACAGTCCAGACCCAGACTGAAAGCCGCGCCGCCGCCGCCCTGATCGCGGCGCTCACCAGCCGCGAGCATGAGGTTCTGGATCATCTGGTGCTGGGAAAATCCAACAAACTGATTGCGCATGAATTGGGCATCTCGCCCCGCACGGTCGAGACCCATCGCGCCCGGCTTCAGGAAAAGCTCAAGGCGCGCGGCCTGTCCGATCTGGTGCGGTTAACCCGCGCCGTCGATCAGATGCATTAGCGCCCGATATCATCAAAAGTTCCGTATAATCTACGTATCCCTGGACGGCAGCCCATCCCCCATCCTTTGGGGGACTTTGGAGGGTAGCTATGCCAGCCAATCGCACTCTTGTCTGGGTTGTGGACGATGTCGAATCGGTCCGCAAATCCATCGCCGCCGTGCTGGAAACAGCCGACATGCGGGTGTGCGACTATCCCTCGGCGGCCGATTTCCTGGCCGACTTCAAGCCCGGCACCACAGGCTGTCTGATCGTCGACCATCATATGCCCGACATGACAGGGCTGGAGCTTCTCAATCATCTCAAGGCCGGCAGTGCGGCGCCCCCCACCATCGTGATCAGCGCTCATGGCAACCAGGCGTTGCGGAACCGGATCCTGGCGGCCGGCGCGGTGGCGATGCTGGACAAGCCGGTGGACGCGGGCGAGCTGATCGCCGTGGTCGAGCGCGCCCTGATTAATGCGCCGTGAAAGTTCCGGCTTACGCATTTTTCCCGAATGCCATTCGCGTCCGCAACCGGGCAGTTTGCGGTCACGGATTTTCGGGGGCGTAGAGCTTTGTCGAGTTTCTCCATTTGGGTCTTGGTGGCGGGCGAGAATGACGCGGTGATTTGCGCCAGCGATGCGGGGTCTTCCCGCCTGTTGCGCGTGATGAAACGCGGTGTGCAGAGCGGCGACGACGAGACCGACCGGCGCGACTTCGCCTGGCAGTTGATGTCGGAGCTCTTGCGCGGCGTCGAGAATCATTCCTATGACGGCGTGATCATCATGGCGACGCAGGACATGTTGAGCGAGCTTCACCGGGTCGCGGTCCCGGACGTGAAAAAACGCCTGATGGCCGAGATTGCCAGGCCTTCTTCGGAAGGCTACGCGATCCCCGTCGGTTTCGAGAATTATGTCGCGGACATGCCGACCTTGGGCGGCATGCAATAGCGCTTCTGCGCAACAGTTAGTGGGCGCCGCGCGCGCGAGGCGGCTGGGTTAGACCCGCCGCCTCGCCCCGGTTTTCCCAAGCCTCCACAAGAGCCGGCTTCCGCTCCCGCAACGATCGTGTATTTTCGCGAACGCTTCGGGGCATCCCACGACATGAGCGTCGCGCTTACCCTTATTCTTGTCTCCGCCGCGGTTCACGCCGTCGTCAATGTCATCACCAAGAGCGCCGAGGACAAATACGCGCTGAGGCTTCTGGTCGGCGTGTTCTCTGCTGTCCTGGTGGCGCCGGCCTTGTTCTTTGTTGGCTTGCCGCAAGGCGCCTGGTGGTTCCTGGCGGCGACCTCTTTTATCCACGCTTTGTACGAATTGCTGCTGGTGCTTTCCTACGAGAACGGAGCTTTTTCTGCGGTCTATCCCGTGGCGCGGGGCACCGGCCCGCTGTTCGTCACCTTGGGCTCCATCCTGTTTCTGTCCCAGCGGCCGCCGCCGCTGCAATTGCTGGGCATCCTTCTGGTCTCGGGCGGCGTGATCACCATCGGCCTGTCGCATCGCGCCACCAAAGGCGCGCTTAAGGGCGTGGGTTTCGCGCTCGCCACCGGTCTCACCATCGGCGCCTATACCTTGGTGGACGCTAGCGGCGTCCGGCGAGTGGCCGATCCCTTTACGTATGTTCTTTGGTTCTTTGTCGGCCACGGCCTCAGCGTGATCACCACAGCGCCCGGTATTCGGGGGCGCGCGGTGGTCCTGGCAGCGCGCAAGCAATGGAAGCTGGGGCTGATCGCCGCGTCCCTGTCCATCGTCACCTATGGCTCGGCCATGCTGGCCTATCGCTTCGGCGCCACCGCGCAATTGGCGGCGCTCAGGGAAACCAGCGTCTTGTTCGGAACCGCCCTGGCGATGGCATTTCTGGGCGAACGCATGACTTTGCGCCAACTGGGTGCCGCAGTGGTGATCGCCTGCGGCGCCATCCTGTTGCAGGCTGGATAAGCGCGAAGGGCGCTGGACCAAGGGACCGGCGCCCGCGCATTCTTGAGGTCTCAGCCTTCGGTCAGTTGCAGGCCAAGATAAGAGGTCACGCCACCCCGCATCACCAGAAGCGGCAGGGCATCTTTCTTGGCATGCTCCGCGGCATGGATTGCGTTGGCGACTTCCGCGGGGGAACTGACCGGATTGCCGGCCACGCGCTCGATCACGTCACCCGCCTGGATGCCGCTTTCATCGGCCCGGCTGCCTTCGGTGACCTGGCCCACCACCACGCCCTGGGTCGTGGGTCTGAGGTTGAGCTGGCCGCGCATGTCGGACGTCAGCGGCTCCAGCGCCATGCCCACCGGCCTTTCGCCGCTGGGATTGGTGTCGGCCATGGCGACATGGGTCTTCTCTTCCGTGCCGACCGAGACGTCCACCGAACGGGAATGGTCATTGCGCCAGATTGTGAGGCTGGCGATCTTGCCGCTCTGGGTCTCGGCCACCGCCATGGCAAGATCGCGCGCATCCTTGATCGGCTTGCCGTTGAAGGCGGTGATCACGTCGCCCTGTTGCAGGCTGGCATGCGCCGCCGGCGAGCCATCCACCACCGAATCGACCACCACGCCCTGATCGTTGGGCAGGCCCACCGCCTTGGCCAGGGTGGGTGTGAGCGGCTGCATCTGCACGCCCAGCCAGCCGCGCGCCACTTTGCCGTGATCGCGCAACTGCGCCACGATGTCCCTGGCGACGTTGGAGGGAATGGCGAAACCGATGCCCACGCTGCCGCCTGACGGCGAATAGATCGCGGTGTCGATGCCCACCACCTGTCCCGACTCGTTGAACAAAGGGCCGCCGGAATTGCCGGGATTGATGGGCGCGTCGATCTGCAGGAAATCGTCATACGGCCCTTCATTGATGTTGCGGCCATGGGCTGAGACGATGCCCGCCGTCACGGTGCCGCCCAGGCCGTAAGGATTGCCCACCGCGACCACCCAATCGCCTTCATGCTCATTGTCGGAATCGCCGAACGCCACATAGGGCAGGACATGGCCGGCATCGATCTTAAGCAGCGCCAGGTCGGTCTTGGTGTCGCGTCCCACCAGATGGGCCTTGTATTTGTTGCCGTCCGTCAAGGTGACGGAGACATCATGCGCGCCGTCCACCACATGATTGTTGGTGACGATGTAGCCGGCAGGATCGATGATGAAGCCTGAACCCAGAGCATGCTGTTCCGCTCCGCTGCCGCCGCCATTGCCGCCATGATTGCGGAACTGACGCAGCATGTCGCCGAACGGCGCGGGCAGGTCATCCGGAATCTGCTGCTGCTGCATCTGGCTGCCCTGATCGTCCTGGTTCATTTCCGGCCGCGTGGTGGTGGCGATCTGCACCACGGCAGGTTTCACTTTGGCCACCAGGGGCGCGAAGCCGGTTTGCGGCACGACGGGCGCGCTGGAACTCAGTCCCAGCGGCGGAGGATTGGCGGCGGCGAAAGAAGATCCGGAAAGCGCGAGCGCGGTTGCGCCCACGCCGACCGCGGCGCCGACCAGCAGCGCCGCCAGCGAGGCGCGCCGGACGCTGGCGTTGTCGGGAGTAGGGGAAATCGACATGAGGGGGGTCCTTATCCATGAAGTTCGGCCGGTTGGCCTTTGCTTCAGGGAGATAGATCCTCCACATGGATATCGCATGGATCGCAGATGAAAAGCGCGACATCGGAACTCGCGGAACGCCGCGAAACGGCGCGCTTTTATCGCCTTATGCGAAATTCATATTGCCGACAGCTGTAATTCAGATTTGCCGTCACTGGAGCGGCAGGCTCAGATAACTTTCCTGCGGTCCCGACACCGTCACGCTTTGCGTCGCCTTCTTATAATCAGACGGCTTGGCGAAGAAGATGTTGGGCACGAAAGTCTGGGGGTTGCGGTCATAGAGCGGGAACCAGGCCGACTGCACCTGGACCATGATGCGGTGACCAGGCTTGAAGACATGGTCGGCGGTGGGAAGCTCGAACTGGTAATCCAGCTTCGTCCCCGGCGTGATGGGCTTGGCTTCCGACAAAGATTCGCGATAACGCCCCCGGAAAATATCCATCGCCACAGCCAGCTGATAGCCGCCCATGGCGTGATCGGCCGGCACCTGATCGGGATAAACGTCGATCAACTTCACCACCCAGTCGGCGTCGCTGCCGGTGGTGGCGGCGTTGAGATGCACTATAGGCTGGCCACGCACCGTCACCGGCTTGGTCAGCACCTCGCTGGTGAAGGCCAGCACATCGGTGCGGCCCGAAGCTTCGCGCTGGTCGTCGGTAAGCCAACAGGCCCATTGCGCGCAGGTGTCATAGCCGGCGGTCTTGTTGGGCCGGGCGCGATACGGCACGGGCTTGGCCGGATCGGAGACGTAATCGGCGGTGCTGACCGCACCCGTGGCAGCCTCGAAGCCCAACGCGCCGTCCGGTTTCAGATAGAGCGGTGTCGCCTTCGCCGCGGTCACCGGCCAGGTGGGGAAACTGCGCCATTCATTGGTGCCAGTCTCGAACACCGTGACGGGCGCCACGTCCAGCGGCGGCGCATCGTCTTTCAGATAATGCGCCAGCACCGGCGCCAGCACGTGATGTCGCCACCAGGCCGACGTGTCCTGGCCGAACTTGATCGCGCCCAGCGACGAGCCTTCGTCGATGCCCTGGCCGTGATACCAGGGCCCGATCGCCATGCGCACCATGTTGTTGGTGTCTTTGGGCTTGAGCGCTTTCCACACCGCCAAATAGCCGTAAATGTCTTCGGCATCCCACAGGCTGCCCACCAGCAACACCGGCACGGTGATGGGCCGGCTGCCCAGGATCTTGTCCATCGCCTGCGCTTGCCAGAATTCGTCATAGGCCGGATGCGCCGTCACCTTGTTCCAGAAGCCCATCTGCTCCAGCCCATGGGCGTGGCCCAGCGCGCCGGCCGAGACGCCGCGCAGGTAGAAATCATAATCGTCCTGTTCGGACTGCCACCATTTGGCGGAATTGTCGTGGCTGCCGTCCTGCTCATAGATGTAAGGCATGTTCTGTTCGCGGAAGGCGCCATTGTGGAACCAGTCGTCGCCGCGCCAGCCATCCACCATGGGATTCATCGGCACCGAGATCTTGAGCGCTGGATGAGGATTGACCAGCGCCATCAGCGGCGTGAAGCCGTCATAGGAAATACCGATGATGCCGACCCTGCCGTTGGATTCCGGGACGTTCTTCACCAGCCAGTCGATCGTGTCATAGGCATCGGTGGAATCGTCGGTCTTAGTGGGATTGAACGCGGTGCCTGCCAGCGGCGGGTTCATCAGATAGATGCCCTTGGAGCCATATTTGCCGCGAACATCCTGCACCACGCGGATATAGCCGCCCTCGACGATCACGTCGTTGGCGTTGTCATAACCATCCAGGATCATGTTCAGATGGCCGCTTTGCGCATAACCGGTCTGGTCTTCGGCATTGTAAGGCGTGCGGGTGAAAATGATGGGGGCGTGGCTCGTGCCGTGCGGGATCAGAATCACAGTGTGGAGCTTGATGCCGTCGCGCATGGGAATGTCCACG
Source organism: Rhizomicrobium sp. (assembly GCA_036271455.1). Classification (GTDB taxonomy): domain Bacteria; phylum Pseudomonadota; class Alphaproteobacteria; order Micropepsales; family Micropepsaceae; genus Rhizomicrobium. Next base: position 51,706 of record DATBAP010000072.1, read on the forward strand.
ACGCGGCGGATATAGTCGAAGCTGGTTTCGGGGCGCACCACTTTGGCGGGCGTCTCATTGGGATCAGCAGCGAAAACCGGCGCGCACAAAGCAAGGCAAAGCCCGGCCGCGATCAATCCCATGCGCATGATGATGCCCCCGCGAAAACCGGCGCCGACTATGACACCCGGCGGGAGCCCGCTGCAATTAGTCTTGGCTCTGATTCTCGGGATCGGGCGGCACGGCGCTAGCGGGCGGCGTGATGGGCGATCCGCCCAGCGCCAGGTAAAGCTCCGCCGTATCCATTAGGCGCTGCGCCTTGGCGCGGGTGAAGCTCAACTGCGCCTGGGCATTGCGGCGTTCGGCGTCGATCACATCCAGGATGCCGGAATTACCCGCCTGGAAACTCTTGCGCGCGAGATCGAGCGATTCCGCCGCGGTCTGCGCCGCCGCTTCCTCAGCGCGGACCCGGTCGGCGTCATTAGCCAACGCCTGCAGCCGGTCCGCCACATCGCTGAAGGCCGTGATCATGGTCTGGCGATAGAGCGCCAGCATGGCCTTGTAATTGTCGATCGCGGCGCGTTTCTCCGCGCTCAACCGCCCGCCGTTGAAGATGGGCGCGGTGAGATTGGCGGCCAGCGAATAGGCGTTGGAGATGCTGTTGAACAGCGCGCCCGGGGTGAGCGCTTGCTGCGTCACCGTCGCGGTGAGGTTGAAGTTGGGATAGAGGTTCGCGGTCGCGACGCCGATAGAGGCGCTGGCGGCGTGAAGCTGCGCTTCCGCGGCCTGGATGTCAGGGCGGCGATGCACCAGCTCCGAAGGCAGGCTCACCGGTACTTCGGCCGGCAGCGTGAAGTCGCCCAGCGCGAATTCGGGCGGGCTCCATTCGGCCGGCGCTTTGCCCACCAGAACGGCCAAAGCGTGGCGCGCCACCACTTCATTCTGCTTCAGGTCGGGCAGCAAGGCGCGGTCCTCGACCAATTGCGTCTGGGCGGTCAGCAGCTGGACGCGGGTGCCCGACCCGGCATTGATGGCCGACTGCACCAGATCCACATTGCGCTGGTCGTCGGCGATGATGGCGTTCAGGGTATCGAGTTCGGCGCGGGCGCTGGCCAGCGCCAGGGCCTCGGCCGCGACATGGGCGACCAGCGACTGATAGGCCGCGTCCAGCTCGAAATGCTGGTATTCCAGCAGCGCCTTGCGCTGTTCCACGGTGCGCTTCTGCCCGCCGAAAACATCGAGCGGAAAAGTGACCGTGGGTCCCAGGCTGTAATAGCCAAAAGGCGGGATGTTGAAGTTGAGAGGCCCGAAAAGGGCTTTGCCATATTTCTGATAGCCGGCGGTGGTGCCCAGCGAGACTTGCGGCAAGAGCGCGCCTTCGGCGGCGTTCATCTCTTCTTCCGCCTCAGCCATGCGCTCCTTGGCGGCTTCCGCATCCTCGTTGCCGGCAAGCGCAAGGATGACCACATCATTCAGCGACGAAGACTGAAAGCCGGCCCACCAATCGCCTTCGATCCGTTTGCCCAGGGCCACGCGCTGGTCGTCGGGCGCGGGCGCATCGCCCTTGGCCGCATAGCTGGAAATGGCGGGCGGCTGGGGCGCCTTGAAGTCCGGGCCCACCGTGCATGCCGAAACCAGCAGAGCGGAAAGAAGGGGAAAGGCTGCGCGCTTCATTCCAACACCGCATGGCCGCCGGTGGCCGGGCGGACTTTCTTGATCAGTAGGAGAAGGGGAATGGAGGCGATCGTCAGGATCATCATCAGCCAGAAATCATCGATATAGGCTATCATCGCGGCCTGGTTGGAAATGACCCCGTTCAATCCCAGCAAGCCGGTCAGGCTGCGGCCAGTGGTGTTGTAGGGCGTGATGTCCTGCGCCAGCGATGAATGCAGCCGCTGGATGTTCTGGGTGAGCAGAAAACCCACCACCGAAATCCCAATCGAGCTGCCCACATTGCGCAATAGGCTGAACAGCGCGGTGCCTTCGTTGCGTAGATTGGCCGGGAGTGTGGTGAAGGCAACAGTGGAAAGCGGCACCCAGACCAGGCCCAGGCCGAAGCCCTGGATGATGCCGGAAATGATCACCGGCCAGGTGTCCATTGTGAGCGAGAAGCGCGTCATCTGCCACAGCGAATAGGCGGTCAGGGCCAGGCCTACTGCGATGATGCCGCGGGCGTCGAAGCGGGTCACCAGCCGGCCCACCAGGAACATGCTCACCAAAGTGCCAACGCCGCGGGGTGCGGTGATCAGGCCGGTCAGGACCACGGGATATTGCATCTGGTTCTGCAGCATCGGCGGCAACAGCGCCAAGGTGGCGAACAGGACCACGCCGACCACGAAGATGAAGATGTTGGAAGCGACGAAATTGCGGTCCTGGAACAAATGCGGGTTCAGGAACGGTTTGGGGAAGGTGAAGGTGTGAACCAGAAAGACATAGAAGGAGATCGCGGACACCATTCCTTCGATCACGATCTCGGGCGAGGAGAACCAGTCCAGCAGCTGGCCGCGGTCCAGCATCATCTGCAGCGCGGCGATAGCGAGGCTGAGGCTGGTGAAACCTAGGAAATCGAAGCGTGAGGATTTCGCGTTGCGGCTTTCCGGCATGGTGAAGAACAGGCCGGCAAAGGCCAGCACCCCGATCGGCAGGTTGATATAGAACACCCAACGCCAGGAATAATTGTCGGTCAGCCAGCCGCCCAGGGCAGGCCCCAGGATCGGGCCCATGGTGACGCCAATGCCCCAGATCGACATGGCGCGCCCAAAATCCTTGGGCGGATTGATGTCGAACAACACGGCCTGGGACAACGGCACCAGCGCCGCGCCGCCTACGCCCTGCAGGAACCGGAACAGGACGATCTGATCCAGCGAGGTCGCCACCCCGCACAAGGCCGAGGCCACGGTGAAGACGAAGATCGAGACCAGAAACACTTTGCGGCGGCCGAGTTCGCCGGCCAGCCATCCCGTGAGCGGAATGGTGATGGCGGCGGCCACAATGTAAGAGGTGAGCACCCAGCCCATTTCGTCCTGGGTGGCCGAAAGCGTGCCCTGCATCTTGGGCAACGCCACATTGGCGATGGTGGTATCCAGCGCCTGCATGATGGTCGCCAGCATCACCGAGACGGTGATCAAGCCGTGAAAGCGCACCCGGCCGGACGGCAGCGCGGGCGGCGGCAGCGCCTCGGTGGCGCCGACGCCTTCATCTCTTGCCGTCTCCTCGAAGCCGTCTTCGGCTCTATCGGGGGTTTTATCCGGCATCGCTAGTTCCAGCGGCGATGTTCAGTGTCCACATCGGCTTCCACGCTCATGCCCGCCGCCAGCGGTAGGCCGCCATCATTGTCGATCGAAAGCCGGACGGGCAGGCGCTGCACCACTTTCACCCAATTGCCGGACGAATTCTCCGGCGGCAGCAGCGAGAAGCTGGAGCCGGTGCCGGGGCTGGTGCTGAGCACATGGCCGGTGAAGCTGCGCCCCGGATAGGCGTCCACGGAAAATGTCGCGCGTTGGCCCGGCCGCATATAGGTGAGATCGGTTTCCTTGAAATTGGCCTCCACCCACATGTTGCTGCTCGACATCAGCGCGAACAGGGGCGTGGCGGCATTGACATGATCGCCCACCTGGATCTGGTCCACCTTGGCGACGATCCCGTCCATGGGCGCATGCACGATGGTATAGGACAATTGCAGCAGCGCGTGATCCAGCGCCGCTTGCGCCTGCCGGACCAGAGGAAGGTTCGCCGCCTGGGCACCGGCATCGCCGCCCAGATCGGCCAGCGCGCTGGCGGTCTGTTGCTGGGCGGCGGCGAGCTGCTGCTGCGCGGATTGAAAATTATTCTTGGCCTGGTCCAGCTGGGCGCGTGACGAGATGCCTTGGCCCTGAAGTTCGGTCTGGCGCGCGAATTCGCGTTGATCGTAATCCAGCGTGTTCTTCGCCGCCGCTGCATCGGCGAGGCGCTGGCGATAGACGGCCTGGAGCGAGGGCACCTTGATCATGGCAGCGGCCAACTGGGCGCGGGCATCGGCCACGGCGATGTTGAAGGCGGGCGTGTCCAGGCGGAACAACACGTCGCCCTTATGGACATATTGATTGTCGCGCACCTCGATCTCGCGGATGCGGCCAGAGACTTCGGTCGAGATGTCCGCTCGCGCCGCCTGAATATAAGCGTCGTCGGTGGACACATAACGTCCCGTCATCAGATAGAAGACCAGCGCCACCACCACGACGGCCACGGGTCCGCCGATCAAGAGCAGGGGGCGATTGCGGCCGAACCAGTTTCTTGGCGGGCTGGCGGCGGGATTCGACATGGACGGGTTCCAACTGCGGTACGGCGCGGGGATATAGCGGAGTTCGGCCATGACGATAACAGCAAATCGTCAAGCCATTCCTATAAATACGTGTGTGAAGTTGACAGCCATCACCCGTAAAGCCGCGCAATAAAGCGTCTCGAAGCATGGCTGCAGCGAGCGAGGCCCCTCCGATTCCGCATAGCAGCTACCGCCTCATCGGGTTCCGCGATAGAAGGCGCCATGACACCCCCCAAGCTTCTGGCGATCAATCAGGCCGCGCTTCAGGACCTCATCACCCTGGCCGAGACTATCGAGATCGTGGACCAGGCGATGCGCGAGCTGTCCGCCGGTCTGGTGGCCGCGCCCGAACGCACCATGATGTCCGTCAATGCCGCGACAAGGCTGGGGCTGATGCCGGGCGCGATGCCCAGTCTTGCGCGCTTTGGGGTCAAGGTCGTCAGCCTTTCGGCGGACGCCGCGTCGTTCGGCCTGCCCAGCCATCAAGGCTTGATGCTGCTGTTCGACAGCGCCACGGGCCAGCCTCTGGCGGTGCTGGATTGCCATGCCCTGACTCGCATGCGCACGGCGGCGGCCAGCGCGGTGGCGACCCGCGCGCTGGCCCGGCGGGACGCCAAAGTGCTGGCCATCATCGGCCCGGGCGATCTAGCGGGTCCGCACCTGGAAGCGATCTCGGCCATCCGCCCCATCGAACAAGTCCGCATATGGGGCCGGTCCCGGGCCAAGGCGGAAGCCTTCGCCGCCGGCCGCCGCGATGTCCATGTCGCGGACAGCGTCGAACAGGCGGTCAAGGGCGCCGACATCATCTGCACCCTCACGTCTTCGCCGGGCCCGCTGCTGGAAGGGGCATGGCTGGAGCCCGGCCAGCATCTCAATCTGGTGGGATCGAGCCTGCGTTCATCGCGCGAGGTGGATGACGAAACGGTGCGGCGGGGCATCTTCATTGCCGATTCCCGTGAGCATGCCTTGTCCCAGGCGGGCGAGTTGCTGCACGCCATCGAACAGCGCGTGGTGGAGCATGGCCATGTGAAAGGCGAGATCGGCGAAGTTCTTTCGGGCAATCTGCCCGGCCGAACTAGCGATGATCAGATCACCCTCTACAAATCCCTAGGCCATGCCGCCCAGGATATCGCGCTGGCGCACGCTCTTCTCTTGCGGGCGGGCAAATCTGATAAGGTGACGGCGGTCGACTGGTAGAGGAGACTGGCCCATGGATTTGTCCCGCCGCGCCCTGATCGGAAGTCTTTCCGCTTTGCCGCTCACCGCAGCTTCTGTGAAAGCTGCTTCTTCGCTGCCCGACAAGGCGTCGTACGAATTCTCCGGCACCTATCTCAACGCGGCCTATGTCCATCCCATGAACCGTCCGGTGCGCCAGGCGGGCAATGATTTCTTCGCGGCGCGGGCCAACCGCGAGGTCAACCGCGCCTGGCCTGGCGATAATCCCCGCAACCAGGCGGTGGCGAAGTTCGCCGCCTTCATCAACGCCGATCCCGCCGACATCGCCGTGGTGCCCAGCACCATGGAAGGCGAGAATCATCTGCTCGCCGCGCTGGGAATTGACGCGCATCACGGCGTGGTGACGGATGCCTATCATTATAGCCCGTCCTTGGTTCTCTATGGCGAACTGCACAAGCGCGGCGTGCCACTGGCGGTGGTGGCGCCCAGGAACAACCGGATCGAACTTGCCGATGTTGAGCGGGCGATCGGACCCGAGACCAAACTGGTGGCGGTTTCGCATGTGGGCAGCAACACCGGCTTTCAACATGATTTGAAAGCGCTTTGTGATGTCGCGCACAAGAAGGGCGCCTATGTCTATGCCGATATCATCCAGTCGGTGGGCGCGATTCCCTTCGACGTAAAGGACGGCGGCGTCGATTTCTGCTGCTGTGGCACCTACAAATGGCTGATGGGCGATTTCGGCACGGCTTTTCTCTATGTGCGGCCCGACCGGCTGAAAGAGCTCAAGCGCACGATGGTGGGCTGGCGTCAGGTGACGAATGAACAAAGCCACGCCTATCCCTTCGATCCGCCGGGTCCGGCGATTGGCGACTGGACCATGCGCACGGGGACCGCCGCGACATTCGAAGTGAGCACGCCCAGCTGGGCCAGCCTGGCGATGGCGATTGTGGCGCTGGATTACGTGTAAGGGCTGGGCGTCGCCAATATCGCCCGCCATCGCCAGCCTTTGATCGTGCGGCTGCAGGAGGAAATGCCCAAACTGGGTTTCATGCCGCTGACGCCCAAAGACGCCACCGGTCCGATCGTCGCCTTCTCTTACAAGGACGCCGCTGCCCGGCTCGATCCCCTGCTGAAAGCCGAGCGCATCAAGATTTCCACCTATGACAACCGCATCCGCATTTCGCCCTCGGTCTATAACGACATGGACGATATCGAGCGGCTGTTGAAGGCGGTTTCCCGGGCCTAATTTTTCCCGGCTATTGCGCCCCCGCCACGATCAGCAAATGGGTGGCGTGATCCATGAATTCGGGATCGTGGCTGTAGCGGGTTTCCAGGGCCGCCAGCTCCCGCATGAAGCCGCTGATGGATTGCGTGGATTCGGGATTCCACCGCGGATCCGTAGAGAAGCGGCCATGGAAAAGGTCCAGGCCGCGCAGATCGTCGATCTTCATGTGGGGCGCGATCAGGGTCCGGATTTCCTTCCGGCTGAAAAGGTGGGAATTGAATGATGTCAGCTTTCCATTCTGAAACTCGACGTCCAGGCGGTTGAGCCTGTTGTTCTGATGAAAGCTGCGCGCGGCGGAAACGGCTTCGACATAGATGGTGGGCGTACTCCCCACCGTGCGCACGGTGGCGATGAATTGGCCGGTCGTGACACGGGCGATTTCTTTCATGATCGCATCAAGTTCGGTAACCGCAACATGATTCAAGACGCCGTAGAGGCAGAGGCAAAGATCGACGCTTTTGTCTCCTTCGGGAAAGGCCGTCCGGATGTCGCCGGCCTCGAAGGTGAGAGATATGCCGGCGCGAGCGGACAGGACATGGGACAAAGCCCTGGCGCGCTCGATTTGCGAATCGGAAAGGTCGACGCCGCGCGCGACGATTTCGGTGAAACCCATCTGATGGGCGCGGTCGACCGTCCGCCGGATCCAGGTGCCCGGCCCACATCCCAGATCGAGCAGGCGCAGCGTGCGCTGGCCCGACAGGCGCAAATGATGCAGCCGATCCTCGATCGCCGCCCAGGTCTGCTGATCGCCGAAGGAATATTGACTGTCGAAGCCATAGAGCCTGGCGAGGCTGCCGTCGGCGTAATTGAGATAACGCTCTCCGGCCTCATTATAGGCTTTGGCGATGGCGCGCTGGCTGTCTTCGCGCGCGGGTTCGGAGATTGTCTTGAGGACGATGGTCATTTGATCCTTCCGCAAAAAGCGTGCGGTGCAAAAGATGATCATCGCCGCATAAGAATTCGATAGCGCTCGTTGGTCGAAAATATAAAGACGCGTCTCGCGCGATGCTTATGTTCCGCGCATGATTTCGACATCGATTTTTTATGCGCAATTCCGGTAGTCAATCCGCCCGTGGAATTCCTGTAGAGGCAAATTATGCTCTATCGCACTTTTTCAGGCTCGATCATGAGCGGATATCCCCCGCGGCCGGCCATGCGCCGTAATGACGCCATCGCGAAATTTCCCCATGTCTCGCTGACGGTCTGGCTTCTCGCCGCGCCGGTAATGGCCTTCTTTGCCATCACCACCGTCCAAGGATTGCTCGGGCGGTAGCTCGCCGCTGCGTTTTTATGTTTTTTTATGCACCCGGGCGCGCTCCCGTCTCGAATTCTTATGCAACCCTCACTTAATTCCACCCCATGCTCGACATGATTTTCATTCTGGCCGGCATCGCCTTTTTCGCAGCGACGGTTCTCTACACCTATATCTGCGACCAGCTCTGAGAGGCGGCCATGATTCTGGATTATTCGCTGGGCGCCCTGGTGACCGTGGGCATTCTTTTCTACCTGGTCTACGCGCTTGTGCGCCCCGAGCGGTTCTGAGGGGCGATCATGACGGCAAGTGGCTGGATTCAGATCGCGATCTTCTCGCTGATCGTTCTTCTCATCACCCGCCCGCTGGGCGGTTATATGACCCGTGTGTTCGAGGGCGAGCGGACGTTCCTGTCGCCACTCCTGGGGCCGCTCGAGCGCGTGATCTATGGCTTAAGCGGCGTCCGCGAAAACGAGGATCAGCATTGGACCATCTATGCGGTCGCGATGCTGTTGTTCAGCCTCGCCGGCTTCATCACGCTCTATGTACTACAGCGGCTGCAGGCCGTGCTGCCGTTCAATCCGCAGCATCTGCCGGCGATCGGCGAGCATCTGGCGCTTAATACGTCGATCAGCTTTGTCACCAACACCAACTGGCAGTCCTACACGCCGGAAACCACCATGAGCTATCTGGTTCAGATGGCCGGTCTCACGGTGCATAATTTCGCTTCTGCCGCCACAGGCATTGCGCTTGCTGTTGCGCTGATCCGGGGCTTTTCCCGGCGCTCGGCCAAGGGGGTGGGCAATTTCTGGGTCGATCTCACCCGCACCACGCTTTATGTGCTGCTGCCCATCTCCATCATTGTCGCGCTGTTCTTCGTCTGGCAAGGCGTGCCGCAGACGCTCAGCCCCTATATTCAGGCCACGGGCTTGGAAGGCGGCCAGCAGATCCTGGCGCTGGGGCCGGTCGCTTCCCAGGAAGTGATCAAGATGCTGGGCACCAATGGCGGCGGCTTCTTCAACGCCAATTCAGCCCATCCGTTCGAGAATCCCACCGCGCTCACCGATTTGATCCAGATGGTGCTGATCTTCAGCCTGGGCGCGGCGCTCACCAATGTGTTCGGCCGCATGGTGGGCAACGAGCGTCAGGGCTGGGCGATCTTCGCGGTGATGGCGGTGTTGTTCCTGGCAGGAACGGCGGTTGTTTATCAGGCCGAAGCCGCCGGCAATCCCGCTTTCGCGTCCTTCCATATCGATCAGACCGCCAGCGCGCTTCAGGCCGGCGGCAACATGGAAGGCAAGGAAGTCCGTTTCGGCATCACCAACTCCGCACTCTTCACCACCGTCACCACCGACGCCTCGTGCGGCGCCATCAACAACCAGCACGACAGTCTGATGCCGCTGGGCGGCTTGATCCCCATGCTCAATATCCAATTGGGCGAGGTCATCTTCGGCGGCGTGGGTTCGGGCCTCTACGGCATGCTGCTGTTCGCCATCATTGCGGTGTTCGTGGCCGGGCTGATGGTGGGCCGCACCCCCGAATATCTGGGCAAGAAGATCGAGGCCAAGGAGGTCAAGATGGCGATGCTGGCGCTCCTGATTCTGCCTTTTTCGATACTGGGCTTTACCGCGCTTGCGTCGGTCCTGCCTCAGGGCCTGGCGGGCATCGCCAATCAAGGCCCCCACGGCTTCAGCGAGATGCTTTATGCCTATACCTCGGCCACCGGCAACAATGGCAGCGCCTTTGCCGGCATCTCGGCCAACACGATGTTCTATGACACCACATTGGGCGCGGCGATGCTGATCGGCCGCTTCCTGATGATCGTGCCCATGCTGGCAGTGGCGGGTTCGCTGGTGACGAAGAAGATCGTCCCGCCTTCGTCCGGCACCTTCCCTACCGACGGCCCGCTGTTCGTGGGCCTGGTGGTGGGCGTGATCCTGATCATGGGCGGCCTTACCTATTTCCCCGCTTTGTCGCTGGGCCCCATCGTCGAGCATTTCGCGATGCTGCGCGGTGCGTCCTATTGAGGCTGGCGTCATGAACGATCTTTCCCCCATTGGCGGCGAGCGCATGCGCAGGCGCAGTGCGGTGTCCGGCATCACGGATCCGCAGATTCTGTTGCCCGCCATCCGTGGCGCTTTCGCTAAGCTCGATCCCCGGCACGTGATCGCCAGTCCGGTGATGTTCGTGGTCGAGATCGTCGCCACTCTCACCACCATTCTGTTCCTGCGGGACGTCTTCACGGGCGGCGCGCATCTGCTCTTCTCGTTCCAGATCAATCTCTGGCTCTGGTTCACTCTGGTGTTCGCCAATTTCGCGGAAGCCGTGGCGGAAGGCAGGGGTAAGGCGCAGGCCGCCACTTTGCGCAAGACCCGCAGCGAAACCGGCGCCAAGCTGCTGGAAAAGGGCGCCTGGCGCGAAGTCCCTGCCGCCAAGCTCAAACCCGGCGACGTGGTCCTGGTCGAGGCCGGTGACCTGATCCCCAGCGACGGCGAAGTGATCGAAGGCGTGGCCTCGGTGAACGAAGCGGCGATCACCGGCGAATCCGCGCCCGTGATCCGGGAATCCGGCGGCGACCGCTCCGCCGTCACCGGCGGGACCACCGTGATCTCCGACCGGATCAAGGTGCGCATCACCGCGGCGCAAGGCTCGACCTTTCTCGACCGGATGATCGCCCTGGTGGAAGGGGCTGAGCGGCAGAAGACGCCGAACGAAATCGCTCTCAATATCCTGCTCGCTGGCATGACCCTCATTTTCGTCTTTGCGGTGGCGACCATCCCCAGCTTTGCCGCGTATGCGGGCGGCCGCCTCTCGGTGCTGGTGCTGGTGGCGCTGTTCGTCACCCTGATTCCCACCACCATCGGCGCGCTGCTCTCTGCCATCGGTATTGCCGGAATGGATCGGCTGGTGCGCTTTAACGTGCTGGCGATGTCGGGCCGCGCGGTCGAAGCGGCGGGCGATGTCGACACGCTGCTGCTGGACAAGACCGGCACCATCACCCTGGGCAATCGCCAGGCCACGAACTTCCTACCGATGCCGGGAATTTCCGAACGCGACCTGGCCGACGCCGCCCAGCTTGCTTCGCTTTCCGACGAGACGCCGGAAGGCCGCTCGATCGTGGTGCTGGCCAAGGAGAAATATGGTATCCGCGGCCGGGACATGGCGCCTTTGCACGCGCAATTCATTCCCTTTTCCGCCCAGACGCGGCTCAGCGGCATCGATATGGACGGTTCATCCGTCCGCAAGGGTGCGGTGGACGCGATCCTGGCCTATTGCAAGCTCGGCGGCAGCGAGGCCGCTCGCGAACTGACTATGATATCGGACCAGATCGCCAAATCGGGCGGCACGCCGCTGGCGGTGGCGCGCGACGGCAAGCTTCTGGGCGTTATCCATCTCAAGGATATTGTGAAGGGCGGCATCCGCGAGCGCTTCGCCGCCTTGCGCAAGATGGGCATCCGCACCGTGATGATCACAGGTGACAATCCGCTTACCGCCGCGGCAATAGCCGCCGAGTCCGGGGTGGACGATTTCCTCGCCCAGGCGACGCCGGAAGCCAAGCTCAAATTGATCCGCGAGGAGCAGGCCAAGGGCAAGCTGGTGGCGATGTGCGGCGACGGCACCAATGACGCGCCCGCGCTGGCCCAAGCCGATGTGGGCGTGGCGATGAACACCGGCACCATGGCGGCACGTGAAGCCGGCAACATGGTGGATCTGGACAGCGATCCCACCAAGCTGATCGAGATCGTGGAGATCGGCAAGCAGCTTTTGATGACGCGAGGTGCGCTCACCACGTTCTCCATCGCCAATGACGTGGCCAAATATTTCGCCATCATCCCGGCCATGTTCGTGGCCTTCTATCCGGCGCTACAAGCCCTCAACATCATGAAATTGCACACCCCGGAAAGCGCGATCCTGTCGGCGATCATCTTCAATGCCCTGATCATCGTTGCGCTCATTCCCCTGGCGCTGAAAGGCGTCACTTACAAACCGGTGGGCGCCGCCAGCATCTTGAGGCGCAATCTTCTGATCTATGGGCTGGGCGGCATCATCGTACCCTTTATCGGCATCAAGCTGATCGATATGGCGGTCACCGCTATCGGGCTTGTTTGAATTCTTTGGTCTGAAGGAAAAAGCCATGCTGAGACAGATCCGCCCCGCCATCATGCTGATCGTGTTGATGGCCCTGATCACCGGCCTGATCTATCCCCTCGGTCTCAGTGGCGTCGCCCAGCTTCTTTTCCCGCATCAGGCAGGCGGCAGCCTGATCACCCGCAATGGCCATGTGATCGGCTCCGAATTGATCGGACAGAATTTCACCGGCGAGAAATATTTCCACGGCCGCCCTTCCGCGGCAGGCAAGGGCTATGATGCCGCCAATTCGGGTGGCGCGAATCTGGGCCCGACCTCCAAGGCCTTGACCAAACGGATCGCGGGCGACGCGGCCACGCTGCAGGCTGAGAATCCCTCCGCGCCCATACCTGTGGACCTGGCCACGACCTCTGCCAGTGGGCTCGATCCGGACATCACCCCCGCCGCTGCCTTGTTCCAAGTGCCGCGTGTGGCCAAGGCGCGGGGCTTCGCTCCGGCAGCGGTGGAGAGGCTGGTCCGGGCCCATATCGAAGACCGCCTGCTGGGGGTGATTGGCGAGCCGCACATCAATGTGCTGAAGCTCAACATGGCGCTCGACGCCATGCAGTCCGGCGCCAGCTGAGCTATCCTTGAGGGATGGCAACCAGAACCGCCGCCCCTGAGAGGCCATCGCCGGACGCGTTGCTGGAAGCCGCGGGCCGGGAAGGCCGCGGCAAGCTCAAGATCTTCCTGGGCGCCGCGCCTGGCGTGGGCAAGACCTATGAGATGCTTACCCAGGGACGCCGCCGCCGTCTGGAAGGCGCCGATGTGGTGATCGGCGTGGTGGAAACCCATGGCCGGCTCGAAACCGATGCGCTTACCAAGGGCTTCGAGATCATCCCCAAGAAGCGTTCGCTCTACAAAGGCCATGTCGTGGCCGAGATGGATCTGGACGCCATCCTGCAACGCCATCCCGCCTTGGTGCTGGTGGACGAACTGGCCCACACCAACGCGGAAGGCAGCCGCCACCCCAAACGTTATCTCGATGTTGAGGAAATCCTGGCCGCGGGCATCGACGTCTACACCACGGTGAATATCCAGCATATCGAAAGCCTCAACGACGTGGTCGCGCAAATCACCCGCATCCATGTGCGCGAGACCGTGCCGGACAGGGTGTTGGACGAGGCCGCCGAAATCGAGCTGGTGGACACCACGGCCGACGAGCTGCTGCAGCGGCTGAAGGAGGGCAAGGTCTATGTGAAGGCCCAGGCCGAACGCGCGCTCCGCCACTTCTTCTCGCCCGGCAACATCACCGCCTTGCGTGAATTGGCGCTACGCCGCGCCGCCCAGCGGGTGGACCGCGACATGGTCGAGTATATGCAGGCCCATGCTATCGGCGGTCCCTGGCCGGCCGGCGAGCATGTGCTGGTCTGCATCAACGAGCACAAATCCTCCGCCGAGCTGGTGCGGCGAGGCCGGCGTCTGGCAGATTCGTTCAAAGCCTCGTTCACTGTGATCTATGTCGAGGCCTCGCGTCATCTGGCGTTGAGCGAAGTGGAAAAGGACCGCGTCGCCGACACCATGCGGCTGGCGCAAAGACTTGGCGCCGAGGCGCTGACGCTTCCCGGCCGCGAAGTGGCGAACACGATCCTGGAATATGCCCGCGCCAAGAACGTCACCCAGATCCTGATCGGCAAGTCCGAGCGGTCGCGCTGGTTCGAGCTGCTGAATGGCTCGGTGGTGCGTGACCTGATGCGTGACAGCGGCGCCATCAGCATCACCGCCGTCACGGCTGCGGGCGATGCCGTGGCGCCCAAGACGGTCAAGACCGCGTCGCAGGCCGAGGAGTGGCCCTGGAGCGATTACGCCAAAAGCGCGGGCGCTGTCGCCGTCACCGCTGCAATTGCCTGGCTGTTCAATGCCGCGCTGTCGCACGCCTTGGGCAGCATCGGCATGTTGTTCCTGGTGCCGGTTCTGCTGAGCGCGGTGTCGTTCGGGCTCAGGCCGGCGCTGTTTGCGGCCTTCTTCAGCGCGCTCTGCTACAATTTCTTCTTCCTGCCGCCGCTCTACACTCTCACCATCGCTGATCCCAACAATGTCTTGTCGTTCGGCGTGCTGCTGTTCGTGGCAGTGATTGCCGGCAATCTGGCGGCCAGGGTGCGCGCCCAGGCCGATCTGGCGGCCAGGCGCGCCGCGGTGGCCGGCGAGTTGTTCAATTTCACCGGCAAGGTCACGGGCCTGGCCCGGCTGGACGACATTCTCTGGGCGGTGTCGTTCCAGATCGCCTCGATGCTCAAATGCAATGTGGTGATCCTTTTGCCCAACCGCGCGACAGGGCAGCTGGAGATTCGCGGCGTCTACCCGCCCGAGGATGAATTGTCCGCCGACGACATCGCCGCCGCAACCTGGAGCTGGGAGCGAGGCCAAGCCACGGGCCGCAACGCCGAGACCCTGCCGGGCGCGCGGCGGCTGTTCCTGCCGATGCGCACGGGCGGGGGGAAAGTGGGCGTGCTGGGACTGCAGCGGCCCGATGACAAGACGCTGTTCACGCCGGACGAGCGCAGGCTGCTGGACGCGCTCAACGACCAGACCGCCCTGGCGATCGAACGGGCGCGGCTGGTCGAACAGGTGGACGAAGCCAAGGTGGTGGCCGAAGCCGACAAGCTGCGCGTGGCGATGCTGACGTCCCTCAGCCACGATCTGCGCACACCGCTGGCGTCGATCCTGGGCGCGGCCACCAGCCTGTTGGCCAGTCTGGGCCTTTATGACCGGGCGCGGACGGAAGAATTGTTGCTCACCATCCGTGAGGAGGCCGAGAGGCTGGACCGGTTCGTGGGCAATCTGCTCGACATGTCGCGCCTGGAAGCGGGCGCGCTGGGGGTCAAATCGCAATGGACCGATGTGGGCGAGGTGGTGGACACGGCTTTGAAGCGCCTGGCGCGGCGGCTTGCTGGCCACCGCGTGGTGCGCGAGCTGCCTTCGGATCTGCCCTTCGCCAAAGCCGACCCGCTGCTGCTGGAGCAGGCGCTGGTCAATCTTCTGGACAATGCTGCCAAATATGCGCCGCCGGCTTCAACCATCACGATCCACGCCCGGGCGGATTCCCAGAAGATCGCTTTGACCATCGCCGACGAAGGGCCCGGCATTCCTGCCGCGGAGCTTTCTCATATCTTCGACAAATTCTATCGTGCCCGTAAAGGCGATCTGGGCGCGGCCGGCACCGGGCTGGGCCTTTCGGTGGCGCGGGGTTTTGTCGAAGCATTCGGTGGAACGCTGGACGCCGCCAACCGCGGCAACGCGGGCGGCGCGATTTTCACGCTCACTATGCCGGTGGGGGAAAAACCGGGAGAGGGGGATCATGGCAAATAAACTGCCCCGCATCTTGATCGTGGATGACGAGCCGCAGATCCTGCGTTTTCTTCGGACCGGTTTGCCGCCCCATGGCTATGAATGCGTCGAGGCGATGGATGCGGCGTCGGCCATCGCCATGGCGGCCGAGGAAAAACCCGATGTGATCGTGCTCGATCTGGGCCTGCCCGACCGCGACGGTTTTGCCGTGATCGAGGAGCTGCGCAAGACCTCGCTCACGCCAATTGTGGTGCTGTCAGCCCGCGATGATGTGGCGGGCAAAGTGAAGGCGCTGGAATTGGGCGCCGATGATTATGTCACCAAGCCCTTCGACATGGGCGAATTGCTGGCCCGCCTCAAAGCCGCGTTGCGTCATGGCCTGCAGGCGCACGGCGAAGCGCCGGTCTTCCGCTCGGGGCCGCTCTCGGTCGATCTGGTCAACCGCAAGATCATGCTGCGCGGCGAAGAGGTCCATCTTTCGCCCAAGGAATTTAACCTGCTGCGTTTCCTGGTGATGCATGCCGGGCGCGTCGTTACCCACCACCAGCTTCTCAAGGAAGTTTGGGGGCCGGCCAATGTGGACGACATCCAATATCTTCGCGTGTTGATGCGCCAATTGCGCCGCAAGCTGGAACCCGAATCCGCCTCGACGTCCTTTCTGGTGACGGAGCCGGGCGTGGGCTATCGCCTGATGGCGCTCCCGGCCGAATAAGATCCTGTCATAAATGGGATTCTTATGGTGTCGTTATGACGGCGCCCCCGGTTTCCGTATGGAATTTTTATGCGCGCTTCGCCTAGAACCGCGCCACATTGCCCATTGGAGGGGCAATGAACAGACCGCGACCGCCAACTAACCCGCGAGATCGCAGCGAAAGGCCAAGGGGATTTCCCGAAATGACAATTTCAAGAATGTTCTTGCTGGCCAGTACAGCCGGAATCATCGCCACGCTTTCTTGCGGTCCGGCATCTGCTCAGGACACATCGGTCAAGACATGTGATCCGTACAAGGATTATTCCTGCCTGGATACTTATCTTGGTAGCGATGTGTTGGGCCGCTTCTTCAATTATTATCGGCTCGAATGGGGTGAATCCGGCGCGCCGACCGATCCAAACGCGCCGCCGTCCGAGCGCGCAGGCTGGCCCCAGACGCCCGAGACCTCGCCCCCCATGCCCTATACTGAGTACCCGACCGGGGCGTTGACCAGCATCGGCGTGACCCGCCCCAATAGCGCGGATAGCCCCCTGATGGCGGCAATCGCCAATACCGGTTTCGGCAAGTGGCTGACGGACAACGACACCCAGATCTATGGCTGGGTCGATCCAGGTTTCAATGTCAGCACCAACTCGAACAAATTCGGCAATGCGCCGATTGCCTATACCGTCAATCCCAATGTGGGCCAGCTTGATCAGGCCGTGCTCTACATTGACCGCTTGCCCGACACGGTCCAGACCGATCATTTCGATTGGGGCTTCCGGCTTTCCGCCATCTTTGGCCAGAATTATCGCTACACCAATGCCTATGGCATCGCGAGCTGGCAGTTCAACGGCAAAAACAATTGGGAAGGGTATGACTTTCCCATGATGTATGTCGATCTCTGGTTCCCGAAAGTGTTTGAAGGGCTGGAGGTCCGCGTCGGCCGCTACATCTCGATCCCGGATATCGAAGCTCAGCTTGCGCCCAACAACATTCTCTATACCCATTCGCTAAGCTACGGTTACGACAATTACACCAATGAAGGCGTGGTGGCTTCCTGGCAGCTCACCAAGAATTTCATGCTCCAGACCGGCATCGTGGATGGCACCGAAACGCCCCCCTGGCACTCCAACACCACGATTCCTAATCTCTATGTCCAAAACGCTTCCAACGCCGCAGGCCTCGGAGCGGGCGTCGATCCGCTCTTCCCCAATTCGACCATGCGGAAGGATCCGGGAAATCAGCCGACCGGGGTTTTATGCCTGCGCTATGAAAGCGGCGACGGCAGCACTGTGTTCTACCCTTGCATGGACGGCATCAACAAAGGCAACTGGGGTTACAACAATCTCCAGTGGCACGGCTTCACCTTCTACCACAAATTCAACGATCAATGGCATGTTGACTTCGAATCCTATTGGATGTCGGAAAACGACATACCCAATCTCAACAATCCCCAGGCGGTGGCGCTGTTCAACAATGGTGGTACGCCCTTCTCGCCGCAGTTCGTGAACTTCAATTCTCCCAGCCTGGTCTATTGCGACAACGCCTCCAAGCTGGATTGTACGGCGAACGCCTTTGGCGCCTTGGCCTACATCAACTACACGCTCGACAAGCTCGACAATTTCACATTCCGCCCGGAGTTTTACGACGATCCTAATGGTTGGCGCACCGGCATCGGCAAGCCCGTCAAATACATGGAATACACGCTGGGATGGCAGCATTGGCTGTCGCCGCAGATCGAATTCCGCCCCGAGATCGGCTATTGGCGTTCTTTCCGCACGCCGGCTTTCAACGGGGATTCCTATGCCGGCATCGCGCCAAACAAGTCCGTGACGGTGGAATTCGCCTCAGACGTGATCATTCACTTCTAGCGGTTGTAATCCCAAGGCAGCAATTTAATGTGTCCTGCCCCGGCAGAGTATTCGGCATGCCTTCGGGGTACGAAGCCGGGGGAGTGCTTTCATGCAGTCTATGGGAAGCTTACAAACCATCGCTTTCCTGGTGGCAGCGACGGTATTGGAAGTCAGCGGCGACGCGGTCATTCGGATCGCATTGTATAACCATGTGGGCCTTGCGGCATTCAGGGTTGCTTTATTCGCCCTGGGAGCGGCGTTGGTCTTTGGGTATGGCACCTTTCTCAACCTCGCCCCTTTGGAATTCCGGCAGGTTGTCGGCCTCTACATCGCGATTTTGTTTATTGTCTGGCAGGCCGTTAACTTCGCGTTTTTCAGGACGTTGCCCGATTCCCATATTCTGATTGGCGGCAGCTTGATCGTGTTGGGCGGGTTACTCGTGTCATTCTGGAAACAATGAGCACGATGGCGGACAGACGATTTCGAGTGGGTCTGATCGGCTTCGGATTAGGCGGCGCGTCCTTCCATGCGCCGCTGATCCAGGCGACATCGGGCTTGGGGTTGACCCATGTGGTGACGGCCAATCCCGAGCGTCAAGCTCAGGCGCGGGCCGCCATTCCCGGCGTTACCGTGCTGCCGGACGCCGACGCGCTGTGGACGAAAGCCGGCGATCTCGATCTGGTGGTGATCTCCACATCCAATCGCAGCCATGCGCCTTTGGCATTGCGGGCGCTGGAAGTGGGACTTGCGGTGGTGATCGACAAGCCCTTCGCCTTGTCGACGGACGAAGCGCGCCAGGTGATCGAATCCGCCCATGCGCGCCAGCTACCCTTGAGCGCCTATCACATCCGACGCTGGGACAGCGAATGCCTCACGCTTCAGGCTTTGATGGCGCGGAACGAGCTGGGCCGCATCCTGCGTTTTGAATCCCGTCTGGAACGCTGGCGGCCGGAGCCCAAAGGCGGCTGGAAGGAGCGTGGTGTGGCAGAAGAGGGCGGCGGCCTGCTCTACGACATCGGCAGCCACCTGATCGACCAGGCGCTTTATCTGTTCGGCCCCGCGCGCGAGGTCTATGCCGAGTTGGACCAAACGCGCCAAGGAGTGGAGAGCGACGATGACGTGTTCGTGGCGCTGACGCACCGGAATGGTGTGCGCTCGCATCTTTGGACCAGCGTGATGGCCGCTGAGCCCGGTCCGCGCCTGCGCGTGATGGCGGATCGCGCCACCTTCGTGAAACAATCGGGCGATATTCAGGAGGCGGCCTTGCGCGCGGGCGGACGTCCGGATCGTCCCGGTTGGGGCGAGGAGCCGCCGGAACGTTGGGGCATTCTCAGCGACGGCGCGACCCAACGCCCGGTCAAAAGCGAGCCCGGCGCCTATCAGAGATTCTATGAAGGCATGGTGCGTTGCCTGAGGGATGGCGCACCGCCGCCGGTGGATGCCGAAGACGCGGTTCGGGGGCTCGAGATCATCGAGGCGGCGCGGCGCTCGGCGGCGGAGCGCCGGGTTGTGATCCTCGCCTAGGCTCCCACGCCGTCGATCCAGGTTTCTTGCACATTCAATTCATCATCAGCAGTTACGAAATTGGCGCGCAGGCCTTTGGCGATCTCGCCATAGCGATCCGCCAGTCCCAGGAACGACGCGGGTGCGCGGCTGGCCATCGTCACCGCCTCGTGCAGGTCCAATCCCAGAAGGTCCATGGCGTTGCGCACCGCCCGGCTCATGTCCATCGCCGAACCGGCCAGGGTGCCGTTCTCGTCCACACAGACGCCATCTTTGACGGTGATGGTGGCGCCCTGCAATTGGAATGTGGTGAGGTCGGTGCCGACATTGGACCAGGCGTCCGTCACCAGCATGAAACGGTCATGCGGCTTACATTTGAGCGCCAGCTTCAGCACATCGGGATGGACATGGCGGCCATCCACAATGATGCCGCAATAGCTGGCGGCATCGGACAGCGCCGCGCCCACTACGCCCGGCTCGCGTCCCGTCAGTTGCGACATGGCGTTGAACAGG
>DATBAP010000073.1:0-21476 GCA_036271455.1 Rhizomicrobium sp.
CAGCCGAACATCTTTTCATAGAAGGGGAACACGGTTTTCCAGTCGCTGGCATAAAGCTCGCGCCAGCCGATGGTGCCCTCCGTGCCCATCGGCAAGGGCGGCGGGGCGTTCTGCGGGGCCACGGGTTTGGCGATCATGAAGGCCGCGCCTTGCGGATCAACCACCACCGCGAAGCGGATGATGTCGGGGACATCGATGGGGCCGCGAACGAGCCTGCCGCCTTCCTGCGCGATGCGCTTGGCGGCTTCGTCCACGTCATCCACTTCGATGTAGCCCATCCAGCCCGGGCGTGCGCCATGCTTGGCGGCCTCTTCGGGAATGTTCATCAATCCGGCGACGCCCTGGCCGTGGGTATTGAACAGGATATAGCCGTTGCCTTTTGGGCCGGTGTCTTGCGCCGTCCAACCCACCACGTCGCAATAGAATTTTTGCGCCGCCTTGGTGTCGGTGGTCATCACGTCATACCAGAAGAAAGAATGGGGCATCCGTTACTCCGCGGCTTTAATGGGTTGGTCATACTCGTCATGACGGCGCACGAAATTCATGGTGCTGGTTTCGTTGCGGCCCAGCGGCGCGCGATCCAGGATCATCAAGGTGCCGATCACTTCTTCCGGGCCCCGGGCATAGCTGGAATAGGTGTGGAAGATTTCGCCTGCGTCGTTCTTGTAGAAGGCACTCAGGCCCGGCAACTCGTCATTGGCGTTGGCGGCTTGCGTCTTGCAGAAATTATAGTCGACCTCGCCTTTGGCCAATTCCTCCTTGCTGAAGGAGACATGAAAGTCATGGTTGAAGTCGTTGCTGTTGGACGAAACCCAGGGAAATTTCCAGCCCATGCGTTTCTTGTAGGACGCGATTTCGTTCATGGGCGCGCGCGACACCGCCACCCAGGTTACGTCGTGATGATTGAGATGCGGCAGCGCGCCATCGATATGGTCGGACAGGAAGGAGCACCCGGGGCAGCCCGCCTTCCAGCCCGGTCCCAGCATGAAATGATAGATGATGAGTTGATGCCGTCCGTCGAACAGATCGGAGAGGTGCTTGCGGCCTTCAGGAGTCTCGAAGACATAACCCTTGTCCAACTTGACCCACGGGAGCGCTTGCCGGGCGGCGCGCACCTTGTCGCGCAGCTGGGTTTCTTCTTTTTCCTGCGCCAACAGCACCTTGCGGGCGGTCAGCCATTCTTCGCGGGAAACGACGGGATGTTGCATGGGACCTCCTGGGCCCGCGATCAAACTTGACAAATATGTTGATGTCAACATTTATGCTTTTATGACGGATCTGCCTTTCGCCACCACCTTGGAAGTGCGCGACGCCTGCCTCTGCATGCATGTGCAACGCGCGGCTCGCGCGCTGGGCCGCCATTTCGACGAGGCGTTCCGGCCGCTCAATCTTACCAATGGCCAATTCTCGCTTCTGATGTCGCTGAACCGGCCAGAGCCGGCGGCGATGGGTGCTGTGGCGGAGTTCCTGGCGATGGACCGCACCACCTTGACGGCGGCGCTGAAGCCGCTGCTCAGGCGCAAGCTGATCCGGATCGTCGCCGATCCCAACGACGCGCGCGCGCGGCTGGTCCAGCTCACGGCAAGCGGAAAGGCGCTTCTCGCCCGCGCCGTGCCCATCTGGCGCGCCTCTCACGCGGCCATCGAAAAAGATCTGGGCCGTCCGGTGGCCGCACTCAAGGGCGAACTGAGGCAACTGGCCAAGAGCCGTTAAGCTCTCCGCCTATTCGTGGTGCTGCAGGCCCCGGTTGATCATCTGGAAGAATACCGGAACAAAGAAGATCGCCAGTACCGTGGCGGTCAACATGCCGCCGACCACGCCGGTGCCGATGTCATTCTGGCTGCTTGCGCCCGCGCCGGTTGCGATCGCCAGCGGGAAGACGCCGGCGACGAAGGCGATCGAAGTCATCAGGATGGGTCTGAGCCGGACGCGCGCCGCTTCCATGGCGGCTTCGCGCGCATGCATGCCCTTCTTTTCATAGTCCACCGCGAATTCGACGATCAGGATGGCGTTCTTGGCGGAAAGACCGATGATCGCCAGCAAGCCCACCTGGAAATAGATGTCATTGAAGAAATGCCTGGCGCTGGCGGCGCCCACCGCGCCGATCACGCCCAAGGGGATGACCAGCATCACCGAGAGGGGAATTGCCCAACTCTCATACAGGGCGGCCAGGAACAGATAGATGATCAGGATGGACAGCCCATAGAGCGCGGGCGCCTGCGCTCCGGCCCGTTCTTCCTGATAGGAAAGGCCGGTCGGCTCGAAGCCCACGCCTTTCGGCAATTGCTCGAACAGCTTGCCCATCTCGGAAATTGCGGTGCCCGTGCTGATGCCCGCGGCGCCCGAACCTTGGATTTCAATGGCCGGCAAGCCGTTGTAACGGGACAGCGTGGTTGGCCCCAGGGTCCAGTCAGCGCGCGCGAAGGACGAGAAGGGCGCCATGGTGCCGGTCGAGGTACGCACATACCAGCGGTCCAGATCGTTGGGCGTCATGCGGTATGGCGCATCGCCCTCGATATAGACGCGTTTCACCCGGTCGTGGTCGATGAAATTGTTGACGAAGAGGCCGCCCCAGGCCGCGGACAAGGTGGTGTTGATGTCGGCGGTCGAAACCCCCAGCGCGTTCGCCTTTTCCTGATCCACAGTGATGTGAAGCTGCTGGGAATCATCCAGGGTCGAGGGGCGCACCTGCGAGAGCAAGGGATCGCGGGCAGCCAGGCCCAACAGCTGGTTGCGCGCCTGGATCATCGCGGCATGGCCGAGACCGCCGCGATCTTCCATTTCCATATCGAAGCCGCTGGCAAAACCCAGTTCGGGCACCGAGGGCGGCACGATGGGAAAGATCTGGGCGTCGGGAACCCGGGAGAGGCCGAAGAAGGCGCGTTGCGCGATCGCTGAAGCGACGTTCTTGGCGCCTGGACGATCGTTCCAATCCTTGAGCTTGACGAAGGCCACGCCCGCATTCTGGCCGGCGCCCGCGATCGGATTAAAGCCCGCGACCGCGAAGACCATCGTGGCGTTGTCTTTCTCGGCGGTCTCGTAATAGTTCGCGACCTGCTTGGCCGCCGCGAGCGTGTGCGACAGTTCCGATCCCGGCGCCAGAGTGACCAGGTTGAGGATGAAGCCCTGGTCCTCGTCCGGCAAAAAGCCGGTCGGCAGGCGGTAAAGAAGAAGCGCCATCACCGCGACGAGGACGCCATAGATGATCATGGTGGTGCGGCTGCGATCCAGCACCCATTCCAGGGCCCTGCGGTACCAGGCGCGGAATCGCTCGAAATATTTGTTGAAGCCGTCGAAGAAGCGCCCCAGCCAGCCGCCGGCATGGGCGTGGCCGCCCTTCTCGATCGGCCTAAGCAAAGTGGCGCACAGGGCCGGTGTGAGCACCAACGCCACCATGATGGACAAAAGCATCGCCGAGACAATGGTGACGGAAAATTGGCGATAGATGACGCCGGTCGATCCGCTGAAGAACGCCATGGGCAGAAACACGGCGGTAAGCACCAGGCCGATGCCGATCAAGGCTCCGGTGATCTCCTTCATCGAAAGCAAGGTGGCCTCGCGCGGCGGTAAGCCGTCTTCGCGCATGATGCGCTCGACATTTTCGACCACCACGATGGCGTCATCGACCAGAAGGCCGATCACCAGTACCAGCGCGAACAGGGTGAGCACGTTGATGGAATAGCCGAACGACGCCAGCACGCCGAAGGTGCCCAAGAGCACCACGGGCACCGCGACCGCGGGCACCAAGGTGGTGCGCCAATTCTGCAGGAAAAGATACATCACCAGGATCACCAGCAGGATCGCTTCCACCAAGGTGATCATCACGTCGCGGATCGAGAGCCGGATGAACTCGGTATTGTCCACCGGGAAGCTCATCTGCACGCCGGGGGGAAGCTGGGGCACCAGCGACAAAGCGCGCGCCTTGACCTGATTCACCAGCTGAAGCGCGTTGGCGCCAGGAGTCGGCAGAATGGCAAGACCTGCCGCAGGATGGCCGTTCAAGGTGCTGACGACACCATAGGTGTCGGCGCCCAGTTCCACCCGCGCCACATCGGACAAATGCACCACCGCGCCGCCCGGCGTGGTCTTGAGGATGACGTTGCGGAATTGATCCGGGGTCTGAAGCTGCGATTGCGCGGTGACGGTAGCGTTGATCTGCTGGCCGGGCACGGAAGGCTGGCCACCGATCTGTCCCGCCGACACCTGCACATTCTGGGCCTGGATGGCGGCGTAAACGTCGGAAGGCTGAAGCGAGAAATTGTGAAGCTTGTAGGGATCCAGCCAGATGCGCATCGCATATTGCGCGCCGAAGCCTTGAACGTTGCCCACGCCGGTAACGCGGGACAGCGGGTCCTGCATCTTCGAGACCATGAAGTTCGACAGATCGACATTGTCGTAATGATCCGTGGGATCGTAGAGCACGACGATCAACAGGAAGTTGGTCTCGGCCTTGGCCACGGTGACGCCGATCTGCTGCACCTGGCTGGGCAGCTGCGCCACCGCCTGCTGAACCTTATTCTGGACCTGGACCTGGGCGATGTCGGGATTGGTGCCGGGGGCGAAGGTGGCGATCAGCGAAACCGAGCCGTCGGCGTTCGAATTGGACGAGAAATAGAGAAGGTTATCCAGGCCCGTGAGCTGCTGCTCGATCACCTGGGTGACGGAATTCTGCACCGTGGCCGCATCGGCGCCGGGATAGAACGCGTTCACCGCCACTGCCGGAGGCGCGATGGTGGGATATTGCTCGATTGGAAGAAAGAACGCGGAGATGCCGCCCGCCACCATGATCACGATCGCGATCACCCAGGCGAAGACGGGACGGTCGATGAAGAAGCGCGATAACGCCATGGGGCGTTCCTTTTACTGTGTGCCGGAAGCGGCAGGACCAGCGGTCTTCGCCGGCACCGGAGTCACTTTCGTGTCGGGCCCAATGCTTCCCATCAGCTGCATCAGCCCCTGCACGACAACTTTTTCGCCGGGTTTGAGGCCGTCCTGCACCTGCCAATCGCCGCCGACCATGCGGCCGGTGGTGATGACCCTGAGCCGGGTCGTGTTCTGATCGTCCAGCACAAGAACCGTGGGCTGGTCCTTGGCGTCGCGGCCGACCGCGGTCTGGGGCACCAGGATACCGTGCGAATCCACGCCTTCATTGATCACGGCGCGGACATAGAGGCCCGGCAGCAGAACGCCGTCGGGATTGGGAAAGAGCGCGCGCAGCAGAACGGTGCCGGTGGTTTGATTGACCGTGACATCGGTGAATTGCAGCTTGCCTTCGAGCGGATAGGTGCTGCCGTCGCCGAGTTTAAGGCTCACTTTCGCGGCCAGCGGCTCGTTGCGGTTCACTTGGCCTTTGCGGGCCTGCTGTTCCAGCGCCAGAAGTTCGTCGCTCGACTGGTTGATGTCGACATAGATAGGATCGAGTGTCGAGATCACCGACAAGGGCGTGCTCTGATTGGCCGTGACGAGCGCGCCAGATGTCACAGCGGAGGCGCCGATGCGCCCGGTGATGGGCGCGATCACTTTGGTATAGCGCAAATTGATCTCAGCAGCTTCGACATTGGCGCGATCGGATTTGACGATGCCTTCATCCGAACCCACCAGCGCGACTTGGGTGTCCAGCGTCTGCTGCGAAATCGCATTCTGCCCCACCAGCGACTGGTAGCGTTTGAGGTCGAGCCGGGCATTGACAAGATTGGCCTGGGCCTGGGCGAGCTGGCCGCCGGCCTGGTCCAGCGCCGCCTGATAGGGCCTGGGATCGATCTGATAGAGCGACTGGCCGGCCTTGACGATGCTGCCCTCGGTGAAGAGGCGGTTCTGGATGATGCCAGTGACCTGCGGCTCGACATTCGAAACGGCGAAAGGATCGGTGCGGCCTGGCAGTTCAGCTGTGAGTTGTACTGGCTGCTCGCGCACCACCATGAAGCCCACCATCGGCGGTGGGCGTTGTGGTCGTGGCGGGCTGCAAGCGCAAAGCGCTGCCGCTACGGCCGCGATGACCGAAAGTTGGCGTAACATGGATTCCCCTTGAAATGACCGGCGAAAGCCACCCCCGGTCCGGCACTCCTATCAGAAAGGTGGGACCGACCCCAACCCTCTGCAAGGGCGTAGCTCCCTAACCGCCCCATCTTTACAGATGTTTTACATAGGCATTGTGGCGGGGATTGGAAGGGGCGACTCCGACCAAAATGTGGCAACCGCCTTTTCCAGGGCCGCCGCGCTTTCGATTCGGCAGAGCCACGCCTTGGCCGCGCGCCGGCTTTCCGGCGTGCCCAAGGGGGCATTTTCCACATACCAGCCCAGGTGCTTTCTAAATACGCGCAAGCCCAGCGCTTCGCCGTAAAATTTCAAGGAAGCCGCAAGATGGCGAAAGAGAATGTCCAAACGGCTTGCTGCTTCAGGTTCATTGTTTTCCCCACCGTCCAGCGCGCGGCTGAGACTGGCCGCGATCCAGGGCCGGCCATAACTGCCTCGCCCGATCATCACGGCATCGGCGCCCGATTGCCTGAGTGCTTCGTTGGCGCTGGCAAGATCGACAATGTCGCCATTGACGATCACAGGAATCCGCACCGCCTGCTTCACCTCGGCCACGGCGCGCCAATCCGCGTTGCCGCGATAGAATTGCTGGCGGGTGCGGCCATGCACGGTGATGGCGGCAACGCCCAATTGTTCGGCGCGCCGGGCAATGTCGGGTGCGTTCTTCCAATGCTCGTCCCATCCCAGCCGCATCTTCAATGTGACCGGGCGCCTGGTGGCTTCTACCGCCGCGCCGATCAGGCGCGACGCCAGCTCTTCGTCGCGCATCAGGGCCGAACCGGACAGCGCGCCGGTGACTTCCTTGGCGGGACAGCCCATGTTGAAATCGATGATGTCGGCGCCGGCCTGTTCGGCGAGCCTGGCGCCTTTGGCGATCCATTCCGCCTCGCGCCCCACCAGCTGGATCACCATCAGGGGCAGGCCGTCGCCCACCGCCGCGCGGCGCACCACGTCGGGACGGCCGCGGGCAAATGAATCACAGGCCACCATTTCAGTGGCCACATAGGGTGCGCCCAGCTGTGCCGCGGTCTGACGGAACGGCAGGTCGGAAACTCCCGTCATGGGTGCGGTCAGCACCCGCCCGGGAATCGTCACATCGCGGATTTGAAGACCGTTCATTACAGGGGAATTACAGGGTTTCATGTGTTCCAGCCATCGAAACCCGGTAGGGCTGCCTTGAATCCGTAAAAGATGCCGGATTGGCGCGATTTGTGACACTCCGCCCCTTCTTTGGCTGGGGTCCGTCCATTAAATAGATGTGTCGGCGAGGGGGCCGGACGATTTGGTGGCGATGATATTAACATCGGCCGGATGGCTGTTGGCCGGCTTGGCGCTTTGCGGAGCGGCCTATGCATTGGCGGCGGCCTTTTTCGCCGGCCGATTCATGCGGGCCGAGGCCAAGCCCGCGCCTGCCTATCCGCCTGTCACCATCCTCAAACCTTTGCATCTGGGTGAACCAGGGCTTTTCGACAATCTGGAGAGCTTCTTTGCCCAGGACTATCCGGGACAGGTCCAGATCGTTTTCGGCGTGCATGACGAAAAAGACCCGGCCATCGCCGTAGTCCAGGCGCTGCAGGCGCGCTACCCGCACCTCGACACTAGCGTCGTCGCCGATAGCGCGCTCTATGGCTTCAACGCCAAAATCTCGAATCTCATCAACATGCTGCCGGCCGCGCGGCACGACATATTGGTCCTGTCGGACAGCGACATCATTGTTCCGCGAAGCTGGCTGCGTAGTGTCACCGACGCGTTGGCGCATCCCGGCGTGGGCCTAGTCACCTGCCTCTATACCGGCGAGGTGATCCGCGGCGATGGCCGTCTCTGGTCCACGCTGTCGGCGATGGGGACCTCCTACGAATTCCTGCCCAATGTCATGCTGGCCACCAGCCTGGGCCTGGCCGATCCCTGCATGGGCTCGACCATCGCGCTTACCCGTGGCGTGCTGGAGGAGATCGGCGGCTTCGGCGCCTTCACCGATTTTCTCGCCGACGATTATGAGATCGGCCGCGCCGCGCGCGCCAAGGGCTACACCGTCGCGATACCCGCCCTGGGCGTTGGCCACACGGCGTCCGAGGCGAATGCGCGGGATTTGTTCCGCCACGAGCTGCGTTGGACCCGAACCATCCGCATGGTCGATTCAATGGGCCATCTGGGCAGTGTGGTCACGTTCGGGTTCCCCATCGCCCTGATCGCGGCGGTTTTCCTGGGTTTCAACTGGCCCAGCCTTGTGGTGATGCTGGTCACGCTTTGCTCCCGGCTGTTCCTCAAGCGCCGCATTGATGATATATTTGGCACCCATGCGGGCCCGTTCTGGCTCTTGCCCGTGCGCGACGTGCTGAGTTTCGCCGTTTTCGTTCTGTCACGCTTCGGCGAAACGGTCTATTGGCGGGGCAGCCGCTTCCAGGTCGAGACCAGCGGCGCGCTGTCCCAATCTTGAATGGCCCAATCCTGAAGGCTTTAATTCCATGCCAATGAAATCGCTTTTCCTCCAGGCTCCTTCCTTCGACGGCTATGACGGCGGCGCCGGCGCGCGCTATCAGATGAAACGCGAAGTGAAGAGCTTCTGGTTCCCCACCTGGCTGGCCCAGGCCGCGGCGATGGTGCCGGGTTCGCGCTTAATCGACGCGCCGCCGCACCAACTCTCCTTCAAGGACATCGAGCAGGACGTGAAGGCGCATGAGCTGATCGTCGTTCATACCTCGACTCCCAGCTTCAAATCTGACATGCGCACTGCCGGCATGATCCGTGCCCTCAATCCCACCGCCAAGATCGGCTTTATCGGCGCCAAGGTCGCGGTCGAGCCGCAGCAGAGCATGGAAGCCTGCCCGGCGATCGATTTCGTCTGCCGCAACGAATATGAATTCACCATCCAGGAACTGGCGAACGGCGCAGACTGGTTCAGCATCAAGGGCCTTTCCTATCGCGACGCGGCCGGCCAGATCGTCCACAATCCCGAACGCGAAATCCTGATGGACATGGACAAGTTGCCGTCGGTCCTGCCGCTCTACAAACAGCTCAAGGTCGAGAATTATTTCGGCGGCTATCTGCTGCATCCCTACATGTCCTGGTACACGGGCCGCGGCTGCAAATCGCGCTGCACCTTCTGCCTCTGGCCTCAGACCATCGGCGGCCACAAATACCGCTACAAATCGATCGAGAAGGTGGTCGAGGAAGTGAAGTATGTGCGGGACGAATTCCCCCAGATCAGGGAAATCTTCTTCGACGACGACACGCTGACTGACGATCACGCTCGCGTGGAAGAACTGGCGCGGGCGCTGGGGCCATTGGGCATCACCTGGTCCTGCAACGCAAAGGCCAATGTGCCGCGCAAGACCTTGGAAGTCATGAAGGCGAACGGCTTGCGGCTTCTTCTCGTCGGCTATGAGTCCGGCAACCAGAAGATCCTGCACAACATCAAGAAGGGCCTCCTGGTCGAGGTTGCCAAGCGCTTCTCCAAGGATTGCCATGATCTGGGCATCATTGTGCACGGCACCTTCATCCTGGGCCTGCCGGGCGAGACGCGCGAGACCATCCAGGAAACGCTGGCCTTCGCCAAGGAAGTCAATCCGCGCACCTTGCAGGTGTCGCTGGCGGCGCCCTATCCCGGCACCTTCCTTTACAAGCAGGCCAAGGAAAATGGCTGGTTCGCGTCGGATGTCGATCTTCTGACCGACGATGGCACGCAGATTGCGCCGCTCAATTATCCCCATCTCGGCCACACCGAGATTTTCGAGTCGGTCGAGGAGTTCTACAAGAAATTCTATTTCCGGCCGTCGAAGATCGCCGAGATCGTGGGTGAGATGCTCACCTCGCGCCACATGCTGGTGCGCCGCTTGCGCGAAGGCGTCGAGTTCTTCCAGTTCCTTCGGAACCGGGAAGACATGATCGTTTCCTGACATTGAGAAACCTTATCGTCACGGCGGACGATTTTGGCGCCGCCGTCGAAGTCAACCAGGCGGTGGCGCGCGCCCACACGGATGGCGTGCTCACGGCCGCCAGCCTGATGGTATCGGGCGTGGCTGCCGCCGATGCCGTGGCGCGGGCCCGCAACCTGGCCACCCTGCGCGTGGGACTGCATCTGGTCCTGGTCGATGGGAAGCCGGTTCTGCCGGCGCGCATAGTGCCCGATCTGGTCGACCGGAACGGCAATTTCCGCAATGACATGGCGCGGGCAGGGGCGGCGATGTTTTTCCGCTCCAAGGTCAAGGCGCAGCTCGCCGCCGAGATCGAGGCCCAGTTCGAGGCTTTTGCCGCCACGGGTCTGAAGCTCGATCATGTCAATGCCCACAAGCATTTCCATCTTCATCCCACCATCGCCGCGCTGATCGTGAAATTCGCCGCCGCGCACGGAGCCAAAGGCGCGCGCGTGCCCCTGGAACCGCAAGGGATATTGGCGCGGATCGAACCGCATAAGCTGTCCGGCACGGTGTTCCTGACGGCGCCGTTCGCGCGCCGCTTGCGGCGTCATTTCCACAAGGCCGGGGTGAGCGCCCCCGATCACGTCTTCGGTCTGGCCTGGTCGGGCGCGATGACGGGAATGCGGCTCAAGGGGCTGCTGGAACATTTGCCCGAGGGGGTGAGCGAGATTTATTGCCATCCCGCCACCGGGCCCTATCCGGGAAGCGCAGCCGGTTATGCTTATCGGGAGGAACTTGCAGCGCTGGTGGATCCCGGCATGGCGGGGTTGATCGCGGCGCGGAACATTCGCCTTGGCGGCTTTTCCGACTTTTGGGTACAATAGCGGATGTGCCGCGCGGTGGGTGGGCCGCCCGGCAAACCAATGTTTTGGAAAGAAATTCGATGAGCAGTCCGGCATTCGCCATCCCACCCGATCTGACGCGCGACACGGGAGCGTGGCCGGAGGATGGTCCCATCCGGTTCGGCTCGGACGCGCACAAGCGGCTTTTCTGCAAGACGCTGCTGGACACCCACGATCCCTATCGCCCCAAGGTGCTGGACTGGCCGCGCCTGGGCGAGGAGGCGGAGAAACGCATTACATCCCTGCCGATCTGGGACATCGCGGTGCAGACCGAAAACCGCGCCGGGCTGAATGTCTGCACTTATGCCGACACCATCGCCGATCCGCTGCTCAACAAGGCGGTGAACCTCAACGGTTTCGAAGAACGCCGCCACCGCCATGTGCTGGCCAATCTGGTGGAAGCCTATGGCATCAAGCTGGCACCCGAACCGGTCTATCCGGTGCCAAAGGATCCGGAATGGGCCTTCATGGTCACCGGCTATTCGGAATGCATCGATTCCTTTTTCGCGTTCGGCCTGTTCAAGGCGGCTAAGGACACCGGCTATTTCCCACCCGAACTGATCCAGACCTTCGATCCGGTGGTGAACGAGGAAGCGCGTCACATTCTGTTCTTCGTCAATTGGATGGCCTGGCACCGCCGCAACATGGCGTGGTGGCGGCGTCCCTGGTTCGAACTCAAAGTGTTGGCGGTCTGGGTCTTTCTGATCTGGGAGCGCATCGGCATCGCCGGCGACATGGGCCACGGCCAGCAGGACAATAATTTCACCATGACGGGCGCGGAGCAGCTGGGTGCCGACATCAATGTCGGCGAGCTGGTCGCGATCTGCCTTTCCGAAAATGACCGCCGCTTGTTGCCTTACGACAATCGCCTCAAGCGGCCGCGCTTCGTGCCCTTCATGGCGCGGCTTGCGCTGAAATTCCTGGGAAAGAAGAAGGGCGCATGAAAATCGGCTCGCCGGAACATCGCGACACATTCTGCCGCCATTTCCACGACACTTATACTGACTTCGATCCCGATACGCTGCCCTGGCCGGAGCTGGACGAGGCGGCGCTCGCGCGCCTCAAATCCGTGCCGTTCTGGGAAGAGGTCTTCTATACCGAACGCCGGGCGGGGGCGATCGTCGCCGCCTTCACCGAAACCGTCACCGATCCGGTCTTGAAGAAAGCCATCGCGCTGCAGGGCTTCGAGGAAGCGCGCCACGCCAAGCTGATCCGGGTGATGATCGAGAAATACGGCATCGACGCGGCGGAACGGCCGCTGGAAGATGTGAGCGACAATGTCGAGACCCGCTTCAAGGATTTCGGTTTCGGCGAATGCATGGATTCCTTCCTGGGCTTCGGCGTCTTCAAGATCGCCATGCAGTCGCAATTCCTGCCCAAGGAGATGTTCCAGATTTTCGAGAATCTGATGTACGAGGAGACCCGCCACATCGTCTTCTTCATCAACTGGATGGCCTATGCCCAGGCGCAGCGGGGATTTGCGGCGCGGTTGGCGCTGCCCTTCGTCTCTTTCTATTATTATATGCGCGCGCTGGGCCGCATGATCGGCACCGCCAAGCGTGGCAAGGACTTGAATGACGGCAAGGAATTCTCCGCCACCCAGGCCTCGGTGTTCCTGGACGGCTTCACCTTCCGGCGCTTCCTGGAAGATTGCTATTCCGAAAATCACCGCCGCATGGATGGATTCGATTCCGAATTGCTGCGCCCCAGCTTCCTGCCGCAACTGGCGGAAACTGCGCTGTCGGCGTTGCGTCTCTGGAGTTTCCGCGCCCGCCCCTTGCCGGCATAATCTGCAATGAAAAAATGGGGCGTCGCCATCGCGCTTGCCGCCGGTCTTGTCGCGGCGATCTGGCTGGTCTGGGCGATCGGCTTCGGCGCGGTGATCGCCGCGGTGGCCCGCGCGGGTTTCGGCGGCCTGGCGCTGCTCTGTCTGTATGCACTTGTGGTTTTCGCCCTACTGACGGCGGCGTGGATATTTCTGCTGCCGCGGGATCAGCGCCGCGGCGTCAAGGATTTCTATCTGGCCCGGTTGGTCCGTGACTCCATTGCCGAGATTTCGCCTTTCTCGCCGGTGGGAGGCATGGCAGCCGCCGCCAGGCTGATGATCCTGCATGGCATGAGCGCGGGTTACGCAGCGGCCTCGGTCGTGGCCGACGCCACCACCGAGGCGATGGCGCAGGTGGCGTTTCTGGCGTTCGGTATCGCCTTGGGCGTGGCGCATTTCCGGCATCTGGCCAGCACGGGGCCGTTGATCCAGGCGATGGTGGCGACCTTGCTTTTGGCCGTGCCGGGCATCGCCGCCTTCATCCTGCTGCAAAAGAAAGGCGCCGATTTCGCCGAACGCATTGCCGCGCGCTTTTTCGGCGAGATCAAAAGTGGCGCCAGCTTCCGCGAGGCGATCCATGCGCTCTATGATTCACCGCCGCGGCTGGCCCTGTCGTCTTCGCTGCATCTGGCGGCCTGGATCGGCTCCGGCGGCGGTACCTTCATCGTGTTCCGCCTGATCGGGGGAAAGATCAGCCTTTCTGACGCCCTGGCGATGGAAGCCCTCTTATGCACGTTGCGCTCCGTCGCGGCTTTTGTCCCGGCGGCGCTGGGCGTGCAGGAAGCGGGCTATGCCCTGCTGGCGCCTCTGTTCGGGTTGCCTTCGGAAATGGGACTGGCGGTGTCGTTGCTCAAGCGCGCGCGGGAGATCGTGATCGGCGTGCCGTCGCTGCTATATTGGCAAAGCATGGAAGCCCGCGCGGCGCTGCGCAGCGGTGCGGCATCATGAGCGACACGGTTCTTGTCACCGGCGCTTCGGGTTTTGTCGGCGCGGCGGTCGTGCGCAAGGCGCTCGATCGTGGCTTCAAGGTGCGCGTGCTGATGCGGCCGACCGCGTCGCGCGCCAATATCGCGGGTCTCGCTGTGGACGTGGTGGGCGGCGACATGCGCGATGTCCGCTCCATGCGCGAGGCGATGCAAGGCGCGCGCTATCTGTTCCATGTCGCCGCCGATTACCGGCTTTGGGCCCGCGATCCCATGGAAATCGCCCGCAACAATCTGGAAGGCGCGCGCGCCACCATGCAAGCCGCGCTTCAGGCGGGTGTGGAACGGGTGGTCTATACCTCGTCGGTCGCCGCCTTGAAGCCGGGCCGTGGCGAAGCGGCTGATGAGACCTCGCGCCATACCCAAGAAAGCGCCATCGGCGTCTACAAGAAAAGCAAATTGCTGGCCGAGCGGGAAGTCGAACGCCTGATCGCGGAGGAAAAGCTTCCCGCCGTGATCGTGGCGCCGTCCACCCCCATCGGCCCGCGCGACATCAAGCCCACGCCCACTGGCCGCATCATCGTCGAGGCGGCGCGCGGCAGAATGCCGGCCTTTGTCGAGACCGGACTCAATCTGGTGCATGTGGATGACGTGGCGGAGGGACATTTCCTGGCGCTGGAGCGGGGCCGGATCGGGGAGAATTACATCCTGGGTGGCGAGGATGTGGGCCTGGCGCAGATGTTGGCGGATATCGCCGCCCTCGCCGGGCGCACGCCGCCAAAAATCAAATTGCCGCGGGCGCCCTTGTTCCCGCTGGCTTTCGCCGCTGAGGCGGTGGCGCGTATCACCGGCAAGGAGCCTTTCCTCACTGCCGATGCGCTGCGCATGTCGCGCTATCTGATGTATTTCTCTTCCGCCAAGGCCCGGCGCGAACTGGGCTATACTGCGCGTCCCTATCGCGAAGGGCTGAAGGACGCCCATGCCTGGTTCGCGGCGCACGGATATCTCTGAATGATCGCGAGCATCCTGTTCGGTTTCCTGCCACTCTTGATCTGGCTTTATCTGCTTCTGGGCCATCGCTTCTTCTGGCTGTTGCGCGAGCGCGACACGTCTCCCGTCAGGGCGCCTGAACATTGGCCGGCCGTGGTCGCGATAGTCCCCGCGCGCAACGAGGAAGATGTGATCGAAGAGAATCTCACCAGCCTGTTGGCGCAAGATTATCCGGGCGAATTGCGCGTCATCCTGGTGGATGACCAATCGGAAGACCGGACCTCCGATATCGCCCGTGCCATCGGCGATTCCCGCCTCACGGTGCTGAAAGGTGGTGCGCGCCCCGCCGGCTGGACCGGCAAGCTCTGGGCAATGAGCCAGGGCGTGGCGGCGGCCGGGACGCCGGAATTCTTGTGGTTCACCGACGCTGACATCGCCCACAGTCCCGACAATCTCGGGCAATTGGTGGCGCGCGCCGAGGCAGACAAGAAAACCTTGGTCTCGCTGATGGCGCGGCTCCATTGCCGCTCGACGGCGGAACATTTCCTGATCCCCGCCTTCGTGTTCTTTTTCGATATGCTGTTTCCGTTCGGCGCAGTGAACGATGCTAAAAGCAAGGTGGCGGCAGCGGCGGGCGGCTGCATGCTGGCGCGGCGCACCGCACTGGAAGCCACGGGCGGACTTGAGGCCATCCGGCACAACATCATCGATGATTGCGCCCTGGCCCGGGTGATGAAAAAGCAGGGTCCGATCTGGCTGGGCCTGACCGACCGCGCGGTGTCACTCAGGCCCTATCCTCATCTGGCCGATATCCGCAAAATGGTGGCGCGCTCGGCCTTCGCCCAATTGGATTATTCGCCCATTCTTTTGGCGGGAACCTTGATCGGTCTTTTCATAGTTTACATCGCGCCGGTGCTGGGCGCGCTCTTCGCCATGTATTATGTGCAGATGGCTGCCTATCTGGCCTGGGCGATCATGGCCGTGATGTTTCAACCGATGCTGCGATTTTATCGTCTCTCGGCGTTATGGGGCCTGTCGCTGCCCTTGATCGGCGCCTTCTATGCCGTCTTCACCCTGGATTCCGCGCTTCAGCATTGGTCGGGCAAAGGCGGCATGTGGAAGGGAAGGGCCCAAGCCTCAAAAGGAGGCTCGGCGTGAGCGAGGCTGTCGCGCTGCAATCCGGCAAGGGCCATCGCGACGAGAATTTTCCTGTCGCCTCCTTTATGATCGCGCCTAAGGCGCGTGCGCCAGTGATGGCCTTCTACCGGTTCGCCCGCTTTGCCGACGACATCGCCGATCACGCCACCGCGTCACCGGCGGAGAAGCTCAGGCTGCTGGAAGAGATGCGGCAAAGCCTGGTGGGAGAAAGCGAAGCCTCACCGGAAGCGGTGGCGCTGCGGCGCGTTTTGCTCGAGCGCAACCTTAGCGATCAACATGCGCTCGATCTGCTGGAGGCCTTTCGCCGCGATGTGACCAAATTGCGCTATCGCGATTGGGACGATCTGATGGAGTATTGCCGCTATTCCGCCATGCCGGTGGGACGGTTCGTCCTGGACGTTCATGGCGAAAGCCGCGACACCTGGCCCGCCAATGACGCATTGTGCGCGGCGCTTCAGATCATCAATCACCTGCAGGATTGCGCCAAGGATTACCGCGACCTGGACCGGGTCTATATTCCGCAAGCCGCGCTTGCGGAAAAGGACTTGGACGTAACGGCCCTGGCCGACGCCAAAGCCAGCCCGGCGCTAAAAAGCGTAATCGCCGGATTGGCGGCCAAAAATGGCGCGCTTCTACAACAGTCGCGGGTTTTTGCAGGCCTGATCCGCGACGGCAGGCTTGCCTTGGAAGTCGATCTCATTCAAACCCTCGCCGACGATCTCAATGCCTTGCTGGGAAGCCGCGATCCCTTGAGCGAAAATGTCCATCATTCCAAGACACGCGTGGTGGCGCTGTTCTTTGGCCGGCTGCCCTTTTTCCTTTTGTCGCGCGTGAGGCGCGCGCGCCCATGAGCAAAGTTTCACCCGCGTCCCAGGCCGCTTCGGTGAAGAAGAAGGCCGCCGGCAGCTCCTTCTATCTTGCCATGCGGCTGATGCCCAAGCGCGAGCGCGATGCCATGTTCGCGGTCTATGCCTATTGCCGCCGTGTGGATGACATCGCCGACGATGGACTGGGCACGCGCGCCGAGCGCCATGAAAGGCTGGAGGCCTGGCGCTACGATCTGGAAGCACTCTATGGCGGGCAAAAGCCGCAGCGCGTGGCGTTCCTGGACCCGGCGGTGGCGCAGTTCGGCCTGCGCAAGCAGGATTTCTTCACCATCCTGGACGGGGTGGAGATGGATGTGGCGGAAGACATCGTCGCGCCCGATCTCGTCACGCTGGATCTTTACTGCGAGCGGGTGGCGAGCGCGGTGGGCCGGCTTTCGATCAAAATCTTCGGCATGGAGGAAGGACCGGGCTTCGAGCTCGCCCATCATCTGGGCCGGGCGCTGCAATTGACCAACATCCTGCGTGACATTGATGAAGATGCGGGCATTGGCCGGCTCTATCTGCCGCGCGAATATCTTTTTTCCGCCGGCTTCAAATCGCTCGATCCCCGCATGGTGGTGTCTGACCCCCGCGTCGATGGTGTTTGCCGCGCGGTGGCGGCGCTGGCGCATCACCATTACGACAAGGCGCAAGCGATCTTGGCCAAGAAGCCCAAGGGGCGGATCGCCACGCCCCGCCTGATGGGCGCTGTCTATAGCGAGATATTGAAAGCCACCGAGGCCCAGGGCTTTGTTCCGCCCAGGAAACGTGTGTCGCTGTCGCGCGGCAAGCTTGCGACGCTGCTGTTGCGCGCGGGCTTCAGATAGGCATGGCCGCGCTTCAGCCTGAGCCGGGAGATCGCCGCCGCGCCTTCGTGATTGGCGCCGGTATCGCAGGCCTGGCCGCCGCCACGCGCTTGGCCGAGCAAGGTGTTGCCGTCACGCTTTACGAAGCGGCGGGGCAAGCGGGCGGCCGCTGCCGCTCCTATTACGATCCCGCGCTGGATCAGACCATCGACAATGGCAACCATCTGGTGCTCTCGGGCAATAAGGCCGTGCATCGCTATCTGAGGCGAATCGAACCCGACGGACGATTGGCCGGTCCTGGCCGCGCCTTTTTTCCCTTCACCGATCTCAAGACCGGCGCGCGCTGGATGCTCAAATTGAATCGCAGCCCGCTTCCCTGGTGGCTGGCCGCGCGGGGCCGCCGCGTTCCCGGCACCAATGCGCGCGACTATCTTCCCTATGCCAAGCTGATGTTCGCCGGCCGCAAGGCGCACATCGCCGATGTCGTGCCCGTCAAGGGCGCCGTGTGGGACCGGCTGATGCGGCCTTTCCTGCTGGCGGCACTCAACACCGATCCGGAAACCGCCTCCGCGCAATTGGCGGGCCAGGTGATACGCGAGAGTTTGGCGCGCGGCGGCTATGCGTGCCGTCCCCGCATCGCCACGCCCAATTTGTCGTCGGTCTTCATCGATCCCGCGCTGTCGTTCCTGGAGCGGAAAGGCGCCAAGGTCGAGTTGGGCAAAAGGCTGCGCACCTTGGTGTTCGGCCCGCGTGCCGTGCTGGCGCTAGAGTTTCCCGACATGACGGTGCCACTTAACCCCAGGGACATGGTCGTTCTGGCGGTGCCGCCTTTTGTCGCCAAGGAATTCCTGCCCCATCTCACCGTGCCCACCGAATTCCGCGCCATCGTCAACGGCCATTTCCGCTTTCCCGCACCCAAAGGCGCGCCGCCCATCCTGGGCGTGATCAATGGAACGGCGGAATGGATCTTTTCGTTCGAGGACCGCATCTCGGTCACGGTGTCGGGCGCCGACGCCATCGTCGACCGCGACCGCGAGGAGTTGGCGCGGCTGTTATGGCGAGATGTGACGGCGGCCTTGCGGATCAATGACGACCTGCCGCGCTGGCAGATCGTGAAGGAAAAGCGCGCCACTTTCGCCGCGACGCCGGAACAGGAT
Source organism: Rhizomicrobium sp. (assembly GCA_036271455.1). Lineage (GTDB taxonomy): Bacteria > Pseudomonadota > Alphaproteobacteria > Micropepsales > Micropepsaceae > Rhizomicrobium. The sequence goes on from DATBAP010000073.1 coordinate 18,518, forward strand.
ATGAAGCGGCCTTCCACCAAAACTGACTGCCGCAACTTGTTCCTGGCCGGAGACTGGATCGATACCGGCCTGCCCGCCACCTTGGAAGGCGCGGTCCGTTCGGGCGAGGCGGCGGCGGTTTTGGCGCTCAAGCGTCTCACTCTATAGTCACGCCTCATGAACCAGCTCGCTCCCACAAATTTTGCTGAAGTGGAAACGGCCATCCGCGCCGCCACAGACGCGATCCTGGCTGAGCAACAGCCGGATGGTCACTGGATTTATGAGCTGGAGGCCGATGCCACCATTCCGGCGGAATATGTGCTGCTGATCCATTATTTGGCCGAGACGCCCAATCTCGAGCTGGAGCGCAAGATCGACGTCTATCTGCGCCGCATCCAAGGGGGCCATGGCGGCTGGCCGCTCTACCATGACGGCGCGTTCGACATCTCGGCGACCGTGAAAGCCTATTTCGCGCTCAAGATGATCGGCGACGATATCGATGCGCCGCATATGGCGCGGGCCCGGACCGAGATTCTCAAACGCGGCGGCGCGATCAAGACCAACGTCTTTACCCGCATCCAGCTGGCGCTCTATGGCCAGATGTCCTGGGCTGATATTCCCACCCTGCCGCCGGAGCTTATCCTGGTGCCGCGCTGGTTCCCCATCCGGCTGTCGAAGATGAGCTATTGGGCCCGCACCGTGATCGTACCGCTTTTGGTGCTGACGGCGAAAAAGCCGCTGGCACGCAATCCGCGCGGCATCCATATCCAAGAATTGTTCGTGCCGGGTGTGCCCGCGGCGTCGCCACGCGCGCCGCATCAAAAGGCGGGGTGGTCGGCCTTTTTCGCATCGCTGGATTGGTGCCTGAAACGCTTCGAACCGTTCTGGCCGAAAAGACTGCGCGCCCATGCCATCGAAAGATGCCGGGCATGGGTCACCGCGCGGTTGAATGGGGAAGACGGCCTGGGCGCGATCTATCCTGCCATGGCCAACAGCGTGATGATGTTCGACCTGTTGGGCTATCCGCTCGATCATCCCGATCGCGCCACCGCCCGCCGTTCGGTGGAAAAGCTTCTGGTGGTGAAAGAGGACGAAGCCTATTGCCAGCCCTGCGTCTCGCCGGTGTGGGACACGGCGCTGGTCGCGCATGCGTTGCTTGAGACCAAGGATGAACAGGCCGGCAAGGCGGTGGCGCGCGGACTCGATTGGCTGAAACCGCTCCAGGTGCTGGATGTCAAAGGTGACTGGGCCGAAGAAAAGCCGAACGTGCGGCCGGGCGGCTGGGCCTTCCAGTACCGCAATGATCATTATCCCGATCTGGATGACACCGCCGTGGTGGTGATGGCGCTGGACCGCGCCACCAAGACCGGCGTGGCGGAAGATTGCGGCGCCGCCATCGCCCGCGGCGCCGAATGGGTGGAAGGCCTGCAAAGCCGCGACGGCGGCTGGGGCGCGTTCGACGCTGACAACAGCTATTATTATCTCAACAATATTCCCTTCGCCGACCATGGCGCGCTGCTCGATCCCTCCACCGAGGATGTCTCGGGGCGCTCAGTGGGCATGATCGCGCAGCTGGGCGGCGATGCCGCACGGTTGAAGGCGGGCGTGGATTATCTGGTCCGCACCCAGCGCACCGACGGGTCCTGGTGGGGCCGCTGGGGCGTCAATTACATCTATGGCACCTGGTCGGCGCTGGCGGGCCTGAACGCGGCGGGTCTGGGGGCGGATGATCCCGTCATGCGCCGCGCCGCCGATTGGCTGATCCAGATTCAGAATGACGATGGCGGCTGGGGTGAGAATTGCGACAGCTACAAGCTGGATTACAAAAGTTATGAACCCGCGCCGTCCACCGCATCACAGACGGCATGGGCGCTGCTGGGCCTGATGGCGGCAGGGCAGGTGGATCATCCCGCGGTGGCGCGCGGCATCGCCCATCTCAAGCGCACTCAGGAAGAGGACGGGCTCTGGAGCCAGGCGCATTATACCGGCGGCGGTTTTCCGCGCGTGTTCTATCTCAATTACCACGGTTATCCGAAATTCTTCCCGCTCTGGGCGCTGGCGCGTTACCGCAATCTCAAGCTGGGAAATTCCGCCCGCGTCGAGGTAGGCCTTTGACGATCCTTGCCATCACGGGCCTCAGGCGCGAAGCCGAGATTGTGGGGGGGGCCGGCGTGGTTGCGGTGGCGGGTGGCGGCGACGGGACGTCCCTCCAACAAAAACTCGATGCCCTGCATGGCGACATCAAGGGCGTGATCTCGGTGGGCCTGGCCGGAGCGCTATCGCCGCTGCTCAAAGTTGGCGAGGCGGTGATCGCCGATCAGGTGATTCAGGGCCGCGAGACCTGGCGCTGTTCGGATATCTGGCGCGTCGCGCTGGCTGCAAAATTGGCGGGGGCGCATCAAGGCACAATCGCTGCCAGCGATACGATCCTGGAAAATGCCGAAGCCAAGTCGGCGCTTTACGAAAGCACGGGCGCGCTGGCCGTTGACATGGAAAGCGCGGTGGCCGCGCGCTTTGCCGCAAAGCGCAATCTGCCTTTCGCAGTGCTACGGGTCATTTCCGATGATGCTCGGCATGTGCTGCCGCCGGCGGCTTTGGTGGCAATGAAGCCGGATGGCGGGATCGCGATCGGCCGGGTGCTGGGCTCGCTATTGCGTCATCCGTTGCAGGTACCGGGCTTGATCCGCACCGCGCGCGCCTCGAACAAGGCGTTCAAGGAACTACTCCGCTGCGCGAACCTCTGCGGTGTCGGATTTTCCGGACCGGATCTCTGACATCTTCTTCTCGACATGACGGGAGAAGACGAATTCCGCCGGCCGCTGGTGCGACAGGTCGATATCGGGAGCCATCGGCCCTTCGGTCTTTACACCCTTGAACATGACGGGAAGCGATTTCAGGGGATGCCTGATCGCGTCGGTGGCGGCGGTGCCTTCAAAGCCGCAATGCACCATGCAGTTGGCGCACTTCTCATACTTGCCGA
>DATBAP010000074.1:0-2872 GCA_036271455.1 Rhizomicrobium sp.
CACCAGATGCCGGCGCAATCACGCGCAAGGGGACACGCTAACCGCCCGGATGCAGACCAGGGGCTTCCTGGCCTGTGCGCGCCACATATTCGGTATACCCGCCGCCATATTGATGGACGCCATCCGCCGTCAGTTCCAGCACGCGGTTGGAAAGCGCCGCCAGGAAGTGACGGTCATGCGAAACAAACAGCATGGTGCCTTCAAATTCCGCCAGCGCCGCCACCAGCATTTCCTTTGTCGCCATGTCCAGATGGTTGGTGGGTTCGTCGAGAACCAGAAAGTTCGGCGGATCGAACAGCATCTTGGCCATGACCAGGCGCGCCTTCTCGCCGCCCGACAGAACGCGGCAGCTCTTTTCGATATCGTCGCCGGAAAAACCGAAGCAGCCGGCCAGGGTGCGCAGCGGCGCCTGCCCCGCCTGCGGGAAGGATTTGTCCAGCGATTCAAAGATCGTGTCGTCGCCATCCAGCAAATCCATGGAGTGCTGCGCGAAATAGCCCATTTTGACGTTGCTGCCGACCGCCACCCTGCCTTCATCGGGCTGGGTCTCGCCCGCCACCATCTTCAGCAAGGTGGATTTGCCCGCGCCATTGGCGCCCAGAATGCACCAGCGTTCGTTGCGGCGGACCTGAAAATCCAGCCCCGCATAGATGGAATGGCTGCCATAGGCCTTGTGAACATTCTTGAATCCGGCCACATCATCGCCCGAGCGTGGCGGCGTGCGGAATTCAAACTGCACCGCCTGCCGTCGACGGGGCATTTCCACGCGCTCGATCTTGTCCAGCTTCTTCACCCGGCTTTGCACCTGGGCGGCGTGGCTGGCGCGCGCCTTGAAGCGTTCGATGAACTTGATCTCCTTGGCCAGCATCGCCTGCTGGCGCTCGAACTGCGCCTGGCGTTGCTTTTCGCTCAGTGCCCGCTGCTGCTCGTAGAAATCGTAATTGCCCGAATAGGTGGTGAGCGCGCCACCGTCGATCTCAACGACCTTGCCGATGATGCGGTTCATGAACTCGCGGTCGTGCGAGGTCATCAGCAGCGCGCCGTCGTAATTCTTGAGAAAATCCTCCAGCCAGATCAGGCTTTCAAGATCGAGATGGTTGCTCGGCTCGTCCAGCAACATGCCGTCGGGCCGCATGACCAGGATGCGGGCCAGCGCCACGCGCATCTTCCAGCCGCCCGAAAGAAGTCCGACATCGCCGTCCATACGTTCCTGGCTGAAACTCAGGCCTGCCAGGACCTCGCGCGCCCGCGCATCCAGTGCATAGCCGTCCAGTTCCTCGAAGCGGTGCTGCACCTCGCCGTAACGCTCCACCAGCGCATCCATATTGTCGAGCTGCTCGGGGTCGATCATGGCGGCTTCGAGCTCGGCCATCTCGGCGGCCAGCGCGCTGGCCGGTCCGACGCCGTCCATCACCGCCATCACGGCGCTCTGGCCCGACATTTCGCCGACATCCTGGCTGAAATAACCGATGGTCATGCCGGGATCGATCGTCACCTGGCCATCGTCAGGCCGGTCCTGGCCCGCGATCATCCGGAAAAGCGTCGACTTGCCGGCGCCATTGGGCCCGACCAATCCCACCTTCTCGCCCTTCTGGATGCCCATCGCAGCATCGATGAACAGGAGTTGGTGGCCATTCTGCTTGGAGATGTTGTCGAGGCGGATCATGATGCTTTCTTACCGGTCTATAAGAGTGCGTTCTGCGAAGCGCGGTTCGTTACCAGCGGGAATCTTGAGTCTGGTTTTCACCACCGCGCTACCCTCGGCCATAGGCCTCGGGCGTTCGCCCCTCGCATTGATCCACCGGATCAATGCGTCAGCGCGCCATCAGGCGCGCTGACCGGGGCTCACTCCCACTCGATCGTGCCGGGCGGCTTGGACGTGATGTCGTAGACCACCCGGTTGATGCCGCGCACCTCGTTGACGATGCGGGTGGCGGTGCGGGCCAGGAAGCTGTGCTCGAAGGGATAATAATCCGCCGTCATGCCGTCGGTGGAGGTGACAGCGCGCAGGGCGCAGACATGGTCGTAAGTCCGCCCATCGCCCATCACGCCCACGGTCTTGACCGGAAGCAGCACGGCAAACGCCTGCCAAATCTTGTCGTAGAGGCCAGCCTTGCGGATCTCATCCAGATAGATGACGTCGGCCTTGCGCAGGATCTCGAGCTTGTCCTCGGTGATCTCGCCCGGAATGCGGATGCCCAGGCCCGGGCCCGGAAAGGGATGACGGCCGACAAAGGCCGGCGGCAGGCCCAGCTCGCGGCCCAGCGCCCGCACCTCGTCCTTGAACAGTTCGCGCAGCGGCTCGACCAGCTTGAGCTTCATATAGTCGGGCAGACCGCCGACATTGTGATGGCTCTTGATGGTCACCGACGGCCCGCCGGTGGCCGAGACGCTTTCGATCACGTCGGGGTACAGCGTGCCCTGGGCCAGGAATTCCGCCCCGCCGACCTTGTGGCTTTCCTTGTCGAACACATCGATGAAGGCGGCGCCGATTATCTTGCGCTTCTGTTCGGGATCGCTGACACCAGCAAGCCGCGTCAGGAACATCTCGCGCGCATCGGCATGGATCAGCGGGATGTTGTAATGGCCGCGGAACAGCGAGACCACTTCCTCGCTTTCGCCCGCGCGCATCAGCCCGGTATCGACAAAGATGCAGGTCAGCTGGTCGCCGATCGCCTCATGGATCAGGACCGCGGCAACGGAGGAATCCACGCCGCCCGACAGGCCGCAAATCACCTTGCCCTTGCCCACCTGCTTCCTGATCTTCTCGATCATGGCGGCGCGGAAGGCGTGCATGTTCCATTCCGGCTCGATGCCGGCAATGGTGCGCACGAAATTGGTCAGCAAGATCGCACCCCGCGGCGTGTGCGCC
>DATBAP010000075.1:0-51603 GCA_036271455.1 Rhizomicrobium sp.
GCATGGCCGCGCTTGACGGCCGGGCGCGCGCCCATCCGGTCATTCCACGCTTTGAGGTTGGGGAATTCGTCCAGCGGCTGGAAATTCATCGCCGCGATCACCCAGCCCCAGCAGGCGATATCGGCGATGGAATAAGCACCGGCCAGGAATTTCCGGCTCTCCAGCCGCTTGTTCATCACCCCGAACAGGCGATGCACCTCGTCGCTGTAGCGCTTTTTGGGATAGGCGAGGTCTTCCGCCGAATAAGTGAGAAAGTGGAAGGCCTGCCCGGCCATGGGACCCAGACCGCCCACTTGCCAATAAAGCCATTCCTCGACCTGGACCTTGCCGCGCTCGTCGGCGGGATAGAGCTTGCCGCTCTTGCGCCCCAGATATTGCAGGATGGCGCCGGACTCGAACACCGAGATGGGCCGTCCGCCCGGGCCGTCGGGATCGACGATCGCCGGCATGCGGTTGTTGGGCGAGATTTTGAGGAAGGCGGGTTCGAACTGCTCACCCTTGCCGATATTGATGGGCTTGAGCACGTAAGGGAGCTTCATCTCCTCAAGGGCGATGGAAATCTTCCAGCCATTGGGGGTGGGCCAGTAATAGAGCTCTATGGGCTTGGCCGCCTTTTTTGCAGGCTTTTTCGCGGGCTTCTTCGAGGATTTTTTGACGGCTTTCTTCTTGCGGCGGGCGGCCATGGACATCTCCGGCTGGTTCAGACCGCCATCGTGTCATCTTTCGCGGGTGCGCTCTAGCGCATCATCCCTGCTTACGCCGCAAATCCCGTTTGCGGAGCAGCCCATGTTGCCGGAACGGGTATTGATTTTTGGGGGAGCTGCGACCGCAACGCGGACGAAATGGTCCGCTAGCGACAGCGTCGTGCGGACGCTTAAGCGAGCGGCCGGGAGTACTAAAAAGGGCTTGGCCGCGGACTCCAAAAGGCAGATGCCTTTAAGTCCGCGGCCATAACCTTTGCCCCTGGAAGCCCCCCGAAAGGGACCTCCGGGTTAGTCAAATTGACCTGAGGTCAATCAGACTATTTCTTCCTCTTCTTCTTGGAGGCCTTCTTCTTCGTGGCCTTCTTGGCCTTTTTCTTCGCAGCCATGATCAACTCCTCTATCGTTTGTTCGGGTCAGAGCGACCTAGGTCACCCCCCAAAACACGAAGAATATGAAAGACTTGCATTTAGAAATGCAACTCCACCCGGCCTTTTGCGAAAGAGCGGTTTTTCAAGAATGCATAAAAACCTTATTTTCATTATGTTAAATGCATAATTCTTTGTACGGACGAATTTTTCGCGTTTCAAAAGATGATTTGGGCGGTTTCGACCAGTTTGCGCATTTTTGTGCGAATCACCCCTCGTCGGGCAAATTGAGTCGCGCCTTGAGCAATGCGTTGACCTGCGCCGGATTGGCTTTGCCGCCGGTCTGTTTCATCACCTGACCGACGAACCATGCGGCGAGTTTCGGTTTCGCCTTCACTTCTTCCACCTTGTCGGGGTTCGCAGCGATCACTTTCTCGATCGCCGCATCAATCGCGCCGGTGTCGGTGACCTGGCGCAGGCCGCGTGCTTCGACGACGGCGCGCGGATCGCCGCCTTCGCTCCACACGATGTCGAGCAGGTCCTTGGCGATCTTGCCGGAGATGGTCTGGTCGGAAATCATCGCCACGATGGCGTTATTGGCCGCGGCGGTGACCGGGACCTGCACAATGGACAGGCCATCGCGGTTGAGCCGGCCCAATATCTCGTTGTTCAGCCAGTTGGCGGCCGCCTTGGCGTCCACACCCGCAGCCAATACTTCGTAATAATCCGCGAGCTCGCGTTCCGCGACCAGGACCGAGGCGTCATAGGCCGACAATCCCATCGCCATGAAGCGCGATTTCTTCCCGTCCGGCAGTTCAGGAAGTGATTTTCCGATGTCTTCCACCCACTTGGCGTCCAATTCGAGCGGCAGAAGGTCCGGATCGGGGAAATAACGGTAGTCATGCGCCTCTTCCTTGGAGCGCATGGCACGGGTCTCGCCCGCTTTGGCATCGTACAGGCGGGTTTCCTGCTTGATCGTGCCGCCGCCTTCGATGATCTCGACCTGGCGGCGCGATTCATATTCCACCGCCTGGGCGATGAAGCGCAGGGAATTGACGTTCTTGATCTCGCAGCGCGTGCCCAGATGCTTGAAATCGCCGCTCTCGCGGAATTTGTCATAGCCGCCCACCCGGCAGACCGAGACATTGACGTCGGCCCGCATTGAGCCTTCGTCCATATTGCCGTCGCAGGTGCCCAGATACCGCACGATCGTCCGCAATTTGCGCAAAAAAGCGGCAGCCTCGTCGGATGTGCGCATATGCGGCTTGGTGACGATCTCCATCAGGGCAATGCCGGAGCGGTTCAAATCCACATAGGAATTATCAGGATGCTGGTCATGCAGGCTTTTGCCCGCATCCTGCTCCAGATGCAGCCGCTCGATCCCCACCTTGCGGCTTTCGCCGTCCTTGAGGTCGATGGTGACTTCGCCTTCGCCCACGATGGGGTTCTTGTACTGGCTGATCTGATAGCCTTGGGGCAGGTCGGGATAGAAATAATTCTTGCGGTCGAAAATGCTGGTGAGGTTGATCTGGGCCTTGAGGCCCAGGCCGGTCCTCACCGCCTGCTCCACGCATTTCTCGTTGATCACTGGCAGCATGCCCGGCATGCCGGCGTCGATGAAAGACACTTGCGCATTGGGCTCCGCCCCGAATTCGGTCGAAGCGCCGGAGAACAGCTTGGATTTTGACAAGACCTGGGCATGGACCTCCATGCCGATCACCACTTCCCAGTCGCCGGTCTGACCCTTGACCAGTTTGGTTGCGGGCGCGTTCATGCCGCTCTCCACCAATTGGCCGGCTTGTGGATAAAGTGCGCCGCCTCTTCGATTGCCCGGCCGGCGCGCAGGATCGTGCCTTCATCGAATGCCTTGCCGATCAGCTGCAGACCCAGCGGCAAGCCATTGTCGGATAGGCCCGCGGGCACCGAAAGCCCCGGCAAACCGGCCAGATTGACGGTGACAGTGAAGACGTCCTGCAGATACATCGAGACGGGATCGTTGGTCTTCTCGCCCACGCCGAAGGCCGGCCCGGGTGTGGCGGGGGTGAGCAGCACGTCGCAGCGCTCGAACGCCTGCTCGAAGTCGCGCTTGATCAGAGTGCGCAGCTTTTGGGCGCGGGAATAATAGGCGTCGTAATAGCCGGCCGAGAGAACATAGGTGCCGATCAGGATGCGGCGCTGCACTTCGGCGCCGAAGCCTTCGGCCCGGCTTTTTTCGTATAAATCGGTGATGTCGGACACGCCCTTGGCGCGATGGCCGAAGCGCACGCCATCATAGCGCGCCAAATTCGACGAGGCTTCCGCGGGGGCGACGATGTAATAAGTGGGCAGCGCATATTTGGTGTGGGGCAGCGAGACTTCCACGATCTGCGCACCCTGTGCCTTCAGCCATTCGGTGCCCTTTTCCCACAGGGCGCTGACGTCGGCGGGCGCGCCTTCGATGCGGTATTCCTTGGGGATGCCCACGCGCAGGCCCTTGATGCCGCCTTCGAGCTGCTTTTCGTAATCCGGCACGGCGATGTCGACGCTGGTGGAATCCTTCGGGTCTGTGCTGGCCATCGAGCTGAGCAGGATGGCCGCGTCCTTCACCGTCTTGGTCATGGGCCCGGCCTGGTCCAGCGACGAAGCAAAGGCGACGATACCGAACCGCGAGCAGCGGCCATAAGTGGGCTTGAGGCCAACCGTGCCGGTGACGGCGGCGGGCTGGCGGATCGAGCCGCCCGTGTCGGTGCCGGTGGCGGCCAGGCAAAGATCGCCCGCCACCGCGGCGGCCGAACCGCCGGACGAACCGCCCGGCACCAGATTGGTGTTGCTGTTCCTGGCGCGCCAAGGATTGAAGACCGGACCCGCGGCGCTGGTCTCATTCGACGAGCCCATGGCGAACTCGTCCATGTTGGTCTTGCCCAGCATCACCGCGCCGGCGTTCCAGAGATTCTGCGTCACTGTCGATTCATAAGGCGGCACGAAATTGCCCAGGATGCGGCTGCCCGCGGTGGTGCGCACGCCCTTGGTGCAGAACAGATCCTTGATCGCCAGCGGCAAGCCTTCCAGCGCGCCACCTTCGCCGCGCTTGATGCGCATGTCGGAAGCCTGCGCCATCTCGACCGCCCGTTCCGGGGTCTCGGTGACATAGGCGTTGAGCCCACGCGCGCCTTCCACCGCCTTGAGCAGCGCGTCGGTCAATTCGCGCGAGGAAATCGTCTTGGCCTTCAGGGCGTCACGCGCCTGGGCCAAGGTGAAAGCGGATAAAGAAGATGGCAGGGTCATTCCACCACCTTGGGTACGACAAAGAAATTCTCTTCACTGTCCGGCGCATTGCGCATCAACCCGTCAGCGACATTGCCGTCGGTGACTTCGTCCTCCCGCCATCTCAGCTTGTGCGCCACCACCGAGGTCATGGCCGGCACGCCTTCGATATTCACTTCGTTCAGCATCTCCACCCACTGGAAGATGCCGTTGAGTTCGCCCGCCATGGGCTCAAGCCGTTCCTCTGCCACTTTGAGGCGGGCCAGTCTTGCGATGCGTCGCACGGTGTCCTTGTTGACGGACATGGGGCGTTCCGGTCTGTTAGAAAAGCGAGACTTTGCTAGCAACCAGCGACCGGACTGGCAAGAAGACTGGCAAGGGGAGAGGGTTGCGTATGGCGGTGATGGAGCTTGACCGCCTTGCACTTTCACCCGGCGCGCGGCTTCTGGGCCTGGATCTTGGAGAAAAGACCATCGGTCTGGCCCTGTCCGATCGGCTTTTGACGGTCGCCACCCCCATGGAAACCCTGAAACGAGGCAAATTCGCCCAAGATGCCGCCCGGCTGGATAATATAATAAGTGAGCAGGGCGTGGGCGGCCTAGTGGTGGGCCTGCCCCTCAACATGGACGGATCGGATGGCCCCTCGGCCCAATCGGCCCGGGCCTTTGCCCGCAACTGGGCGGCCCTGAGCGAAATCCCCCTGGCCTTGTGGGACGAGCGGCTTTCCACCGTCGCGGTGACACGCACCTTGCTGGAGGCCGACGCCTCGCGCAAACGCCGCAGCGAGGTTGTCGATCGCATGGCTGCCGCCTACATCCTGCAGGGCGCGCTCGAACGCTTGCGCCATTTGAGGGGCGCATGAGATCCGACAATTCACCCGCGCGGTTTGTTTGGCTGCCGCCCGGCTTGCGGCCGCCCGTCGCCATGGATTGGCGCGTGGAAAAGATATTCCTGCTGGTAGGCGCGGCGGCGCTGTTCGCCGGCTACGACATGAATGTCTTCACCCTGGCGACGCCGCAGCTCCAAGCCAGCTTCCACATCGCCGAAAATCACCTCACCGTGATGGTAGCCTATTTCCGGCTGGCGGCTTTGTTCTCGCTGCTGCTTGCCGCCTCGGCCGATCTGGTGGGACGCCGGCGCCTCTTGCTTTTCACCATTTTGGGCCAGGCAGTCGCGACCTTGGCGACCGCCTTCACCGGCAGCGAAATGCAGTTCATGTGGGCGCAATTCTTCACCCGCCTGTTCGGCTATACCGAGGAAATTCTTTGCTTTGTGGTGATCGCCGAAGAGGTCGCGGCGCAATCCCGTGGCTGGGCCGCCGGCACGCTCAGTGCCATGGAATATTGGGGCGCGGGCGTGGCGTCCCTGGTCTTCGCCGCGATCAATTTTCTGCCCTATGGCTGGCGCTCGATGTATGTGATTGGCGCGCTGCCGCTGTTCCTGATGGCCTATCTGCGCCGTCAATTGCCCGAGACCAAGCGTTTTGTCGCGCAGGAAGAATTGCTGAAAGCCCGCAGCAAATTCCAGGATGCCGTTCTGCTGCTGAGGGATCTGGTGCGGGAATATCCCGGCCGCATCGCCACCATCCTGATCGCTGTGGCCGCGTTCGGATTTGCTATCGTGTCGGCCAGCGTGCTTTCGGCCAAATATTTGCAGAGCGTCGAGGGTTACTCGCCCGGCCAAGTCACGGCGCTGTTCATACCCGGCGGCCTGGTGAGCCTGGCGCTCACCATTCTGGTGGGAAAGCTCAGCGACCGAATCGGCCGGCGGATTGTGCTTGCCGGCATCATCGTGGTCGGTGGCATGGGCTTTTATCTCTTTTACAGCGGCATCTCCGGTTGGGTACTGGCGCCTTTATGGTCGGTTTCCTTCTTCGGCTATTTTTCCGGCGAGGCGCTGCTGACCGGCTTTACCGCCGAGATCGTGCCGACGCGCTATCGCGCCACCGTCTCGGGCCTGCGCTATCTGGTCGAAATTCTCGCCGGCAGCGTGGCGCTGATCCTGGAGGGCCAGCTTTACGATCACTTCCATGGCCATGGCCCCGCCATCCAGGCCCTGATGGTCGCTCTGCCCATTACGCTGGTGGCCCTGGCCTTTCTGCCCGAACCGGCCGGCAAGACCTTGGAAGAAATGACCACTTAGCCCCTTATTGCGGCTTTAAGAATCCACCGTTATAAGCCCCACTTTAATGACATCCGTGGCCAACCACCCGATCCTCAAGACCAACCACTTGCTGGGGATCGAAGGCCTTTCCGTGGCCGAAGCCACCGCCCTGCTCGATCTGGGCCAATCGTATGTGGCGCAGAGCCGGGCCAGCGACAAGAAAGCCGCCGTCCTCGGGGGCCGCACCCTGATCAATCTGTTCTTCGAGGCTTCCACCCGCACCCAGTCCAGCTTCGAGTTGGCGGGCAAGCGGCTGGGCGCCGACGTGCTTAACATGTCGGTGAAGACTTCCTCGGTCTCCAAGGGCGAGACTCTAATCGACACCGCCTCGACCTTGAACGCCATGCGGCCCGACATTCTGGTGGTGCGCCATCCGGATTCCGGCGCCGCCGAGCTTCTCTCGCGCAAGCTCGATTGCAGCGTGATCAACGCCGGCGATGGCGCCCATGAGCATCCCACCCAGGCGCTGCTCGATGCGCTCACCATTCGCCGAAGGCTGGGCCGGATCGAAGGCCTGATGGTGGCGATCTGCGGCGACATTCTTCATTCGCGGGTGGCGCGTTCCAATATCCGCCTGCTCGCCATGCTGGGCGCGCGGGTGCGGCTGATCGCGCCCAAGACGCTTCTGCCGGTCGAGGCCGAGCGGTTCGGGGTCGAGATCTTCACCGACATGAAACAAGGACTTGAGGGCGCCGACATCGTGATGATGCTGCGGCTGCAGCTGGAGCGCATGACCGGCGCCTTTGTCCCCTCGTCGCGGGAATATTTCCGCTTCTACGGCCTGGACCGCGAGAAGCTGGCCTTCGCCAAGCCCGGGGCGCTGGTGATGCATCCCGGCCCGATGAACCGGGGCGTGGAGATTTCCTCCGACATCGCCGACGACCTGGAAGTCAGCGTGATCGCCGAACAGGTCGAGATGGGCGTCGCCATCCGCATGGCGGTGCTGGATGCCCTCGCGCGCGGACTCGCGCGCAATGAAACAGAGCCGCGGGGAATGACATGACCGCGAGCCACGGCAAACAGGGCCGTATCGCCTTCCGCAACGCCAGGCTGATCGATCCGGCCTCCGGGCTGGACGTCAAAGGCGGGCTTCTGGTCGAGAATGGCAAGATCGCCGATATCGGTCCCCGCCTGTTCAACGATGCGGAGCCGCGCGACCCCGAAGTGATCGATTGCCGCGGCCTGGTGTTGGCGCCGGGCCTGATCGATTGCCGTGTCTTTACCGGCGAGCCGGGCAGTGAACATCGTGAGACCTTGGCGTCGGCCAGCGAGGCGGCGGCGGCAGGCGGCGTCACCACCATCGTCACCATGCCCAATACCAATCCGGTGATCGACGAGCCCTCGCTGGTGGATTTCATCCGCCGCCGCGCCCAGGCCACGGCGAAAGTCCGGGTCGCGCCCATGGCCGCCCTCACCCGCGGCCTCAAGGGTGAAGTGATGACCGAGATCGGCCTGCTGAAAGAAGCTGGCGCCATCGCTTTCACCGATGGCGATCGCTCCATCGCCAATGCCAGGGTGATGCGGCGCGTGTTGTCCTATGCCGCCACGTTCGACGCGCTGGCGGTGGGCCATGCCGAGGATCCCGAACTGGTGGAAGGCGCGGCCATCACCGAAAGCGAATTCGCCACAAGGCTTGGTTTGCCCGCCGCGCCTGCGCTGGCGGAAACCATCATGGTCGAGCGCGACATCCGCCTGGTCGAGCTCACCGGCGCGCGCTACCACTTCGGCCAGATTTCCACCCGCGCGGCACTCGATGCCATCACCGCCGCCAAGGCGCGTGGCCTGCCCATCACGTGCGGCGTCGCCGCCCATCATCTTCTGCTCAATGAGCTGGATGTGGGCGCCTATTACACCTATCGCAAAGTGAAGCCGCCGCTGCGCTCCGAAGCCGACCGCGCCGCGATGGTGGAAGGCGTGGCCAGTGGCGCGATCGATGTGATCGTCTCCAGCCATGAGCCGCAAGGCGCCGACACCAAACGCCAGACTTTCGCCTCCGCCGCATTCGGCGCGGTGGGACTTGAGACGCTGCTGCCGGCGGCGCTCAATCTTCATCACAATGGCGATGCCAGCCTGCCCCATATGCTGGCGGCGCTGACCAGCGCGCCGGCGCGCATCCTGGGCCTGAACGGCGGCACCTTGGCCAAAGGCACGCCCGCCGACCTGGTCCTGATCGATCCCGATCATCCCTTTGTGCTGGAAGAGCGTATGCTCCATTCCCGCGCCCGCAACACCGCTTTCGAGGGCCGCAAATTCCAGGGCTGGGCAGTGATGACGTTCGTGGACGGCGAGCGGGTTTTCACCCGCGGCTAGTTTTTGCCGCCGAACCCTTTTATCGTTGCCCCGCGATGATCGGCCCTATTCCTTTTCCCTTCGTGCTCGAAGCCCTCGCCATCGGCTATCTGCTGGGCTCGATCCCGTTCGGGCTGGTGTTCGCCTTCGCTTCGGGCGCGGGCGATGTGCGCAAGATCGGTTCGGGCAATATCGGCGCCACCAATGTGCTGCGCACTGGCAAGAAATGGGCGGCGGCGGCGACGTTGCTGTGCGACGGCCTCAAAGGCGCCGTCGCGGTGCTGTTCGTGCGCGCGTACCTACCGCCGGGATGCGAAATCTTCGCCGCACTGGCCGCGGTGCTGGGCCATATCTATCCCGTCTGGCTGAAATTCAAGGGCGGCAAAGGTGTGGCCACTTTCATCGGCGTCACCACCGCGCTCTATTGGCCGGTTGGGCTTCTGGTGGCGGCTAGTTGGCTTCTGGCCGCGCTGGTCTGGCGCATCTCGTCGCTTTCGGCCCTCATCGCCATCGCACTGTCGCCGGTTTATTTTTTCGCCCTGGGCCGCCAGGAATACGCGCCCGTGGCCGCGTTGCTGGCCGTGCTGATTTTCTACACCCACCGGGAAAATATCCGCCGCCTGCTTGCCGGCGCCGAGCCGCGCATTGGCCGCGCGAAATAGCGATGACGCGATCACGCCGCGAGATGCTCGATTGGCTGCGGCTGGTGCGCACGCCCGAAGTCGGGCCGGCCACCTTCGCCCAACTGATCGCCCGTTTCGGCAGCGCCTCGTCCGCTCTCGAAGAATTGCCGCGCCTGGCAAGGCGTGGTGGCGGCAAGACTTTCGTGCCGGCCAGCGAGGAAGATACCGCGCGCGAATGGGATGCGCTAAAAAAAACGGGCGGACGCTTCATTCTGTCTAGCGACGACGATTTCCCTGAGGGCTTGGCGGCGCTGGCGCCTCCACCGCCGTTGATATCGGTGCTGGGCACACTTCCCCGCCGCGACATGATCGCGATCGTGGGCGCGCGCAACGCTTCGGCGCTGGCGCGCAAATTCGCCCAGCTTCTGGCGCGCGATTTGGGCGAGGCGGGGCTGGTGGTGGTGTCGGGCCTGGCGCGCGGCATCGATTCCGCCGCGCATGAAGCGGCACTGGAACATGGCACGGTCGCGGTGGTGGCAGGCGGCGTGGATGTGATTTATCCGCCGGAGAATGAGATTCTCTATCGCGCCATCGTGGAAAAGGGCGCGGTGATCTCGGAGATGCCGTTGGGCGAAGCACCCCAGGCGCGCCATTTCCCCCGCCGCAACCGTTTGATCTCAGGTCTGTCGCGCGGCGTGGTGGTGGTCGAAGCCGCCGAACGCTCCGGCTCGCTGATCACGGCCAATTATGCGCTGGAACAGGGGCGTGAGATTTTTGCCGTGCCCGGCTCGCCGCTCGATCCTCGCGCCAAGGGCGCCAATCGCCTGATCCGCGAAGGCGCCACCTTGATCGAAAGCGCCGACGATGTGCTTTCGGTGCTGGGCCCGATCCTGGGACGCAAATTCCACGAACCCGAAACGGCGCAGCCGGCCACGCCGCAAATCGAGCTGGGACTGGAGCAGGAAGCCGATCATGTGCGCCGCCGGGTCGAGGAGGCGCTGGGCGCTGCGCCTGTCGAAATGGACGAGCTGATCCGCCAGACCGGGGCGGAGCCTTCCGCCGTGCTCACCGTGATTCTGGAGCTGGAATTGGCCGGAAGATGCCGCCGGCACCCCGGCAACCGGGTGAGTTGGGCCGCCCTTCCCGCCACCTAAGGGAAAAAATTTCTTGGACTTTTGTTTGGGGCTGTTTCCGGGCCGGCGCTGAAGCCCCATTTCTCCGCCCTCTCTGCCGGAAAAGCGGCTCATACCAGCGCCCTGGAAGACCACAACTTCCGGGTTGGAAAACCACCCCTGTTAGGGTCATTTTCAACTTTAAGTTATACCGCTGCCGGGGACCCGCCGTTGACAGGCTTGACCCCCTTCCATCAGTGTCCCGCCGAATTTTTCAAAAAAAGGCGCAATTCCGCGGTTCCCTGCCTTGTGATCCAGCTTGGCGACCCCAGATAAGCCCCCCATAGGTCCAAAGCAGCCGGCATGAACGTTCTCGTCGTCGAATCCCCCGCCAAGGCCAAAACCATCAATAAGTATCTGGGCAGCGACTATAAGGTCCTGGCCAGCTTCGGCCATATCCGCGACCTGCCCTCCAAGGACGGCTCGGTCAAACCGGACGACGATTTCTCGATGGTGTGGGAAGTCGATGCCCGCGCCCAGGCCAAAATCAAAGACATCGCCGCCGCCGTCAAAGGCGCCGACAAGCTAATCCTCGCCACCGACCCGGACCGGGAAGGCGAAGCGATCTCCTGGCACATCTTGGAAGTGCTCAAGCAGAAGCATGTGCTGGGCAAGATGCCGGTCGAGCGGGTGGTGTTCAACGCGGTGACCAAATCCTCGATCCTGGACGCCATCGCCCATCCCCGGGCCATCAACGAAGAATTGGTGGATGCCTATCTGGCCCGCCGCGCGCTGGACTATCTGGTGGGCTTCACGCTTTCGCCGGTCTTGTGGCGCAAATTGCCAGGCGCGCGTTCCGCCGGCCGGGTTCAATCGGTGGCGCTGCGCCTGGTGGTGGAGCGCGAGACCGAGATCGAAGCCTTCCGGGCCCAGGAATATTGGAGCATCGATACCGATGTCTCGACCAAGAGCGGCGATTTCGCCGCCCGCCTGATCCAGCTCGACGGCAAGAAGCTGGAAAAACTCTCGCTGAGCAACGAAGCCGACGCCAAACGCGCCGTGGCGGCGATCGAGGCGCAGACCTTCACCATCGGCAGCGTTGAATCCAAGCCGGTCAAGCGCAATCCCGCGCCGCCTTTCATCACCTCGACCTTGCAGCAGGAAGCCGCGCGCAAGTTGGGCTTCAATGCCAAGCGCACCATGCAGGTGGCGCAAGGTCTTTACGAAGGCGTGGATATCGGCGGCGATACGGTGGGTCTGATCACCTATATGCGTACCGACGGCGTCACCATGGTGGGTGAAGCCATCACTGAAGCACGCGAAGTAGTGGGCAAGCGCTATGGCGCACGTTACGTGCCAGCGACTGCCCGCACCTATACCTCCAAGGCCGCCAATGCCCAGGAAGCGCATGAAGCGATCCGCCCCACCAGCTTCGCGCGCATGCCGGAAGATGTGGGCCGCTATCTCAATGATGACGCGGCCAGGCTTTACGAACTGATCTGGAAACGCGCCGTCGCCAGCCAGATGGAATCCGCCGAGCAGGAACGCACCATCGTGGATGTGGTCTCGGCCGACAAGAAGATCACGCTCCGCGCCAGCGGCACCGTCACCGTGTTCGATGGCTTCCTTACCCTCTATCTCGAAGGCGAAGATGACGCCTCGGACGAGGACGGTTCGCGGCTTCCCAAAGTGGCCGCGGGCGACGCCGGCAAGATCGAAAAAGTCACCCCGGCGCAGCATTTCACCGAACCGCCGCCGCGCTATTCCGAAGCCAGCCTGGTGCGCAAGCTGGAAGAGCTGGGCATCGGGCGCCCTTCCACCTATGCCACCATCCTGTCCACCCTGCGTGACCGCGCCTATGTGCGGATGGACCGCACCCGGTTCTATCCCGAGGACAAGGGCCGCCTGGTTACGACGTTCTTGAACAGCTTCTTCCCCCGCTATGTGGCCTATGACTTCACCGCCGATCTGGAAGAGAAACTGGACGAAGTCTCGGCCGGCGATCTCGATTGGAAGCAGCTGTTGCGTGATTTCTGGAAGGATTTCTCGGCCGCGGTGGGCGAAACCAAAGACCTCAAAATCAGCCAGGTGATCGACGAACTCGA
This sequence comes from Rhizomicrobium sp., assembly GCA_036271455.1. GTDB lineage: Bacteria > Pseudomonadota > Alphaproteobacteria > Micropepsales > Micropepsaceae > Rhizomicrobium. Next base: position 12,605 of record DATBAP010000075.1, read on the forward strand.
TACCGTGCTCAGCCCACATATTTTCCCGCCGGGGGAAGATGGCGTCGACCCGCGCAAATGCCCCGCCTGTGCCGAGGGGCGGTTGAATCTCAAGTTGGGGCGCTTCGGTGCCTTTGTCGGCTGCACCAATTATCCGGATTGCAAATTCACCCGCCAGATCGGCGCCAAGCCCGGCGAAGGCGATGCCGGCCCGCGCGAGCTTGGGCTATTCCCCGATAGCGAAGATCAAGTGACGGTGCGCTCGGGCCGCTTTGGTCCCTATGTGCAGCGAGGCGAAGGCAAGAAGCCCAAGCGCTCGGGCCTGCCCAAGGGCACCGATCCTTCGACGGTGGACTTGGCCTTTGCCGTCAAGCTGCTTTCCCTGCCGCGCGAAGTGGGCGCGCATCCCGAAGACAACAAGATGATCACGGCGAATTTCGGCCGCTTCGGACCTTATATCGCCCATGACGGGAAATATGCCTCGCTGGAATCGCCGGATGATGTCTTCACCATCGGCATCAATCACGCCGTCACTTTGCTGGCCGAAAAGAAAGCCAAAGGCTTCAAGCGCCGCGGACCGGAGGCGCTGAAGGAGCTGGGCAATGATGGCGACGGCAACGCCATCAAAGTGCTCAAGGGCCGCTATGGTCCCTATGTGAGCGACGGCCATACCAACGCGACCATCCCCGAAGGCATGGAGCCCACCGAAGTGACAATGGAACAGGCGTTGGCGATGATCGCCGACCGCGCGGCCAAATCCGGCAAGAAGCCCAAGAAAAAGCCGGCGGCAAAAAAGAAAAGCTCGAAAGCAGAAAAGACCGAAAGCGCGGCGCCGGCCGCGGAGAAGAAACCGCCCGCCAAGAAAAAGACCGCGAAGGCAAAGAAAAAGCCCGAGCCGGTCGCGGGCGAATAATTGCCGCGCGCAAAAGACAGTACGCCCAAGCTCGACAAAGCCCGCCTGCTCGCCCTGTTGGCCGAACATCCCGGCGCGACCAAGCGCGATCTGGCGAAACTCACCGGCCTCAAGGGTTCTGACCGCATTGTCCTGAAGCGCCTGTTGCGCGAGCTGGAAGCGGAAGGCGCCATTGCGGGTCGCGCCAAGCGCGGCCTCACCAAGGCGGGCGAATTGCCCGAAATGATGGTGCTGGAAATCATCGGCGTGGACGATGACGGCGAAGTCCTGGCGCGGCCGCTCAACTGGGAAACCCATGAGACGCCACCACTGATCCACGTGATGCCGCCCAAAGAAGGCAGCGCGCTTGGCGCCGGCGCGCGTGTTTTGGCCAAGCTGGAACGGCGCGGCGAAAGCTATGAAGCCAGGATCGTGCGCCGGCTGGAGAGCGAAGCCGAACGCGTCTTGGGCGTGGTGCGCGAGACCGCGCACGGGTTGCGGGTGATCCCGGTGGAGCGCAAGGCGCGCGGCGACTATGCGCTGGACAAGGGCGACGCCGCCGGCGCGAAAAATAATGAATTGGTGCTGTGCGATCTGGTCGGCAGCAAAGCGAATGCCAAGGTGCGAGTGGTGGAACGCATCGGCAGCATGGATTCGCCCAAGACCATCAGCCTGATCGCCATTCACGCCCACGGCATTCCCACAGTGTTTCCACAAGCCGCATTGGACGAAGCCAAAGCGGCGGGGCCGGTCGATCCAAAGGGACGCACCGACCTTCGCGCTGTGCCCCTCGTCACCATCGACCCTGAAGATGCCCGCGACCACGATGACGCGGTGTGGGCGGGTCCGGATGATGCCGCGAGCAATCCGGGCGGCCATGTGATGATTGTCGCCATCGCCGATGTCGCCCATTACGTCACGCCCGGCTCGGCGCTGGACAAGGAAGCCTTGAAGCGCGGCAACAGCGCCTATTTCCCCGACCGCGTGGTGCCGATGCTGCCGGAGGAATTGTCCGCCGATCTTTGTTCGCTCAAAGAAGGCGTGGACCGGCCTTGCCTTGCCGTGCGCATGGTGTTCGACAGTCACGGCCATCAGCGCTCGCATCATTTCATGCGCGGGGTGATGCGTTCGGCGGCGCGGCTCACTTACGCCCGCGCCCAAGCCGCATTCGATGGCCATCCCGATCCCGGCATCAACGCGGTGGTGAAGAAAACCCTGGCCGATCTTTGGGCCGCGTACCAAACCCTCGTCATCGCCCGCGAAAAACGCCAGCCGCTGGATCTCGATCTGCCGGAGCGGCGCATCAAATTGTCACCCGAAGGTCATATCGACAGCATCGCTTTCCGCGAGCGGCTGGAATCGATGCGCCTGATCGAGGAATGCATGGTGCTGGCCAATGTCGCCGCCGCCGAGGCGCTGGAGAAAGCGCGCACGCCTTTGATCTATCGCGTGCATGATACCCCGTCCAAGGAGAAGCTTTTTGCCTTTTCCGATTTCCTCCGTACCCTGAACATATCCTTTGCCAAAGGCCAAGTGGTGCAGCCCGGCACTTTCAACCGCGTCCTGAAAACGGCCAAGGGCACGCCGCACGAAGCGGTGATGAACGACGTGGTGCTGAGAAGCCAGGCTCAGGCGATCTATGACGCCGCCAATATCGGTCATTTCGGCCTGAACCTGGCGAAGTACGCCCACTTCACCTCGCCCATCCGCCGCTATGCCGATCTCATCGTGCATCGCGCCTTGGTAAGGGGCCTGAAACTTCCCGGCGATGACGGCCTCACCGACCGCGAGATCAAGCAATTGCCCGAGATCGCGGAAGCGATTTCCATCGCCGAGCGGCGCGCCATGGCGGCCGAGCGCGATTCCACCGACCGCTATGTCGCCGCCTTCATGGAAGAGAAGGTTGGCGGCACCTTCAAAGCCCGCATCACCGGTGTGACCAAATTCGGATTGTTCGTGCGGCTGACCGAGTTCGGCGCCGAGGGCCTGTTGCCCGCACGGTCCTTAGGCGCCGAATATTTCCGCTTTGATGAACGGGCCCTGGCGATGCGGGGCGAGCGCACCGGCGTGACGTACAAGATGGGCGATACGGTCGAAGTAAAGCTGGTAGAGGCCGCGCCCGTGACGGGAGGCCTGCGCTTCGAACTGGCGGGAGCCGAAGCAGCCACGTCCCATCGGCGGCATCCCAAGCCGGACAAAAAGACCCGCTTCAAGCCAAAAAGACGTTAGATTCCAGAAACTTGCCGCCTTTGCCTTGACAGGCTGGGGCTAATCGCCAATAACCCGCGCCTCTCGAATTTCTTTTTTGGAGTCCGCCATGGCCAAGCCCACCACTGCCAAAATTCGCCTCAACAGCGAAGGCGGGACCGGCTTTTTCTATGTCACCAAGAAGAACACCCGCACCATGACGGAAAAGTTCTCGATCAAGAAATACGACCCCGTCCTGCGCAAGCATGTCGAGTTCAAAGAAGGCAAGATCAAGTAGGCTCAGGCTTCGGCCAGAGCATCCTTTACTGCCTTCGCAGCCACCGCCACCGCTTCATGCGCCTGCGGCAAGATCGTTTGCAAATAGATAAAGCAATGCACCATGTCGCCATAATCGGCGACCGTGACTTTCACGCCTGCTTGGCTGAGCTTGTCGACATAGGCGAGGCCCTCGTCATGCAGCGGGTCATAACCGCCCAGCATCACATAGGCCGGCGGCAGGCCTGAGAAATCCTTCGCGCGCAACGGTGAGATTCTCGCCGATGTGGGATCGGCGCCCTTGGGCAGCACCTGTTCGATGTTCCATTCGATGGTGCGCTTGTCCATGAAATAGCCCACCGCGTATTTCTCCATCGAGGCAAAACCCCCGGCCAGATCGGTGGAGGGAAACATCAAGAGCTGGAAGGCGATGGTCACGCCGCCCTTCTTTTTCATCACCTGCGTCAGGCAGGCCGAGACCAAACCGCCCGCAGAATCCCCGCCCACCGCGATGCGGCCGGCATCCACACCCAGAGCCGGCGCATTCTCCGCGATCCAGATCAGCGCCGCTGTCGCGTCGTCGAGCGGCGCGGGCCATTTGTGCTCGGGGGCCAGGCGATAATCGACCGCGATCACGCGGAAGCCGCCTTCATGAGCGAACAGGCGGCACAGCCCGTCATGGGTGTCGAGATCACCCACCACAAAGCCGCCGCCATGGAAATAGACCAGCGCCGGCAGCGCGTCGCCGCCGGCAGCCACCGGCGCATAGGAGCGGGCGCGGATCTCGCCCGCGGGTCCGGGAATGGTGAAATTCTTGGTCTTGCCGACGGGCACATCCTTGGGCCCGACCAATCCCATCATGCCGGCGAAATTCTTGCGCAGCACGGCGATGGGTGTTTCCCATGGCTTGGGACGCGGCATCGCCGCCGCCTGGTCGAGAAAAGCCTTTACCAGCGGATCGAGCGGCATGCGGTCCTGAAGAGGCGGCGTCAGACAGCCACTCTAGCCTATCCCGCGCGGCTTCGGCAGGAGGGCTAATGGATGGTGAGTGCGGCTTCAGGATCCAGCCTATGGCTGGCGATATCGCTTAACATCACCAGCAGCAGGAACCAGAAATAGGCGCGCTCGCCCTCGCCTTCCGCCTCAAAAGACAGCACCGCGCGATAGGCGTAATCGCAGGCATCCGCGCCATGCTCGTCGGCGAAATCGGATGCCAGCCGCACCATGTCGTGCGTGGAAAGACGCTGCTTGCCGGTCCGGCCAATGCCCGTTCTAGTCATTGCCATGATCAGAGCCCCCAAAGCCCAGGGCGCATCAGACCATAAGAAGTTTAGGGAATTCTTAACTCGGAGGCGGATGTAACCCGCTGTTCCAATTATGCGATTGTAAATAGGAACAGAACTACACTTTACTGATGGGGTTCGTTATATTTCCCCCTGCGACAGCTGGTATTTCTTCGGCCATTAGGGATTTCACATCCATGCGCGGCAAAAAGATTCTGCTGATTATCGGGGGTGGCATCGCCGCCTACAAGTCGCTGGAACTGATCCGCCGGCTGGCGGAGCGCGGGGTGAAAAGCCGCGCCATCCTCACCCATGCCGGGTCAGAGTTCGTCACGCCTTTGTCAGTGTCCGCGCTCACCGCCGACAAGGTCTATTCCGAATTGTTCAGCCTCACCGATGAAAGCGAGATGGGGCATATCGAACTCTCGCGCTCCGCCGATCTGGTGGTGGTGGCGCCGGCCACCGCCGATCTGATGGGCAAGCTGGCGGCGGGATTGGCCAATGATCTGGCCTCCACCGCGCTGCTCGCCACCGACAAGAAAATCCTGATGGCGCCGGCGATGAATGTGCGCATGTGGCAAAGCCCGTCGGTCAACCGCAGCTTCGAAACCCTCAAGCGCGATGGCGTGCTGTTCGTCGGGCCCAATGACGGCGAGATGGCGTGCGGCGAATTCGGGCCCGGCCGCATGGCCGAGCCGCTGGAGATCGTGGCCGCGATCGAACAGGCCCTGGGCGCGCCCGGCGCGCTTTCCGGTTTCAAGGCGCTGGTGACAGCCGGTCCCACCCATGAGCCGCTCGATCCGGTGCGCTTTCTCGCCAACCGTTCGTCCGGCAAGCAAGGCTATGCCGTGGCCGGCGCGCTGGCCGAAGCCGGCGCGGAGACAGTGCTGGTGTCAGGCCCGGTCGAGATCGCGCCGCCCTCACGCGTCAAGCTGCTCAAAGTCACCACCGCGCGCGAGATGCTGGCGGCGTGCGAGGCCGAACTTCCCGCCGATATCGCGGTGATGACCGCGGCGGTGGCCGATTGGCGGCCCGACATCGCCGCCAACAGCAAGATCAAGAAGGACGCCGAACGCACCGCGCCCGCGCTGCATTTGATCGAAAATCCCGACATCCTGGCCACCTTCGCGCGGCACAAAAAGCGTCCCCGCCTGGTGGTCGGCTTCGCCGCCGAAACCGACGACGTACTGGCCCACGCCACCGCCAAACGCACCCGCAAGGGCGCGGACTGGATCGTCGCCAATGACGTCTCCGGCGACGTGATGGGCGGGGATCGCAACCAGGTTCATCTCATCACCGCCAAAGGCGAGGAAAGCTGGCCGGACATGACCAAGGTGGAAGTGGCCGAGCGGCTGGTTCGCCGCATCGTTCAGCAGTTCCAAGGCAACGCGGCATGAAAATCATTTTGAAGCGCCTGCCGCATGGGCGCGACCTGGCGTTGCCGCATTACGCCACTTCGGGTTCGGCGGGCCTGGATCTGATCGCCGCGGTCGAGGAGGAAATCGAACTCTTGCCCGGTCAGCGTGCCGCCATTCCCTGCGGGATCGCCATCGAGCTGCCGCACGGCTATGAGGCGCAGGTGCGTCCGCGTTCGGGCCTTGCGCTCAACCAGGGCGTCACGGTGCTGAACGCGCCCGGCACCATCGACAGCGATTATCGCGGCGAAGTGAAAGCAATCCTGATCAATCACGGCGCCGAACCTTATCTGGTCAAGCGCGGCGCCAAGATCGCGCAGATGGTGATTGCCCGGCATGAGCAGGCCGAGATCGTGGAAAGCGAAGCGCTGTCGGACAGCGCGCGTGGCGCGGGCGGCTTCGGCTCGACCGGCATGGCGGCCAAGACATGATGCTGCGCCTTTCGCGAAAGACATTGTTGGCTTTGGAAGCGGTGATCGACATCGCCTTCAATGCCAGGCCGGAGCCGGTCCAGGCCAAGGAGATCACCGCCCGCCAGGGCGTGCCGCAGCGTTATCTGGAACAGGTGATGCAGCAATTGGTGCGCGCCGGCATTCTCAAAGGTGTACGCGGACCCAAGGGTGGCTATCGGCTGGCGCGCGAACGCCGCCGCATCTCGGTGGGCGATGTGGTGCGCATCGCCGAGGCGATCGAGGATGCCGAGGAGGAAAAAGTCCGGCCGCGTTCGGAATTGGGCCTGCGCATCGTCGCACCCCTGATCCAGAATTTGCAGGACGATGTGATGGGCCGGCTTGACGGCATTTCCATCGAGGATCTTTGCCAGCAGGCCCGCGCCCATGGCGTGGAACTGGCGGGCGGCACCGAGAGTGATTTCACGATCTAGGCCCTGAAGGAGTTGCGTATGGAAAAGGGAAAGCCGGGGCGAGGACGGGTCTATAACTCCATCACCGAAACCATCGGTGACACGCCTTTGGTGCGGATGCATCGCATGGCCAAGGAAGCTGGCGCCAAGGCCGATATCCTGCTCAAGCTGGAATTTTTTAACCCCTTGGCTTCAGTCAAAGATCGCATCGGGGTCTCGATGATCGAGGCGATGGAAAAGGGGGGCCGCATCAAGCCGGGCAAGACGACATTGGTCGAGCCCACCAGCGGCAATACCGGCATCGCGCTGGCGTTCGTCGCTGCTGCCAAAGGCTACCGCCTGATCCTGGTGATGCCGGAATCCATGTCGGAGGAACGGCGCAAGATGCTGTTGATCTTGGGCGCGGAACTGGAACTGACCGACGCGGCCAAGGGCATGGCAGGCGCCATCACCCAGGCCAAGGAATTGATCAAGAAGATTCCCGACGCGGTGATCCCCCAGCAATTCGAGAATGCCGCCAATCCGGCCATCCATCGTGTCACCACCGCCGAGGAAATATGGAACGACACCGAGGGCAAGGTGGACATTGTGATCTCGGGCGTGGGCACCGGCGGCACCATCACCGGCGTGGGCCAGGTGCTGAAAGAAAAGAAGCCTTCGGTGCAGATGATCGCGCTGGAGCCCGAAGACAGCGCCGTGCTGTCGGGCGGGCCCGCCGGCCCACACAAGATTCAAGGATTGGGCGCGGGTTTTGTTCCCGCCATCCTGGACCGCAAGGTGATCGACGAGATCATCACCATCTCCAACGAGACGGCGCTGGAAACCGCGCGTCAGGCCGCCAAGCTGGAAGGGATACCGGTGGGGATTTCCTCCGGCGCGGCGATTGCCGCGGCGCTGGAAGTGGGTGCGCGGCCCGAGAACAAGGGCAAGACTATCGTCGTGATCGTGCCCTCGTTCGCCGAGCGCTATCTTTCAACCGCCCTGTTCGAGGGTTTGTAGAATATCGGGCCGATCGGTGCAGATCGCGTCTAATTTGAGTTCGATCAAGCGTTTCATCTCGTCCGGCTTATTCACCGTCCAGGCGCCGACCTGAAGCCCGCGCGCGCGGGCCAGCGCCACCATTTCCGCCGTGGCGTCCTGATAGCAAGGAAACCAGCCGTCGCCGCCCGCCGCCTTGATGATGTCCGGCACCACGCGCGCATCGCCCAGGAGCTTGTCGGTGGTGAACCAGCAGCGCGCGTCTTTCGCTTGTGCCTTGATCCGCGCCAGCCCGCGCCAGTCGAAGCCGACGAAGATGGTGCGGGAGAGCTGGTCTTTCATCACCTCCAGCGCGGTGTCGGCCAGCGCAACAGGATCGGCGGATTCCGGATCGGTGGAAGATTTCAATTCCACCAGAAGGAGGAATGACAGCGGCAGCGTCGCGACCTCTTCAAGGGAAGGAATACGCGCACCGTCTTCCGGAACGAGCAGTGGATGGCTCTTGGCATAGTCGCTGGCGGGATCGGCGCGGCCAAGATCGAAACGCTGCAATTCCGCGAAACTCAGATCCTTGATCAGAGGTGTTTCGCCCGTGAGCCAGGCGCCGTTCTTGCGGGTCAGGCCGGAATTGAGGCGATAGTCGTGATGCACCACCACCACGCCGTCGGCGGACAATTGGACGTCCAGTTCCGCGCCGTCCGCGCCTAGCGCCACGGCGTTATGGAACGCGGCCAGCGTGTTTTCGGGTCTCAGCGCCGCGCCGCCCCGATGGGCGATATTCAAGACTTTCATCACCGATACGCTAATCCTTGCCGGACATCCGTCAATGCATGACGGCTCTGCGCGCACCCGTCATCCGAATCCGCTAGAAGAACCCATGGACGCCAGTGTGGAAGTCACCAACCCCGGACCTCGCGTCATGGGCCACAGCCTCGCCGCCTGGACGGCCGAGGCGCGGGAGCTTTTGCGCCTGGCGGTGCCGATGGCGGCGACCCAGCTTGCCCAGATGATCATCCTGGCCACCGACACGGTGATGCTGGGGCATTTCAGCAAGGAGGCGCTGGCGGCAGGCGCGATCGGCAACACGGTGTTCTTCTTCATCTGGCTGATGGGCACCGGCCCCGTCTCCGCCGTCTCGCCCATGATTGCCCATGTGGTGGGCAAGCATTCCGGGGCCGGAGGGACGGCCAGGAAAAGTGGGAGCCGTGCAGCGGCGAACCGGTTTTCCGTCCGGACGCGTGACCAACATGAGGTGCGCGCCGTCACCCGCATGGGGCTGTGGTCGGTGGTGCTGATCTCGCCGCCTTTGCTCGCGGTGTTGTTTTTCACCCGGCCCATCCTTCTCTTGCTGCATCAGGAACCGCAATTGGCGGCGGATGCCGGGCGCTATACCGCGGCGCTGGCGCTGGGCCTGCCCTGCTCGCTGGGGTTCCAGGTGCTGCGCAATTTCTCCACTTCGCTGAGCCGGCCCGTGCCGCCTATGGTGGTGATGGGGCTTGCCATCCTGTTCAATGTGGTGGGCGATTACACCTTCATCTTCGGCCATTTCGGTTTTCCCCAATTGGGCCTGGTGGGCGCGGGATTTTCCAGCGCCGCATCCAATTTCTTCACCCTGGTGGTGATGGCGCTGGTTGCGCTCTCGACCCCAGCGCTAAAGAAATATCACCTGCTGCATCGCTTTTTCCGTCCGCACTGGCGCTCGCTGGCCGAACTGTTCCATCTGGGCGTGCCGATCGGCGTCACCATGCTGTTCGAGGTGGCCCTGTTCAACGCCGCCACTTTGGCGATGGGTACTTTCGGGATCGCACCATTGGCCGCGCACCAGATCGCCATCACCATTCCCTCGCTCACCTTCATGATCCCACTGGGCATCGGCCTTGCCGCCACAGTGCGGGTGGGATTGGCGGCAGGCGCGGGCGACATATATGGCGCGCGGCGCGCCGGCCTCACTGCCATCGGGATGGGCGCGCTTTTCATGCTGTGCATGGCGCTGGTGCTGCTGCTGTTCCCCCGCACCATCGCCACCTTGTGGCTGCCCGACATCGCCGCCAATCGCGACGTGCTGGCGCTGGCGGTTCTGTTCCTGCACGTCGCCGCCGCTTTCCAGTTGATGGACGGTCTGCAGGTCACCGCCTCCATGAGCCTGCGCGGCTTGAAGGATGCGCGCGGGCCGATGTGGCTGGCGGGCGCGTCCTATTGGCTGGCGGGCGCGCCGATGTGCGCGTTCCTGGGCTTTGGCCTGCACATGCAAGGCTTGGGCATCTGGCTGGGCCTGGCGTTCGGCCTCACCGTCGCTGCCGTGCTTCTCGTGAGCCGCTTCTTGCTGCTTTCAAAGAAGCCCGTGCCAGCGCCATAACAGCGCCACCACCAGCACCGCCAATAGCGCGATCAGCACCATGCGCGCGGGCCGGCCCTTGCGCTCCTGCTCGCGGGCGATTTCGCGCGCCGTGTCGGGATGAAGCCTGACCCCACCTTCCGTCACCATCTGCGAAAGCTGTTCGGCATTCTTGACTAGCTGCGGCAGATCTTCCGCCAGCTTACCCAAAGCGCTGACGCCCTCGGCGGCACGCGCCAGCCGCGCTTCCGGTCCCATATTGTTCGAGACCCATTGCTCCGCTACCGGGCGCGCCGCGTCCCAGATGTCGAAATCGGGATCGAGGCCCCGCGCCACGCCTTCCACCACCACCATGGTCTTTTGCATCAGCACCAGCTGCGGCTGGGCCTGCATGTCGAAGCGGCGGGTGGTCTCGAACAATTGCCCGAGCAGCCGCGCAATCGAGACGTCGCGCGCGCTTTTGCCGAAAATCGGCTCGCCGATGGCGCGCAAGGCCTGGGCGAAAGTCTCGACCGGATGTTGGGGCGGGACGAAAGCGAAATCATAATGAAGCTGCGCCACCCGGCGATAATCGCGAGCCAGGAATCCCGCCAAGGTTCCCGCCATGAAGCGGCGCATGCCCGCATCCAGCCGTCCCATGATGCCGAAATCCACCGCCACCAGGCGGCCTTCCTTGTCCAGGAACAGATTGCCGGGATGCATGTCGGCGTGGAAGAATCCGTCACGCAGCGCCTGGGTGAGGAAGCTGCGCACCAAAGTGAGCGCGACTTTCCTGGGGTCATGGCCCGAAGCGCGCACCAGGTCGGGATCGCGGATCGGCGTGCCTTGGATCCATTCGCTGGTCAGCACGCGGGCCGAGGTGCGCGCCCAATCCACATGCGGCACACGGAATTCGGCGTCGCCGCGGGTGCACTCGTACAGCTCGGACGCCGCCGCCGCTTCCATGCGAAGGTCCAGTTCCAGCGCCACCGAAGCCGACAAGGTCTCGACCATGGCAGTGAATCTCAGCCGTCGCGCTTCGCTGGAAAGCCGTTCGCCCATCCGTGCGAACAGGCCCAGCGCGCGCAGATCCCGCGCGAACAGCGTCTCGATCCCGGGGCGCAGCACTTTCACGGCCACATTCACGCCTTCGCTAGTGGTAGCGCGATGCACTTGGGCGATGGACGCTGCCGCCACCGGCGGCCCGAACCAGGTAAACAGGCTTTCGACCGGTTGACCGAAACTTTGGACGATCACTTTGCGCGCCGCGGGTTCCGAAAATGGCGGCAAGCGGTCCTGCAGATGCTCCAGCGACGACGCCACCTCTTCGCCCACGATATCGGGACGGGTGGCCAGCATCTGGCCCAGCTTGATGTAAGCGGGGCCCAGCCGTTCCAAGGTGACGGCAAGGCGGCCGCCTGCGTCGGGGCGGCGCTTGTAGAAATCCCATAACCGCGGGCCCAGCATCCAGGCCGCCTCGATCAGGCGCAGAAAGCTTCCGATCACACCCATCAAAGCCGCCAGGCCGAATGCAAGGCAACGATGCCGCCGGAGAGCGGGCGCACTTTGACTTGGCCCAGGCCGGCATCCGCGATCATGGCGGCGAAAGTCTCGCGCGGCGGGAAGCGGCGGATGCTTTCGGCAAGGTAGCGATAGGATTCGGCATCGCCTGCCACCAGACCACCGATCTTTGGCAAAAGATTGAAGGAGTAGGTGTCATAAATCTTGTCCAACCCCGGCAGATCGACGTGCGAAAATTCCAGGCAGAGGAAACGCCCGCCCGGCTTCAACACCCGCCGCGCTTCGGCCAGGGCGCGGTCGATATGAGTGACGTTGCGGATGCCGAAAGCGATGGTGTAGCCGTCGAAGTGCGCATCGGGGAACGGCAGTTTTTCGGCGTCGCCGCACGCCCACTCGATCGTGTCTTCGCTTTTTGCCTGGGCGCGGCGGCGGCCTTCCCGCAGCATGTCCGCGTTGATGTCACAGACCGTGACATGGGCGGCGTCACCGCGCGCGCGTGTGAGCCCGGTGATGCGCGTGGCGATGTCGCCGGTGCCGCCCGCCACATCGAGCGCCCGCCAGCCCGGCTGAGGGTTGAGCCATTCCACCATCGCGTCCTTCCAGATGCGATGGATGCCGCCCGACATCAGGTCGTTCATCAAATCGTAGCGCGACGCCACCGACGAGAAGACCTCGCGCACCATGGCTTCTTTCTCGGCCTCGGGCACGTCGCGGAAACCGAAGCTGGCGGTCGGGTCTTTTTGGGCAGTCATGCGATCCATCCTAGCCCAAGGTGATTGCCTTGGCCGCCCCGGGATGACAAGAGAATTGCATGCCCGAACTGCCCGAAGTCGAGACCGTGCGCCTGGGGCTGAGACCCGCCCTGGAAGGCCGCACCATCCTGGAAGCCCAGACACGGCGGGGCGATCTGCGCGTGCCGTTTCCGCCCCGTTTCGCTGAGCGGCTGAAGGGCCGCAAAGTGGAACGGCTGCTCCGCCGCGCCAAATACATCCTGGCCGAGCTCGACAGTGGCGAAAGCCTGGTGATCCATCTGGGCATGTCGGGGCGGATCAGCGTCTATGCCGAGAGCAAGCGACAGCGGCTGGGCGATTATGTCTACAACCCTGCCCCGCCCGATGCCGGCCTTGGCAAACATGATCACGTGGTGATCGAAACCGATGCCCCGGCCAAGATCGTGTTCAACGATCATCGCCGCTTCGGCCTGATGACTTTGCTGCCCACCGATCGGCTCGATCACGACAAATTGTTCAAGGACATCGGCATCGAGCCCTTGTCGAAAGAATTCAACACCAGCCATCTGGCGCACGCGCTGGACGGCAAGAAGACCTCGATCAAGGCGGCGCTGCTCGATCAGCGCGTGGTGGCGGGCCTGGGCAATATCTATGTGAGCGAAGCTTTGTTCCTGGCCCATATCTCGCCCAAGAAACTCGCCGGCGCGGTGAAGAAGGAGCAGATCGCGGCGCTGGTGAAAGCGATCAAGTCGGTATTGAAGGACGCCATCGCCGCCGGCGGATCGACCTTGCGCGATCATGCGCAGGCCACCGGCGATCCCGGTTCCTTCCAGCATCGCTTCCGCGTCTATGACCGCGAAGGCATGCCGTGCCGGAATACGGGAACGAAATGCCGGGGTGTGGTGAAGCGCATTGTCCAGGGCGGGCGTTCAACCTTTTATTGTCCTGCCTGCCAGAAATGAGCCACGAAACCCCGGTTTGATTGACTTCATGTTTGACGGGGGGGCCGCGAAAGGCTATAGCGCCGCCTCTTTTCAAGACCCTAGGAAGGCCCATGCCGAATATCGCTTCATCCCGCAAGCGCGTCCGCACCACCGCCAAGCGCACCGCGATCAATACCTCGCGCAGAACCCGCGTCCGCGGCTTTATCCGCAAGGTGGAAGAAGCCATCGCCAAGGGCGACAAAAAGGCCGCCCTGGCGGCGCTGAAGGCGGCAGAGCCAGAAATCATGCGCGGCGTGTCCAAAGGCATCCTCCACAAGAACACCGGCTCGCGGAAGGTTTCGCGCCTGACCAAAAGGGTCGCAAAACTGCAAAAATAGCCGAAGCGGCTGGAATCATTCTGGAATCTCCAGTAACAGCAAAGTCTAGAAAGAGCCCGATCCCCAAAATCGGGCTTTTTTTATTGTCAGTATGCTGACATTTGCAAAATATGACGCTTTCGCAACGCAACAGTTACGGCCTTGCCCGCTAAGTGCCTGATTCGGCGGGCTCTAGTGGTTTATGTAGTTTTTCCGTATACGGCACAATCGCTTAGGTAGATTTGCAAAACTGAAAAATTTTGCCGAATCAGGCTTTGTTCCAGTTTTATTCCTCTTGTGCCCGCGCCCGACCTGAGCGTATCGTTCTTAACGGCAGGGGCGGACACCAAGAAATGTCGAAGTATAGAGACAATAAACCTATAATATTCGACGTTCTTGATAGTAATTCGGACACTGATCCTCCGATTAGGACGCGCTGAATTCTTCCAATTATGAACCTTTTATGCTGGGCGATCACCCCGGCAATGCTCGAACTTTCTCCAGGTCGTCGCCATGTCTGCTTCCCCCACTCCCGATTACGCCGGCGATCTCAGCGTCCAGCAAGCCTGGGATCTCTTGGCCCAAGAGCCCAAGGTGCAGCTGATCGATGTACGCACCGTGGCGGAATGGAACTTTGTCGGCCTGCCCGATCTCTCCAGCCTGGAACGGCCGGTCCATCGCGTTGAATGGCAATCCTATCCCAGCATGCAGCCCAACCCGCATTTCGTGGCCGACGCCATCCAGGCGCTGGGCGAAGCCGGAGCGGACACGTCCACGCCGGTGGTGTTCCTCTGCCGCACGGGCGCGCGGTCGCGCGCCGCGGCAATGGCGATGACACGCGCGGGCTATCAAAAGGCATTCAACATCGCCAGCGGATTTGAAGGGGCGATCACTCCCGAAGGGCATCGGGGCGCGATCGACGGCTGGAAGGCGGCGGGCCTTCCCTGGCGGCAATCATGAGGGGGCGAACATGCGACGAGGCATAGAACCGCGATAGGCGAAACGCGGCAGGGCGGAAAGAGCGAAAAGCTCGGGCAACACGCGGCTGACGGCGTGGCTCACAACAAGACGGGTATTGAGATATGGGACATTTGACGGGCAAGACGAGCCGGCCTGATTGGACGAGCGCATGGATGGCGGTGCGCGAGCGGATGCGCCGCGAGCTGGGCGATCCGGTGTTCGAGGCCTGGATCGGACCCCTGAGCCTGGAATCCTTCGACCATGACGAACTCAAGATCGGCGCCGCCAAGCCTTTTGTGCGCAACTGGGTCGCCAACCATTATGTCGCCCGTATCGAGCGCGCCTTCCGCGCCGAGGGCGCCGAGCCTGTCTCGATTTCCATCGTGATCGCCTCGCCTGCCCCGCCCTCCGTGGCCGGGGGAGTGGTGCGCGAGGCCGCACAATCCTCCGCCAGCATCGCCTATCTGTCGCCGCCTGCGCGCGGCGGCGAGGAAGATGGCGCCCGGGGATTGTGGACACGGATGCTGCATCCGCAGCAGACCTTCGACAGCTTTATCCCCGGGCCGGCTAATGAATTCGGCCATGGCGCGGCACGCGCCTTCGCCGAAGGCCAGCAGCAGGACATCCCCCTGCTCTACATCCATGGCGGCTTCGGCTTCGGCAAAACCCATCTTTTGAACGCCGCGGCACTGGAATTCCGCAAGCGCGGCAAGCGCACCTTGTTCCTGCGTGCCGAAGATTTCATGCGCCACTTCCTAGGCGCGCTCTATCGCAAGGACACGTTGGCCTTCAAGGAAGAGCTGCGCACCGCCGAAGTTCTGATCATCGACGACCTTCAGCATATCTGCCGCTCCACCGCCACGGCGTCGGAGTTCCTCTATACCGTCAACGCCTTTGCCGACCTCAGGCGCCGGGTGGTGATCGCCGCCGACCGTGCGCCCCAGGCCCTGGAGGGATTGGGCGCCGACGTGAAATCGCGCCTGGCGGGGGGCCTTTGCATCGTCCTCGACAAGCCCGACCGCGACACCAGGCTTTCCATCCTGAAGGCGCGGGCGGCGGAATTCGCCCGCCACAAGCCCGATGTGGTGCTGCCCGAGAATGTGCTGGAGCGCATTGCCGAGCTGGAAGATGCCAGCCCCCGCGAAGTGATCGGGGTCTTCACCAAGCTCGCCACCTATGCCGATCTCACCAAAAAGCCCGTGACGTTGGAGACGGCCGAAGAAGCGGTGGGCCTGCGCGCCGGACCCGGCCTCAAGACTTCGATCGAGGATATCCAGCGCAAGACCGCCGAGTTCTACAAGCTCGACGTCAAGGACTTCCATTCGCCCCAGCGCGCGCGCCGCGTGGCCCGCCCCCGCCAGGTGGCGATGTATCTTTCGCGCAAGCTCACCACCCGCTCGCTGCCCGAGATCGGCCGGCGCTTTGGCGGCCGCGATCACACCACGGTGCTGCATGCCTGCCGCCGCATCGAGGCCCTGATCGTCGAGGATCCACTGTTCCGCCAGGAGGTGGATTTCCTCTCCCAGATGCTGCAGCGGAAGGGCGAGCTTTAGACGCCTTCCAGAACCCTCGAAAATGCCCGTTTTCCGGGCGAAAAAACGCCGGTTTTGCCGGCGTTTTTTTTGCCCCTTCGCCCCCCTTTTGCTATGGTTTCCCACTTGAGTCTTGGGGCCGCCTTGGGGCGACCAGCATCTGCTCCAAAACACAAGAAAATTGGGGTTTTCCGGGCATTTCTGCGCAGTTGAAACCGCGGCCTGGAAACGGGGCCTTTAGCGAAAAGGACGCCTCGTTCGCGAGGCGGAAATCAGACCGATGAAGATCAATGTCGAACGGGGCGCATTCCTCAAGGCTCTCTCCCACGTCCAGAGCGTGGTGGAACGGCGGAATACGATTCCCATTCTCTCCAATGTGATGCTGGAAGCGGGCAAGAGCGCGCTCAAACTCACCGCCACCGATCTCGACATCGAGATCGTGGAATCCATTCCCGCCGACATTCTGCGCAATGGCTTCGCCACCGCGCCGGCGCACATGCTCTATGACATCGTGCGCAAATTGCCCGATGGCGCCCAGGTGCAGGTTGAGCTGCTCACCAGCGAAGGCGGACGGCTAGCGGTATCGGCCGGATCGTCGCGCTTCGAGCTGGCGTGCCTGCCCAAGGACGACTTCCCCCAGATGACGGCAGGCGCCTTGCCCCACCGCTTCCGGCTGGCCGCGGACGATTTGAAGCGCATCATCGACAAGACCCGCTTCGCCATCTCGACCGAAGAGACGCGCTATTACTTGAACGGCATCTACATGCATGCCGCCAAGGACTCCAAGCCGCCGGTGCTGCGGACGGTGGCGACCGACGGCCACAGGCTGGCCCGCTTTGAGCTGGAACTGCCCGACGGCGCGGCCCAGATGCCGGGCGTGATCGTGCCCCGCAAGACCGTGGGCGAGCTGCGCAAGCTTTTGGACGATGCCGACGGCGCCATCGAAATCTCGCTCTCCGACACCAAGATCCAGTTCGGCTTCAATGGCGTGGAACTGACGTCCAAGCTGATCGACGGCAATTTCCCGCCCTATGAGCGGGTGATCCCCACCGGCAACGACAAGGTGCTGGCGCTGGACGCCAAGGAATTCTCCCAGAGCGTGGACCGCGTCTCGACCATCTCCGCCGACAAGACCCGCGCGGTGAAGCTGAATATCGGCAAGGACAAGGTGACCTTGTCGGTGATCAATCCGGAATCCGGCACCGCCACCGAGGATGTGGGTGCCACCTACAGCGCGGCGGGCATGGAGATCGGCTTCAACGCTCGTTACCTGCTCGACATCACCGGCCAGATCGGCGGCAAGGAAGTGCGTTTCCTACTGTCGGACGCGGGCTCGCCCGCCATCATCGAAGACGCGGAGGACGCGCGCACGCTTTACGTCCTCATGCCGCTCAGGGTCTGAGATTGACAGCTGCGCCCGACACACGCCTTTCCGGCGGCCCCATTGCCATTCCAGCGAAGCTGGCGGTGACACGGCTCACCGTCGCCAATTTCCGCTCTTATGCGGCGGCGGAGTTGAATACGGCCGGTGCGGCGGTGGTGCTGGCGGGGCCCAATGGCGCGGGCAAGACCAACCTTCTGGAGGCGATCTCGCTGCTGGCGCCCGGACGGGGGCTTCGCGGGGCGAAGCTTGCCGAGCACACCCGCAAAGGGCCCAGCGCGCCGTCGGACGCGCTATGGGTAGTGGCGGCCACGGTAAAGCGCGGTGAGACCGATTACGAGATCGGCACGGGACTTTCCGAACAATCCCCCAGCCGGCATGTGCGATTGAATGGCGTGGAGGCCAAGGGCTCGGCGGAGTTGGGCGAGATCGTGCAGATGGTCTGGCTCACCCCGGCGATGGACCGTCTCTTCATTGAAAGCGCATCGGGACGGCGGCGCTTCTTGGATCGGCTGGTGCTGGGCTTCGACGCGTCACATGCCCGCGCCGCCACGCGCTACGAGACTGCGATGCGCGAGCGGGCGCGCCTGCTCAAATATGGCCCCCGCGATCCCGCCTGGCTGGATGGATTGGAAAACGAAATGGCCGAGGCGGGCCTCGCAGTGGCGCGCGCACGCCAGGCCGCGGTCGAACGCCTCAACACTGCCCTGGCGACGCGGGTGGGCGCTTTTCCCGCCGCCGCGCTCACCTTGGCGGAAGAGGTTTATGCCGATCAAGACGCCCTGCGGGGCGCCTTGGCGAAAAGCCGCATCCGCGACGCCGAAAGCGGCCGCACCCTGGCCGGGCCGCATTTAACCGATCTGCTTGCCCGCCATGTGCAGAAGCGCGCCGATGCGCGAGATTGCTCCACCGGAGAACAGAAGGCGCTGCTGATCGCGATCATGCTGGCCTTCGCCCGCGAATTGACCACCGCGCGCGACGGACTTGCGCCGTTGCTGCTGCTGGATGAAGTCGCCGCCCATCTGGACGCGACACGCCGCGCCGCTTTGTTCGAAGAGATCGCCGATCTCAAGGCCCAGGCCTGGATGACCGGCACCGACCTTTCTTTGTTCGAAACCGCCCGGGCGCAGATTTTCGAAGTGCAGGGCGGGCTCTTCCGCGAGGTGAGCGCGTGATCCCGCTGCATAATTTCCTGTTCTATTGCCTGCTCTATGCGGTGGCCATCGCCACGCCTGGACCCGGCATCTTCTCCATCATCGCCCGCGCGCTGAGCCAAGGGTTCCGCAAGACCGTGCCCGCCTGTTTGGGCATCATGGTGGGCGATCTGATCCTGATGACTTTGTCGGCCTTCGGCCTGGCGCTGGTCGCCAAGGCAATGGGCACGATGTTCGTGATCATCAAGGTCGCGGGGGGCTTGTATCTGCTCTTCCTCGGCTACAAATACTGGACAGCGACGGTCACCGAAGAGATGACCGTCGTTCCCGAAAGCGCCAGCCGCGGGTTTTTCACCCAGATGGGGATCACGCTTTCCAACCCCAAGGCGATTGCCTTTTTCGTGGCGCTGCAGCCCACCGCCATCGACCTCAAGAGCCTTAACTGGGTGGGCTATCTGCAACTGGTGGCCGCCACTTTGGTGCTGATCCCGGCGGTGACGATGGGATATGCGGCGCTGGCCTCGCGGCTCAAGAATCTGGTGGCGAGCGTGAAGGCACGCCGCCGCATGAACAAAGGCGCAGGCCTGGTGATGGCCGGCGCCGGCATAGCGATCATGGTGAAGTGATGTCTGAAGTCCCCGCAAACCAAGTGACCGGCGAATATGGCGCCAGCTCCATCAAGGTGCTGAAGGGCCTGGATGCCGTACGCAAGCGCCCCGGAATGTATATCGGCGACACCGATGACGGCTCGGGCCTGCACCATATGGTCTATGAAGTGGTGGACAATGCGGTGGACGAGGCCTTGGCCGGCCACGCCAACCGCATCGACGTCACGCTCAATCCCGATGGCTCCTGCACCGTGCGCGACAATGGCCGCGGCATTCCCACCGGCATCCACGAAGAAGAAGGCGTTTCCGCCGCCGAAGTGATCATGACCCAGCTTCATGCGGGCGGAAAATTCGAGCAGAATGCCTACAAAGTCTCGGGCGGTCTGCATGGCGTGGGCGTGTCGGTGGTGAACGCGCTGTCCGAAATCCTGGACCTGCGCGTCTGGCGCGAGGGCAAGGAACATTACATGCAGTTCCGCAATGGCGATGCCGTGGCCCCGCTCAAGATCGTGGCCGATGCCCCCATCGAAAATGGCAAGCCCAGGCGCGGCACCGAAGTCACCTTCCTGCCCTCGACCGTCACCTTCACCAAGACGGAATTCGATTACGCCACCCTGGAACACAGGTTGCGGGAGCTGGCCTTCCTCAATTCCGGCGTCACCATCGCGCTTACCGACAAGCGTGGGGTCGAGCCCAAGGAAGCACTCTTGCATTATGAAGGCGGGCTGAAAGCCTTTGTGCAGTATCTGGACCGCGCCAAGAACCCGCTGATCCCCGCGCCCGTGATGATCGAATCCGAACGCGACGGCATGACGGTGGAGATCGCGCTCACCTGGAACGACAGCTACCACGAATCCACTTTGGTCTTCACCAACAACATCCCCCAGCGCGATGGCGGCACGCATCTGGCCGGCTTCCGCGCCGGCCTCACCCGCGTGGTGACCAAATATGCCGAAGACATGCCCAGCGCCAAGAAGGACAAGGTGGCGCTGACCGGCGATGATTGCCGCGAAGGCCTCACCTGCGTGTTGTCGGTGAAGGTGCCCGATCCCAAATTCTCGTCCCAGACCAAGGACAAGCTGGTCTCGTCGGAAGTGCGTCCGGTGGTGGAAGGCGCGCTGATCGACAAATTGGGCGCCTGGTTCGAACAGCATCCCGCCGAAGCCAAGATGGTGGTGGGCAAGGTGGTGGAAGCCGCCGCCGCCCGCGAAGCCGCGCGCAAGGCCCGCGAGCTTACCCGCCGCAAGGGCGCGCTGGACGGCGCCTCGCTGCCCGGCAAGCTGGCCGATTGCCAGGAACGCGACCCCTCCAAATGCGAGATTTTCATCGTCGAGGGCGACAGCGCCGGCGGCAGCGCCAAACAGGCGCGCAACCGCGCCAACCAGGCAGTCCTGCCCTTGCGCGGCAAGATCCTCAATATCGAGCGCGCCCGTTTCGACAAGATGCTCTCATCCGACAGCATCGTCTCCCTGATCACGGCGCTGGGCACCGGGATCGGGCCGGAAGAGTTCAATCCCGACAAGCTGCGCTATCACAAGGTCATCATCATGACCGACGCCGACGTGGACGGCGCGCATATTCGTACCCTGCTACTCACCTTTTTCTATCGCCAGATGAAAAATTTGATTGAGCGCGGCCATATCTTCATTGCCCAGCCGCCGCTTTACAAAGCAGCACGTGGCAAGTCCGAGCGCTATTTGAAGGACGAAAGCGAGCTGCAGAATTACCTGATCGATGAAGGTTCGGCCGGCGCCTTCTTCACCCTCCACACCGGTGAGACGGTGGCGGGCGCGGATTTCGCCATGCTGGTGAACAGCGCGCGTAGCGCGGTGGCGGCGCTGGAAGGCTTCCCCCGCCACTATCCGCGGTTCGTGCTGGAACAGGCGGCGATTGCTGGCGCGCTCAATCCCGACATCCTCGCTGATGCCGCGCGAGCGAACGAGACGGCGCACTATATCGCCACCAGGCTCGACACCCTGTCCGAGGAATTCGAGCGCGGCTGGCACGGCGAGCCCACACCCGATGGCGGCCTGAAATTCTGGCGCGACGTGCGCGGCGTGCGCGAGGCCGTGGCGATCGACGGCGCGCTGATCTCGTCGGCCGATGCCCGCAGGCTGGACAAGATGGCGGGCGAATTGCAACAGACCTATCTCCGCTCCGGCAGCCTTAAGCGCAAGGACGAGACCCTTGAGATCCGTTCGCCGTCCCAATTGCTGGCCGCGGTGTTCGAATGGGGCAGGAAGGGCCTGGCTCTGCAACGCTACAAGGGCCTGGGCGAGATGAACCCGGAGCAATTGTGGGAGACCACCTTGGACGAGAACGCCCGCTCGTTATTGGTAGTGAAGGTCGAGCATGCCGGGGATGCGGATGAATTGTTCGCCAAGCTGATGGGCGATGTGGTCGAGCCGCGGCGCGAATTCATCCAGGACAATGCCCTGACGGCATCAGTGGATATTTAACAACACGATGTCATGGCCCACCGGAGTGTGGGCCATCCAGATGATACCCGCGCAATTGCAATAGGAACGGCCTGCGTCAGCTGGATGGCCCGGATTCCCGGGCCATGACAGAGGATCGCTATTAAGATTTCGCTGTGACCAGCCAGCACGCGGTGCCCGGCGCGATTTCAGATGCGCTGCCCTGGAACACCGCCATGTCCTTGGCGATGGCGTCCCGCGCTAGGTTACGCGTTTCCTCATCCACATTCTTGAGCGCCCGCGACGCCGGCCCCATCAGCGAGGTGAGCAGCAGCGCCGCATGCTCCGGCGAGGCCCCGAGGCGCATATAGCCATCGAAAGGCTCGATCACGATGTCGCGGAAGCCGGCGTCGGCCAGGATGCCGCGCGTGCGCTCGCGGTCGGCGAAGGCGAACGGCCCCGGCGCATTGGGATCGACGGCCTTTTGCTCCGGCAGGAACGGCAATGCCGCCAGATACGGCCGCATCGACCATTCATTCTCCTCGACCTTGCGCCAGCAGATGAAGGCGAGACGCCCGCCTGTGGCGGCGGCCTTGCGGATATTGGCAAAAGCGGCAACCGGCTCGACGAAGAACATCACGCCGAAGCGGGAAAAGATCAGATCACGGTCCGGCGTGAAAGAATGGGCGGCGGCATCGGCTTCAATGAAACGGATATTGGGCGCGTTGATGCGGCTCTTCGCCATCGCCAGCATGGGCTGGGAGACATCCACGCCTATCACATCGCCGGATGGCCCCACCGTCTCGGTCAGCGCCAGGCTGGTCGAACCATTGCCGCAGCCGATATCCAGCACGCGCTCGCCGGGACGCGCGTTCGCCAATGCCAGTCCTGCCACGGCGATATCCGCCATGTTGCGGTCCATATCGGTCTGGTGCTTGGCCCATTTCTGGCCGGTCGGCCCGTTCCAGAAATCGATCTGGGCCTGGTTCACGCTCATGGTGTTCATTTCTTCGCTTGGCGCTTGCGCATGGCCAATGTCCTCAACCTCAGCGCATTGAGCTTGATGAAGCCTTGCGCGTCTTTCTGGTCATAGGCGCCTTTGTCGTCCTCGAATGTGACCAGGCTTTCGCTGTAGAGCGAATGAGGCGATTGCCGCCCTACCAGGATGGTGTTGCCCTTGTAGAGTTTGAGGCGGACTGTCCCGGAGACGAATTCCTGGCTCTTGTCGATCAGGGCCTGGAGCATCTCGCGCTCGGGCGAGAACCAGAAGCCGTTATAGATCAGCTCGGCATAGCGCGGCATGATCTCGTCCTTCAGATGCGCCGCGCCACGGTCCAAGGTGATGCTTTCGATGCCGCGATGGGCCGCGATCAGGATGGTGCCGCCCGGCGTCTCATAGATGCCGCGCGATTTCATGCCCACGAAACGATTTTCCACCAGATCGAGACGGCCTATGCCGTTGGCCCTGCCCAATTCATTGAGCTTGGTGAGAAGATTGGCGGGCGAGAGTTTCGCGCCATCGATGCTCACCGCGTCGCCCTTTTCGAAGCCAATCTCCACATAGGTGGCTTTGTCGGGCGCGTCCTCGGGCGAAATGGTGCGCTGATAGACGATGCTGTCGGCTTCCTTGGAGGGATCCTCCAGCACTTTTCCTTCCGACGAGGAATGCAGCAGATTGGCGTCCACCGAGAAGGGCGCCTCGCCGCGCTTGTCCTTGGCGATGGGAATCTGGTTCGCTTCGGCGAATTCCAGCAGTTTGGTGCGGCTGGTCAAATCCCATTCCCGCCACGGCGCGATCACTTTGATGTTGGGCTTGAGCGCATAATAGGAAAGCTCGAAGCGCACCTGATCATTGCCCTTACCGGTGGCGCCATGAGACACCGCGTCAGCGCCCATCTTCTCGGCGATCTCGATCTGTTTCTTGGCGATCAAAGGCCGCGCGATCGACGTGCCCAAAAGATAGACGCCCTCATACAGGGCATTGGCGCGAAACATGGGGAAGACATAATCGGCCACGAATTCTTCGCGCAAATCCTCGATGAAGATATTCTGGGGCTTGATACCCAAAGTGAGCGCCTTCTGGCGCGCCGGTTCGATCTCGGCCCCCTGGCCCAGATCGGCGGTGAAGGTCACGACCTCGGCGCCATATTCGGTCTGCAGCCATTTGAGGATCACCGACGTGTCCAGGCCGCCCGAATAGGCGAGCACGACTTTCTTCACGTCTTTCCTGGCCATGGGAACCCCACAAATCGCGCCGGACTATAGGGATCGGGGGTCAAAAATCCAGCGTTCCAACGGAAAAGCTGCTCCGCGTCAGTTCGGCATTCGCGCCAGCTGACCGGACTGCACCGCTGCCAGCTTTTCCGCCGCCAGCCGGGCCGAGGCACGCTCTTTGACGCTTTCGGATTTGAGCTGGCCGCAGGCCGCCATGATGTCGCGCCCGCGCGGAGTGCGCACCGGGCTGGCGTAACCGGCCTTGTTGACGATCTCGGCAAATTTCTCGATCTGGCTCCAGTCCGAGCATTCATACGGCGCGCCCGGCCAAGGATTGAAAGGGATGAGGTTGATTTTGGCCGGAATGCCCGCCAGCAGCCGGACCAGCGCGCGCGCTTCGGCCAGACTGTCATTCACGCCCTTGAGCATCACATATTCGAAAGTGACGCGGCGCGAATTGGAGGCACCGGGATAGGCGCGCACCGCCGCCATCAATTCCTTGAGCGGGTATTTCTTGTTGATGGGCACGATCACGTCGCGCAATTCGTCAGTCACGGCATGAAGCGAAATCGCCAGAGCCGAGCCGATCTCCGTGCCCGCGCGCTCGATCATCGGCACCACGCCGGCGGTCGAGAGCGTCACCCGGCGCTTGGACAGCGCCAGGCCATCGCCGTCGGTGACGATGGCCAGCGCCGCTTTCACATTGTCGAAATTGTAGAGCGGCTCGCCCATCCCCATCATCACCACATTGGTGACTTTGCGGCCGGGCGCAGTGGAGGGCCAATCGCCCAGCGAATCCCGCGCCACCAGCAACTGTCCCACGATCTCGTCGGCGGTGAGATTGCGCACCAGCTTCTGGGTGCCGGTGTGGCAGAAGCGGCAATTCAAGGTGCAGCCTATTTGGGACGAAACGCAAAGCGTGCCGCGCTCGGCCTCGGGGATATAGACGGTCTCGAATTCGATCCCCGGTCCGGTCTTGAGCAGCCATTTGCGGGTGCCGTCGCTGGAAATCTGTTCGGTCACCACTTCCGGCCGCGCCAAAGTGAATGTACCCGTCATCTGCTCGCGGAAATCCTTGGCCAGATTGCTCATGCCGGCGAAATCGCGCGCGCCATGAACATAGATCCAGTTCCACAATTGGCGCGCGCGCATGCGCGCCGCTTTTTCCGGCACGCCGCTTTCGGTCAGCGCCGCGGACAGTTCCGCTGGCGACAGTCCGATCAGGGATTTACATATTGCAGGTGGCATGAATCTTGGCGAGTGCGTCATTGAAGCCTGCCAGCGAATAGGTATCCATGCTCTTGGCGCCCTTGTTGGGGCTTCCAATCGCCATCGCCAGGACGCCCTTGCTCATCACATCGATCAGGCGTTGGCCGTCATTGAGTGAGGTAAGCCAGGCCGCGCCTTGCTTGGCCTCGTTCTTGCCGAAGAACATGAAGCGGTCGTCGCCGATCTCCAACGTCACCGGCGTCTTATCCTTATACTCGTAGCCGGGCACGATCTCGGGCTCGCCTTTGATCTTCTTGGCGGGATAATCCGTGACGATCAGATAGATCGAACCGCGCTTGAGACCCCTTTTGGGTTCCGTGGCGCGGGGACGGGACATGGCGAAACAGGTCATGCTGTCGCCGGTTCCGGTGGAATAAGCGGTCCAGCTCCCGAACGCGCCCAGAAGATTGGCGCTTTGGCCAAAGGCGGGCGCCGCCAACGCGGCGGCGCAGAGGGAACCCAGCAAAAGATTGCGTATCATGAATGCTCCAGCGTATCGGGGCCGGTGTATGGGGCCGGAATCGGGCGATTTCATGGGCTTGCCCGCGTGGCGGCGAGAATAAGCCAAGGGCCCCTGCCCCCGCCAGCCTATTCGCGCAGGCCATAACCCTTGGCGAAAAGCCGCCACACGACCACGCCCAGGACCGAGACGAACGCCAGGGTCAAGCCGATGCCCAGGCCGGGCGGCGTCTCGTCGAACCCGATCATCGCGCCGCGAATGCCGTTGATGAAATAGAAGAAGGGATTGGCCCAGGCCAGCCAGCGCAGCCAGGGCGGCAGCATCTGCACGGTGTTAAAGACACCGCCCACCATCGATAGCGGGGTAAGGAAAAACACCACCGGCATGGAGAGTTGCTCGAAACTCTTGGACCACAGGCCCACAATCAGTCCCAACAGGCCGAACACGGCGGAGACGCTCACCAGCCAGAACAGGAACAGGGGCCAGGATTCGATATGGGTGGCGCCGAAGCCGAGGCCCATAATCAAAATGCCGATGCCGGTGACGGTGGCGCGCAGCACCACCACACTGAGGCTGCCCACGATCATCTCGACATAAGAGAGCGGCGCCACCAGCATCTCTTCCACGAACTTGATGAAGCGCGAGAAATAGATCGCGGTGGAAGATTGCAGGAAGGCGGCATTGATGATGTTCATCATCAGGATGCCCGGCAGCACGAATTCCAGATATTTGTGGCCGCCGATCTGGGAGATGCGGCCGCCCACCACCGAGCCGAAAATAAAGATGAACAGCAGCGCCGAGATCCAGGGCGCGACAAAGGCCTGGATCGGCACGCGCGCCATGCGCTGCACCTCCCGCCGGACCATGGTGTAGAGACCGATCCAGTTGACCCCCATGGGCTTCAAGGTCTGCATCTCACGTTCCATATCATTGACCCGCGACATGGTCGGGCTCGGCGCCGGTCGCCACCAGATAGGCGTCCTCGAGCCCGCCCGGCGTGCCCGCAATCTCGTCCTTGGTGCCTTCGCGCACGATCCTGCCCTTGTTGACGATGGCGATCTGGCGGCAGAGCCGTTCCACCTCTTCCAGATAGTGCGAAGTGAGAAGGATGGTGCGCCCGTCCTTGTTGATCTCGGCGAGATAGCGCCACAGCACCCGGCGCAATTCCACGTCCACGCCCGCGGTGGGTTCGTCCAGGATGATCAGTTTGGGATCGTTGACCAGCGCGCGGGCCAGGACCACACGGCGCTTCAAGCCGCCCGACAATTGGCGGAACTGCTTCTTCTGATGCGGAATGAGATCGAAGCGCTCGATCAAATAATCGATGCGCTCTTTCCTGGCGCGGGCGTTCATGCCGAAATAGCCGCCCATCCAGTCCACGATCTGGCGTGGCGTGGCAAAGGGATCGACATTGAATTCCTGGGGGCAAAGCCCCACCAGGCGGCGCGCCTCGCGATAATTCTTGACCGCGTCGATGCCGAAAATCTCGATCTTGCCCGAGGTCGGCTCGGCGACGCCGGTGACGCAATGGATGGTGGTGGATTTGCCCGCGCCATTGGGGCCCAGAAAGCCGAAAAACTCCCCTTCCGGAATCGTCAACGAGATGTCTTCGACCGCGACAGTGCCGCCGCGATAAACCTTGCGCAGGTGGGAGATGGACAAAGCGGGGGTCATGCGCCGGAACTAACACGCCCGTTTCTGCTTGGAAAGCGCTGTATTTTTTGACGCGCACCCTTGACGCGAATCGATTGCGGACTAGTGCGCCAATCATGGCCTCTAATCTTCGTTTCTGACCTTTGCCAGCGGCGCACCCCAGGCGTGCGGCGGCGGCACTTCGGCGCCCGTGGCCCCCGCCTTGACGGGGCGCGCGCCATAGCCGCCCAGCGACACCAGCCTGTCATAGAGCACGATGGCACCGGCCATGCCCACATTGATGGAAAAGCGGGTGGGAATCCTCACCACGAATTCGCAGGCCTTGAGCACTTTGGGCGAGAGCGAAAGACGCTCGGCGCCGAACACATAGGCCGCGCGCATGGGATGGCGGAAACGGGGAAGCTCGACCGCGTCATCCGTGATTTCCACTCCCACCAGGCGGCAACCGATGGGTAGGCGCAAATCGTCCGGCTTGGCGAAATTGTAGAACGGCAGGGCGCCTTGCGCCTGCGATGTATCGCTTTGCGCGTCCGACAATTTCAGGCGCGGCGCGATGGAGAAAAAGAAGCTGGCGTCGAAGGCATGAGCAATACGGATCAGATTGCCCAAATTCATGGGCTTGGAAATCCCGTCCACGCCCACTCCGAAGTAGCCCCTCATCGTTTCGCCCCAAGCTGCACTGTACGAAAAGGAACCCCCTTCCGGCCAAAAGGGCAATTGGGACCAGGGAAGATTAACCTACATTATAGCGTGGACATTCGGCCTCTGGCATGTTCGGGTTACAGGCGAACCTGCCGGGGGGCGGGATCTCAAGCCCAAACAAGGCAGTGTCGAGATGAGTGATCGCCGATGACGGCTGTGTCTGCCCCGAAGATGGACCTGAGGCGCATCGGCGCGCATCCCGATTACTGGTATCCGCTGGCCTGGTCGCGCACCCTCAAGCGCGGCAAGACCCTGGCCTGCCGCTTCGCCGGAGAGCCGGTGGTGCTTTACCGGGGCCAGAGCGGAACGGTCCATGCGCTGGAAGATCGCTGCGCGCACCGCCAGGTGCCGTTGTCGCTGGGCATCGTCGAAGGCGAAGTGCTCAAATGCGGTTATCACGGCTGGACTTATGATTGCGCCGGCCATTGCGTGAACATCCCTTATCTGGGACGCGAGCGGCTGCCCAATGGAGTGACCTCTTATCCCGTGCGCGAAGTGGATGGGATGATCTTCATCTTCCCTGGCGATCCCACCCGTGCGGAAGAGCGGCTGCCCAAATCCCTGGGCTCGCGCGCCGACGGTTCCTATAAGACACGCCGGCTCGATCGCAGCGTCGCCTGTCACTACAGCTTCATGCACGAAAATCTCTTCGACATGAATCATCAGGTCCTGCATCGCAGCCTGATGGGTTCGATCAAGGCGACCTGCCTGGGGCGGCGCCAGGGTCCGGACTGGTGCGAAGTGGATTACACTTTCAGCCGCACCGAAGGCCGCGCCACTTTGGGCGAGACCACCATCCTGGGCGTGATGCGCGCACCCACCGACGCCGCCAATCGCGACACCATGACCATCCGCACCGAATATCCCTATCAGCGCCTGAAAGTCTGGGTCGGTCCCGGCGATCCGGTGCTGGATGTGTGGCTGGCCTATACGCCGCTCGACGCGGCGCAGAAAACCAACCGCACCTTTGGCTATCTTTCGGTGAAGAAGCCCAAGATCCCCGGCCTGATTCATCTGGCGTGGCCGTTCGTGACCTGGTTCACCGAAGGCATCTTCACCCAGGACAAGCATATCGTCGAAGAAGAGCAGAAGGCGCACGACATGCAGGGCGACGATTGGAACAACGAAGTGTTCCAGCCCGTGCGCGATGTGCGCGAAGTACTGGCGCGTTGCGGCATACCCCTCGCCCGTCATGATGGCATGCGCGTGGCGGCCGGCGGCACAAGCTTACGGTGAGGAACACGTGTGTTCTGATGGTGCTAGCCGAGATGTCAGCTTCTCGTAATGTCCCCCCGTTAGACTTCACCTCGCAGCGTTCCGGCGCGACCATGCCGAACCAGGACGAGGACAAGGACATTCAGCACATCGCCAGAGACTTGATCGCCCGCTATGCCGATGAGGCGGAACTTATTGCCGCCGGACATGCCGATACGGTGCTCGATCAGGGTGACGTCGAAGCGTTCGAGATCTGGCGGAATGTGATGATCACGGTCCATGCGATTCAGGACAAAAAGGACCATGCGCCCTGAATATGGCGCATAAAACGGCACTCACGTTTAGGGCATCCGCTTACAACTTCCCGTTTACACCAGTGACATTAAAGCACGCTTACGTTGTGCAGAATTTTTGCATTGGGAGAAATCAACACACTTTGCGATAATTCCGCACAATTCCGCGAGGAAGCGCGGCGCCAGGAACCTTCATTATCATTTGTGAAGGATTCTGGGGTCGCCCGTGGACGGAAGACACTACCGATCACCGCCTTCCTTCCCTGATCCCAAGCAAATCCACCGCCTGTTGTTCGGCGTCTATTATCAGGAAGATATATTCGAGAAATTTTGCGGCCTGGCGTCGCCCGCCATGCGGGTATTGGGCTGGCGGATACCCAAGGCGATGCGCCAGCGGAACCTGATCTTCCTGCATGTGCCGCGCGCCGCCGGTACCTCCGTCGCCCACGCGCTTTATGGCGAGCATTGCATCCAGCATTACAGCGCCCGCTACTTCAAGGCGGTGGCGCCGGGCTTCTGGGCGCGCGCGGAATCCTTCGCGGTGGTGCGCGATCCTTACGATCGTTTCGCGTCGGCCTATGCTTTTGTGAGGAGCGGCGGCACCGCGAGTTGCCGCTTGAGCGACGTGTTCCTGGACCAGACGGAAAATATCCGCTCGGTGGACGATTATCTCACTTTCGTCGAGGGGCGTGACGCGCTTTCGCTGGACTTCGTGATGCGCCCGCAAAGCTGGTTCGTCTGCGATCTCAAGACCGGACAGCCGCTGGTGAAGCGTCTTTTTCTTTATGGCCGCGATCACGAAATGCTTTCCGCCTATCTCGGTGCCCACGGCGTGGCGCGGCTTCCCTGGCTCAACCGCTCGATACGCATGCCGCTGGATTTCTCGGCGCGGCAGAAGGCCCGTATCCAGAAACTCTATGCCGCCGACTTCCAGCTGGTCGAGCAGCTTCGCAGCGCTCGCACCACAACCGAACGCGAGATCCTGCGCGCCATGGGCGTGGCGGCCGAATAGCCATGAGCGTGCGACTGCTGGAATCCCTTATTCCATTCCTGGCGCTGGCCTTCGCCGCCAGCGCGCTCTTCCGCCTGGCGCGGGTGCGTTTTCCGAGACGTGCGGCGGGGCTTTGGGCTTTGCCCAAGGGGCCCAGCATCGTGATGGCGTCTGTCGAAGGCTTGACGGCCCTGTTCCTGATGATCACCACCACACTGATCTGGGGCTTGTTTCTGGTGACGGTGCTGGTGCTGGCCCATGCAGCTGCTCTGTGGAAGGCCTGGCCGTCCGATCCCGTACAAACCTGATTCTTAGTCGACCTGATTCGGCCTGACCTTACCTGGACTGCCCTATTTGGGTGGAACAGGCGGCGGCGCATAGGCCGCGATATCCGATATGAAACAGCGTTGCGCCGGCATCCCGGTCTCGGGTGGCACGGTCACGAAATCATTCCGCTCCAGGCAGGAAATGCCCATGCCGCTGTAGCTCCTAAAGCCCAGCCGCAAATGCCATTTGAGGTCGAAGCAACCGGGTTTGAGCGAGACTTTATAGGTCTTCCGCGCCTTGTCGGTGACGATCAAGGTCTTGTCGTCCACCACGTTCCAACTCCACACCATGTCCTGGCGCAGGCAAACTGGCGAAGCGGGCTTGGCCGGAGCCATCGAGGCGGTCTGTGCCTGGGCGGCGAGCGGGATGATGAGGACGAAAAGCGCGGACGCGGCGATTCTCATGGAGACCTCCCGGCTGGAGCTGCGTTCCATGATACGCTCCAGCGCCGCTCCCGGCTCCTGAAATTCCCGTCCTCATCCTTTCCCTTTGGGCCAATGACCGCTGCAAAACCGAAAAAAAGCCTGATCCGGCGGCTGTCCCGCATCGCCATGCGCAATCAATTGGGCCCGGGCCTGATCACCGGGGCGGCCGATGACGATCCGTCGGGCATCGCCACCTATAGCCAGGCCGGGGCGCAATCCGGCCTGAACCTGCTTTGGACCATGGTCCTGTGTTTCCCACTGATGGTGGCGATCCAGATGGTGAGCGCCCTGATCGGCCGCGTCACGGGCCATGGCCTGGCGCGCAACATGGGCGATGTGATGCCCAAATGGCTGGTGGGCGGCCTGGTGAGTCTGCTCTTCATCGCCAACACCATCAATCTGGGCGCCGACCTGGCGGCGATGGGCGAAGCGGCCAAGCTGGTGGCGGGCTTCGGCGAGCACGAGTTCACCATCGCTTTCGCGATTTTCTCGCTGACCTTGCAGCTGTTCATTCCCTATCGCCGCTATGCGCGCTTCTTGACCGTGCTCACCCTCTCGCTGTTCGCCTATGTCGCGGTGCTGTTCTTTATTCATCTGGACTGGCCCAAAATCGGGCTGAGCCTGATCGGCGTGGGCGCCGATCTGTCGCCCGGCGCGGCCACCACTATCGTGGCGCTGTTCGGCACCACCATCAGCCCCTATCTCTTCTTCTGGCAAAGCGCGCAGGAAGTAGAGGAAGTCGATCAGAAAAGCTGGCGCAAGCCACTTTTGGAAGCGCCCGCCCAGGCGCGGCGCGCGCTTCAGCGCATCAAGGTGGACACGATCGCGGGCATGTTCGTCTCCAACGCCGTCGCCATCGCCATCATGGTCTCGACCGCGGCCACCTTGCACCAGGCAGGCGTGACCAATGTCCAGACGGCGGCCCAAGCCGCCAAGGCGCTGGCGCCGGTGGCGGGAAAGTTCGCCTCACTCATCTTCGCGCTGGGCATCGTCGGCACGGGGTTGCTGGCCATTCCAGTGCTGGCGGGATCGGCCGCCTATGCAGTGGGTGAATCGCGGGGCTGGAAAATCGGCCTGGACAACATGCCATGGGAAGCCAAAGGCTTTTATGCCGTTATCGGCGCGGCGATGATCCTGGGCCTGGGGATTGATTATTCCGGGCTCGATCCCATCAAGGCACTGTATTGGAGCGCGGTGCTCAATGGCGTGATCGCGGTGCCGATGATGGTGGCGATGATGGTTGTGGCCGGCCATCGCGGCAAGATGGGCGCTTTCCGCATCGGCCCGGTGCTGGGCGCGCTGGGCTGGATTTCTACCGCGGTGATGGCGGCGGCGACAATCGCCATGATATATGTGAGCCTGAATTAATCGTCAGGTTTCACACGATGTATGTCTTGAGCTGGATTTTCTTCGGCGCCTTCACCGGCTGGATTGCCGGCCTGATCGTCAACAAAAAGGGCGAAGGCTGCATCGTCAACACCGCGCTGGGGCTGGTGGGCGCATTGGTGGGCGGCTGGCTGTTCCGGTCCCTCTCCGGCTTTCATTATGAAGTGCATGGCTTCTTCATCTCGACCTTCGTCGCGGTGATCGGCGCGATCATCGTGTTGTTTATCTATTACGCCGCCACCGGCAACCGCACGCTTCGTTGACTGTTTAAGGCCTACCGCTTCGCTACTTGAGGCCGCCGCCAATCTTCTTTTTCTGCGAATTGCTTTCACTCGCAGAGATAGCGGGTGAAACACGTCTGCCTCCGCGCTATCACATCTCTCTTGCCGGGGGATTTGAATGAGGCTTCTTGGATTCGTTCTGTTCTTGCTGCTGGGTTCGGCGGCAAGCGCGCTCGCCACGCCGACGGACGAGATCCAGGTCTATACCAGCGAGATCGAACCAGAGGGCGTGTTCGGCCTCACCTGGCACAACAATTACACGCCGGACGGCCTGAAGACGCCCGCATATCCCGGCGCGTTGATCGACAATCACGCATATAGCAGCGTCACCGAATGGGCCTATGGCGTAGCGCCCTGGTTCGAGGCGGGGTTATATTTGCCGCTCTATGCCGACAGCGAAAACCGGGGCTTGACCTATAATGGCTTCAAATTGCGGGCGCTGTTCGTCAAGCCCGACTATGCCAACAATGATTTCTATTATGGAATGAATTTCGAATTCAGCTGGAACCAGAAATGGTGGGAATCGCAAGTCAATAGCGGCGAGATCCGCCCCATCATCGGCTTCCGCTTCGGCTCCGATAACCGCTGGAGCTTTACCTTCAATCCCATCATGGACAATGACTATCACGGTGGCATCGGCGGGCTGGAATTCAATCCCGCGACGCGGCTGGACTACAAGATCGACGACACCTGGACCGCGGCGGTGGAGGAATATGACGGCTTCGGGCAGCTGAGGAAATTCCTGCCCGGCGGCCAGCAGTTCCACGAATTATGGCTAACCGGCGATTACAATGGCGATCCCATCTCGGTGGAATTCGGCGCCGGCGCCGGGCTCACATCCGCCAGCGACGGCTTCACCGTCAAGCTGATGTTGATGAGCGATTTAACCGGCCCACATGGATTGTTCACCGAGAGACGCTAGGTGACCGGACGTAAGTTCCGATCTCCTCATGCTGAGCGTGTCGAAGCATGAGGGCGCGCCAACAGACCTTGCAGCCTCATCCTTCGACAAGCTCAGGATGAGGATACACAAAGCGGCGCACGCAAGATCAAAGCCTGCGGTACATCGCCAGCGCATCGACCAGGCCCAATCGGGGATGCTGGAACGCATCCGGGGTGCGGCCGATCTCGGCAAAACCCATGCGCTGCCACAGCCGCACTGCGCCGTCATTGGCGGCAACAACAAAATTGAACTGCATGGCGGCAAAGCCTCGGGTTCTTGCAGTGGCCAGTGCATGTTCGCACAGCGCTTGGCCCACGCCTTTTCCGCCGGCCTTATCTGAGACCATGAAGCCCGCGTTCGAAATATGCGCGCCGGGACCGGGGCGGTTGGCGCGCAGATAATAGGTGCCAATGATCTCGCCGCCCTCGTCCGCGACAAAGACGCTGCGATCGGGCGCGAACCAATGCTTCAGCGCGTCGTCGCGGTCCATGTCGCGCGGCAGAGAATAAGTCTCGCCCGCCCGAATGATGGGCTCCATGATGCGCCAGATCGCGTCGTGATCACCCGACGCCGCGGGACGTATTGCGACAGCCATTCCTACTCAGCAGCCGGCTTGTGGAGATAAATCTCTCCGCCGCTCTGCTTGAATTCGTCTGCCTTCTTGGCCATCGCGGCGCGAATTTCGGCGGTGGACATGCTGTCATTGGTGCCGCGCGCCGCGTCGCGCACTTCTTGGCTGATCTTCATGGAACAGAATTTGGGTCCGCACATGGAGCAGAAATGCGCCACCTTGGCGCCGTCCGCCGGCAACGTCTCGTCATGGAAAAGCTGGGCGGTCTCGGGATCGAGCGCCAGCGCGAACTGATCGCGCCAGCGGAATTCAAAGCGCGCCTTGCTCATGGCGTCGTCCCAGATGCGCGCCGCGGGATGGCCCTTGGCCAAATCGGCGGCGTGGGCGGCGATGCGATAGGCAATCACGCCCGCTTTCACATCGTCGCGGTCGGGCAGACCCAGATGCTCCTTGGGCGTGACATAGCAAAGCATGGCGGTGCCGAACCAGCCGATCATCGCCGCGCCGATCGCCGAGGTGATGTGGTCATAGCCAGGAGCGATATCCGTGGTGAGCGGGCCCAGCGTATAGAACGGCGCTTCGTCGCAGACCGCCAATTGCCGGTCCATATTCTCCTTGATCTTGTGCATGGGCACATGGCCCGGGCCTTCGATCATCACCTGGACATCGTGGCGTTGGGCGATGCGGTTCAATTCGCCCAGCGTGTCCAGCTCGGCGAATTGGGCGGCGTCATTGGCGTCGGCAGTCGAGCCGGGACGCAAACCGTCGCCCAAACTGAACGACACGTCGTATTGCTTGAGAAGTTCGCAAATTTCCTCGAAATGCGTGTAGAGGAAATTCTCCTTGTGATGGGCCAGGCACCATTTGGCCAGGATCGAGCCGCCGCGGCTGACGATGCCGGTGACGCGCTCGGCGGTAAGCGGAATATGCGCCAGCCGCACTCCGGCATGGACGGTGAAATAATCCACGCCCTGTTCGCACTGTTCGATCAGGGTGTCGCGGTAAAGCTCCCAGGTAAGGTCTTCGGCCACGCCGCCCACTTTCTCCAGCGCCTGATAGATCGGCACCGTGCCGATGGGCACAGGAGAATTGCGGATGATCCATTCGCGAATGGTGTGGATGTGACGGCCGGTGGACAGGTCCATCACCGTGTCGGCACCCCAGCGGATCGACCAGACCATCTTTTCCACTTCCTCGGCGGTGCTGGAGGTCACGGCGCTGTTGCCGATATTGGCGTTCACTTTGGTGAGAAAATTCCGGCCGATGATCATCGGCTCGGTCTCAGGATGGTTGATATTGGAAGGGATGATGGCGCGGCCCCGAGCCAGCTCGGCGCGGACGAATTCCGGCGTGATCTCGTTCGGGATATTCGCGCCGAACGAATTGCCGTCGGCCAGAGCGCTACGCCCCAGATTCTCGCGCGCGGCGATGTATTTCATTTCCTCGGTGATGAGGCCTTGGCGCGCATAGTGAAGCTGGCTGACATTCCTGCCGGGCTTGGCGCGCAGCGGCTTCAGGCCGGCGCGGTCGAATTGCGGCACCGATAGAAGCTCGCCCCGCTTGAGCCCATCATCCTCGGGCTTGCGGTGGCGGCCGTCATATTCTTCGACATCGCCCCGCGCCAGGATCCAGGCCCGGCGCGGGCCGCCCAAGCCCTTGCCGATGTCGAGGACCGCGCTTTCGTCCGTGTACGGACCGGATGTGTCGTAAAGCCGGATCGGCGCTTCGCCGCCCGACAGCGCCACTTCGCGGAAGGGTACGCCGTTGAGTTTGACTTTCCGCGAGCCCGGCAAGGGACCGCGAGTGATGGAAACGGAGCTTGGATTGAGGATGGGATTGAGAATGGGTTTGTTCATTTGGCCTCTCCCTACGCCCGTGCGAACGGGATCAGGTTCTAAGGGATTCGCGGGATTGCGATCTCAGCCGTCCTTTGCGCTCAGCGCTCTGGGTGGCACCCCTGGGAAGCCGCGACTTTAGGCCCGTCGGACCCCTCAGGCAATCGTGACCGAAAGCGGCTCCAGGCCCGCGATTTCCGCCAAAAGCTGGTCGCCGCGCTTGACCGGGCCCACGCCTTCGGGCGTGCCGGTGAAGATCACGTCGCCCGCGGAAAGCCGCACCTGCTGCGACAGCCGGGAGATGATCTCGGCCTCGTTCCACATCATCTGGCCAATGTCGGAATCCTGTTTCACTTCGCTATTGACCGAAAGGCGGATGCGGCCGGCAGAGAGCGGGCCCATCGCTGGCGTGATCGCGCCGACGGGCGCGCTCTGTTCGAAGCTCTTGCCGATTTCCCAGGGCCGGCCTTTTTCCTGCATCTGCTTCTGCAGGTCGCGCCTGGTCATGTCCAAGCCCACGGCATGGCCGAAGATCAGCTTGGGCGCGACTTCCACCGGAACATTCTCGCCGCCCTCTTTCAGCACCACCACCAGCTCGCACTCAAAGTGATAGTTGGAAGTCAGGCTGGGATAACGGATGGTCCCGCCGCCGGGCACCACCATGTCCGGCTGTTTGGAGAAGAAGAGCGGCGGCTCTTTGGCGTCATTGTCAAGCTCCTTGGCATGGGCGGCGTAATTGCGTCCCACGCACCACACCCGGTGCACAGGAAAACGCTTGTTATTGCCATGGATGGTGATGAATGGCTGAGGCAGGGAAAAAAGATAATCGTCGCTCACTGAACTCTCACTGCTGGCCTATTACGCGGCCTCGAATTGTTGGAATTCCGAAATCGCCGCTTTCACCGCCGCCTCGACGATACGCCGCCCCGCCTCGATATTGGCCTGGGACGGATCGGACCCCATGCGGCCGTCGGGAAAACGGCGGCGGAAATCCTCGGCATCACGGATGGGCCCGGTGGGCGCGATTCGGGGAGACATAGCCACGCTTTTTACCGCTTCGGGATAGGCGAAATAGGTTACAGAAATTTCAGACGGTGTGGCGTGGCTGCCCTCGCCCACCGGAAAAAGCTCGCGGCACAAATCCATCACGCCCGACAATTCCCACCAATTGCGCAACTGGCAGCGCAGCGGAGGATTGTTGGTGCCCGCCCCGGCAAACGTCACGCCATGGTAAATCTCCGAGAATGCGGCGGTGATGGTGGCGATGTTGCCGCCATGGCCGTTCAGCCAATAGATTCGTTCAAAGCCGTGACGCGTCAGGCTTTCGCTCCAATCCACCATCGAGGCGATCATGGTCGAGGGCTTGAGCGTGATCGTGCCGGGAAACGCCATGTGATGCTGGGCCTGGCCCACATTGAAGGTGGGACCGACCAGGATGCCGGCTTCGTCGCCCGCGCGCCGGCCAATCACTTCGGGGCAGAGCGCGTCGGTGCCCAGCAGCCCGCTCGGGCCATGCTGTTCGGTCGAACCGATGGGGATGAGGATCGCCTTGGAGCGGGCCAGATAGGCCTCGACTTCCGGCCAGGAGGAAAGCTGTAATTGCATCAAGACCTTGTTTCGGCGATTGCCTGGAGCCTGTCTATCGCTTTTTTCCACAAAGCGCGCTCTTTTTCCACCATCGCCTCACCGGCCAGCTTGTTGGACTGGAGCGCGATCTGCGCCCGGCCCGCGCCCTTGGCATAGAAACCCACCTCCAGCCGGCCGCTATTCCATTTGCCCCGCCAATATTTGTCCTTGGTGCGCGACGTTTCCTCGAATGTGCCTTTGGGAAACCACGCGGCGGGATTTTTGGTGGCGGCGGCGTACAATTTCGGCAGCGGTGCATCCATCACTCGGGTGACGCTGACCGAGAATTCGCCATCGCATTTCTGGTTCATGGCGCGCAGGCCCCGCGCCCGCTCATACCTCACCGCTACCATCTGGCCGTGCCAGCGTCCCGACCCCATCTCGCGCGCCAGAGCCACGATTGCCTTGTGATCGAGCTTGGCCGCGCCCGCCTTGTCCAGCGCCTTAAACCATGTCATCCAATCCTTGCCGGTGCGCGCCTTGATCGCCGCGTCGGTCATCATGGCCTTGGTGTTGGAATCGCTCGCCTGCCGGGTGGCCGCCATGCCATAATCTCCGTTGCCCCAGATCGCCAATTTAAGACCGCCAGCCTAGTGGAAGTGCCCGTAAAGAGGAATTATGAACGATCCTGTCGTCCCGGTCCCTGAGGAGTGGAAAAAGCGCGCATATGTCAATGCGCGCGACTATGCCGCCCTCTATGCCGATTCGATCAAGGACCCAGACAATTTCTGGAAGAGGCAGGCGGCGCGGCTGGACTGGATCAAGCCCTTCACCAAGGTGAGCGACGTCTCCTGGGATCCGGAAAATCTGCATATCAAATGGTTCGAGGATGGCGTGCTCAACGTGGCCGCCAACTGCATCGACCGCCATCTCGCCAATCGCGGTAACCAGACCGCGATCATCTGGGAAGGCGACGATCCCAAGGATTCCAAACGCATCACCTATCGCCAGCTTCACGAGGAAGTCTGCCGCTTCGCCAATGTGCTGAAGGCGCGCGGCGTCAAGAAAGGTGACCGCG
>DATBAP010000076.1:0-9449 GCA_036271455.1 Rhizomicrobium sp.
AAGCGGAATGGGCGCGGATCTGGGCCGGCAAGGCGCCAGGCGGATCGTCATATGATTTCTTCCGCTATTCGGTGTTCCAGGATCCGAATTTCAAGAACACTGGGTTCGACTATGACAAGGATACTGACCGGGCCTTGTCCGCCAAAGTGGTGGGAAAAGAGACGGTGGCCGATGTCTATAACGTCAAGCCCGATCTCACGCGATACGCTGCCATGGGCCACAAGCTGATCATGTATCACGGCTGGGCCGACCAGCAGATTTCGCCCTACGCCAGCATCGATTTCTATCAGCGGATCGTGGCCAAGCTGGGTCAGGCCAAGGCCGATGCGTTTCTCAAATTCTATATGCTGCCCGGCATCTATCATTGCGCCGGCGGTCCGGGCGCAGGGAATTTCGGCGCCGCTGGTCCCGCCAGCGCGCCCGATGCCCAACACGACATCACCATGGCGCTGGATGAATGGGTGACAGAGAAGAAGGCGCCCACTTATTTCATCGGCTCGCATATCGACGCGCAGACCAAGATCGCGGACCGCACCCGGCCCATCTGCTCTTACCCGCAGGTGGCAAAATACAAGGGCAGCGGCGACACCAATGACGCGGCCAATTTCACCTGCGCGGCGTCTTAAGCCCGGGAAACCTGGCCCTGGCGCATATGGAGCTCAGTGATGGCCTGGCGTGCTTCAGCGCGCGGGTCGACCGCCAGCTGGCATTGATCGTTGAAGATCATCACCGCGCGGTCCGCCGCCGAATAAGGCCGCCAATGCGGCAGGCCTGAGACATTGGGATCGCCGGTCTTGGCGAAATGGGTCCAGGCCCGGCTCATCTTGTCGGCCAGGGGATAGCGGTCTTTGCCGGTGCCGGTGATCACATCGTCGGTGGAGCCGTCGAGATTGTCGAACACGTAAGAGACTTCCAAAGTGTGCGGCACACCCAGCTTGCCGTCATGCACCGGCGTGGGCTTCTCGAAATGGTAGACATAAGCCGGCGCCTTCCCCAATGCGGCCTTGCGCTCGGCTGTGAGCGCCACATTGGCAGTGAGCCAATTGTCGCTGGCGATGATCTGATAGAGCCGCACATTCGCCGCCTCGGGAAAATCGTGGCTGTAGAGCGCGATCAGCTTGTCCACCTCGCCATCCTCCACCCGCAAGGTCCGCTTCAGATCAGCGCGCAAGGTGACGTCGTCGATCGGATCGAGCGGCGTGGTGTTGAGGAACGTGATTTCGGTCAAGGTCGAGCCCAGGATCATGGGCACGTTGGCGGAAATGGACGGCGCCACCGGATCGAACGGCCCGTTGCCCGAAACCAGGGCGCGGTGATCCAGCACCGGTCCGAAACGCCCGGCCGGACCCATCGGCCCCAGTGCCGCGATGATCTGGCTAAAAGGAATCTGCTGCAGCTGATCCACGTCATGAATGCCCAGTTGAGTCATCAGCCGCGAGGCGATCTCGCTGCCCTCATCGGTGCTGATCGCTTTCAGTTCCACGCCGCTTTCGGCGATCACGCGATGGAAACGCCCTGCCGCTTGCGGCATCGCCATCGCGGTGGTGACTTTGCTGCCGCCGCCCGACTGGCCGAAGATGGTGACATTGCCAGGATCGCCGCCGAATTCCGCGATATTGCCGCGCACCCAATCCAGCGCGGCGGCGATGTCCAGCATGCCGACATTGCCGCTGTCGGCATATTTATCGCCGCCCAGCTTGCCCAGATACAGAAATCCAAACGCGTTGAGCCGGTGATTGAGAGTCACCAGCACCACGTCATGCTTTTTCGCCAGTTCGGTGCCGTCATAGCGGATATTGCCGCCCGATCCTCCCGTGAAGCCGCCGCCATGGCACCACACCATCACCGGGCGTTTTTTCTTTTCGCCAAGCCCTGGTGTCCAGATATTCAGGCACAGGCAATCCTCGCTCTGTGCGGTGCGGTCCAGCGCCACCACTTCTTCTTCCATGAAGCCGGTGGCGTCGGTCTGCGGCGCGCGATGGCCGAGCAGAGTGGCGTCGCGCACATCGCTCCAAGGGGTGGGCGGCTTGGGCGGCATGAACCGGTTGGCACCCGAGGTGGGGGCGCCATAAGGCACGCCTTTGAAGATCTGCACCGCGCCATCACTCAGCCCGCGGATCTTTCCGTATTTGGTGCTGACCACAGGTGATGCGGCCCAGGCGCGACCGGTGCCGAACGCCACGCCCATAGCCGCCGCGCCCGCCAATACGCCACGACGATCAGGCCCCTGATTTTCTTGTCTCGTCATCTCCCACCCCTGTTTTTCCAACAGTATAGCGGCGGGCCAATCGGCCCTGTAAAGCCGTCATTCCAAGCCCGTTGACATAGATTACTCTGTGACATAGAGTAATCTGAGAACATATAGGAGATGTCCGTGATAACCACCCGCGAAGCCCATGACGCCTTGCAAGAGGCGGCCACCGCCGAGCGCCGCAGTGCGCAAGCCTATGGCTACAGCCGCAGGGCACCCTTTTGCATCCTCTGGGGGCTGATCTGGATGGCCGGATATGGTGGAACCGCCGTGCTGCCGGGCCGGGATTCGAACTGGCTCTGGCTGGCGCTTGCCATCATCGGCACGGCGATCAGCATCTGGATCGGTAACAACCGCGCCGACGGCCGCGGCCGCGATGGGTGGCGCGCGGGCTTGGTGATCGTGTTCGCGATGGCCTTCACCGCCGCCCTTTTGTTCATCATGCACCCGACCGATCCTCTCCAAGTGGGTGCTTATTGGCCGCTTCTGCTCTCCGCGATCTACGCTTCGATCGGACTTTGGCTGGGCCTCCGCTATATCCTTCTGGGTGCGTTCCTCGCGATCGCTACTCTTGGCGCCTATTTTTTCCTGAAAGATTTGTTCTTCGCTTGGACAGCAGTGGTGGGTGGCGGATCGATTCTGCTGACGGGCCTGTGGATGCGTCATGGTTGAGCAGCCCGACGCGTTGATCCATCAGCCGGTGCGATTGAAGGTGATGGCCGCGCTCAAAGCTTTGCCGGGCGCCGAGCAGATCGAGTTCGTGCGCCTGCGCAAGATCGTCGACGCCACCGAAGGCAATCTGGGGGCGCATATCCAGACCTTGGAACAGGCCGGGTACGTCGCGGTGGAAAAGGATTTCGCCCAGAATCGCCCGCGCACGCGCGCCAAGCTCACCAGGACCGGCCGCCGGGCGTTCGAGGATTATGTTGGATATCTGCGCGGCATCATCGAAAGCTGAGACGTCATGAAGCTCGATGACATTTCGTTGTTGGGATGGATACATACGGTTCCCAGCATCGTGGCGATGTTCCTAGGCGCGGTCATTCTTGTCAGCCGCAAGGGCACGGCTCGACATCGCCTATTGGGAGATATCTATTTCTTTATCATGCTGCTGGTTTCCCTCAGCGCACTTCCTATTTTCAAAGTCGAACTCGCAGCCGTAAAATCCGGCTCGTTCGGATTCTTCCATTGGCTAACTATATTCACACTGTTCGTGATTGCGGTCGGCTATTACACGGCGCCACGCCAGCAAAACACGCTCGCTGCCTATCTGCACCCAGCCTGCATGATAACCAGCTATTACCTTTTGCTGGCCGCGACCATCAACGAGCTGTTTTCGCGTATCGGCGTATTGCGCAAACTGGCAATGGGCCGCCGCCATGTACCTTCGGTCGCAGCGACCCCACTCGTCATCGAGTCTCACACCTTGCTAATGCTCGCATTGCTGGTGTTGCTGGGCTTCGTGATGATGCAAGTCGCCCGCCGTCGTCGCCCTCAGCGCAGATAGGCCTGCTCAAGGGCGCGCATGTTCGCGTCTCCTTGAAGCGCAAAAATATCGGCAACCGAGGCGATCTCTTGCTCAACACCGGCAATGCCGCCGTCCGCAAGAATTCGACCGAAGGTCCGCCGCATCGCGGCGACCGCGGCCCGGATGGCGTGATTGCCGCAAATGATCAACCCGACCTTGCCCAGCGCCGCCACCTCCGCAAAGGAAAGCTGCGGATAGCTTGTCGGGACCAGCACCAGGGGCACGCGGCCCCGCCACGCATGACAGAAGGATAGAATTTCGTCCGGGGTCTTCTGCTTGCTGTGAATCAACAGCGCATCCGCCCCGGCTTCCGCATAGGCCGCGCCACGGCGAAGCGCCTCGTCTTGTCCCAGACCGGCGATCAGCGCTTCGGTTCGCGCGACGACCAGGACCTGCCCGGCCGCTTTGGCGGCTTCGATCTTGCCCTGAAACTCCACCGCCCGAACCAGCTCCTGACGCCCACCGGGCCTGAGGCTGCTGTCCTTTGGAAAGGTCTTGTCCTCGATGACAATGGCGGCGACACCAGCCGCCACGTACCGCGGGACGGCATAGGCCAGGTTGATCGCGTTGCCGAACCCGGTGTCGAGATCGGCGATAAGGGGAGCAATCTGGACCTCGGCCATGGCGCGCATCATCGCAAGATGGATATCCATCGACAGGATGCTGGCGTCGGGCATGGCATAAGAGGCCGAGAGCTCGAAGCCGCTTCCCCACACGGCATCGAAACCCGCCTCGGTCGCGAGCTTTGCCGCCAGCGGATTATGGGCGGCCATGGCGATCGCGGGCCGGCCGACATCGAGTTTCGCGCGCAAGACGTCCACCCTGGAAACCGGCGTCCCCATTTGTCTCGTCCTTCAAGCTGGAAAATTGACAACAGACTGCGGCGTACCCAACGCGATACTGGCTTCAATGAAGCGTTGGCCGGAATGGATTGTAACCGAAGTGCTGGCCGAGGGCCGCGCGAAGCGCGAAGTGCCCGAGCCCTGCATAATGGCGCGCCCGGAGAGATTCGAACTCCCGGCCCTCAGATT
The DNA here is from genome assembly GCA_036271455.1 of Rhizomicrobium sp. Classification (GTDB taxonomy): domain Bacteria; phylum Pseudomonadota; class Alphaproteobacteria; order Micropepsales; family Micropepsaceae; genus Rhizomicrobium. The sequence continues at coordinate 4,811 of DATBAP010000076.1, forward strand.
CGTAGTCTGATGCTCTATCCAGCTGAGCTACGGGCGCTTTGGCCAAAGCCGAAGGCGGCGAACCTATTGATGCGCCTGTCCAAAGGCAAGCAAATCCACCCGTCATTCCGGGCCTGGCGGGCCGTCTCTTTTAGGGTCATTTCGCCTGCGCGGCGGATTGCCGCCAAGTCCCCACGCCGATTGTGTAAAACGGCAAAAACCGGGCGCCCATGCCCTTGTCCGCTTCCATAGGCCCCGTTAAGACTCACTATGTACAACTTGGCCCTCGGCCAAGCGGGTTGGGATTGCGTGCCGCCCCCCTTTATCGGGGCAAGGGCGCCGGCAGCGGAGAGCAAAATGAGCGGACATCAGGCCAGTCAGAGGCTCAGAACGGGCCTTTTCTTGGCGTGCGTGCTGACGGCAAGCCTGGGGCTGGCTGCCTGTTCCGATATCGACGATTTGTTCGGTGGCGCCAGCAATGACATGTCGGCATCTGCCGCGCCGTCGCCTGCCGGAGGCCCGGGCGGGGCCCCGCCCACCGCCGAAGCGCCGCCCACCGCCGGCGGAGGCGGCAATGCCCTGGTCGCCACTATCACCCCCGTCACCATCGAGGCGGGCGCCGATACAGGCACCGCCGTCAACAAGACCATTCAGACCCTTCGTGGCCAGATGGCGGGACTTGAGACCAAGCTGGCCGCCAATGCCCAGCGCCTGTCCGATCTCAGGAGCGCCGGGGCCCAGGCCGCGGGCGCCTACCAGGAATCCAAGGCCCGCATCACCACAAGGCTTCAGGTGGGCACCACCAAGGGCAATCCCGAACTGGTGGGCGAATGGAACAGCGCCCAGGCTTCGCTGGACGGCCTCTCCGCCAACATCAATCAGTTGAGCGCGCTGGGCACCGATGTGACGGGGGATTCCTCCACCGCGCATTTCGTGCTGGACCAGATCTCGGCCACCTTCAATGTCTCGGGCGCGGTGGATGAAGATCATCGCCAGCTCTCGCTTTTGGAAGACGAGACCAGCCAGACCATCGTTTTGATCGATCGTCTCTTGGGCGAAGTGTCCAGCGACGTGCAGCGCCAGACCGCCTATGTCGCCAATGAACGCTCTGGCCTGGCAGTGCTGGCCAGCGCCATCAAGAACGGCGAACTCTATGGCGGCACGCCCGGCATTTCCGCTGGTGCCGCGAGCGGTGTGATCCAGCTTTCCTCCGCCGGCACACCGCTGGTGGTGGTGCGTTTCGACCGGCCCAATGTGGATTATCAGCAGGCGCTCTACGCCGCCCTGAACCAGGCGTTGCAGTCGCGGCCCAATGCCAGCTTCGAAGTGGTGGCGGTGGCGCCCACGCGTGGCAATGCCGCCTCGGTGCAGATCGCCCAGACCACGGCCCGCCGCCACGCGCAAGAAGTGGTGCGCTCCATGACCGACATGGGCGTGCCGGCGTCGCGCGTGAATGTGGCGTCGTCCACCGATCCCGCTGCGGCAGCCAGCGAAGTCCGCGTCTTCGTCCGCTAACGAAGCGACGGCCAGGAAAAGTGGGAGCCCGCTTTAGCGGGCGAGCGGTTTTCCGTCCGGACGCGCGACCAATAAAGAGTCGTTTTTTATTTCTGGGCCACCACAAACAAGCGCTGGAATGGAAACAGCGTGGTGCCATCGGCGCGGCGCGGATAGGCCGCGTTCAGTTTGGTTTTGTAGAGCGCGATAAAGCCATCACGCGCTTCGCCCTGAAGCGCATCCAGAAAAGGGCGCAGCCCCGTGCCCGAGACCCAGCGATACACCGCGTCCTCGCCTTCCAGCACTTGCAGATATTCGGTCTGCCAGATGTCCAGTGACACAGCATGCGGTTTCAGAATGTCGTAATAGACCTCGGCGCGCCCCCGCTGAATCTCGCGAACAGAGATAAGCTTTTCGCGCCAGCGCGGATCCTGCGCCGTCTCGCGCATCAAACTGTGGGATGGCGCGTCGTAATTGACCGGCACCTGGAAAGCGAAAGTGCCGCCCGCTTTCACAAAACCCATCAGCCCGGGCAGCAGACTTTCCTGTCCACCCACCCATTGCAGGGTGGCGTTGGAGAAGATCACGTCATAGGGCGCGAGGGGCGCCCAGCCGGCCAGGTCGGCTTCCACCCAAGTCGCGGGGACGCCGCTGGCGCGGGCCTCGGCCAGCATCGCCGCCGAACTGTCCAGGCCTTCAAGTTGGGCATCCGGCCAGCGCGCCGCCAGGAGGCCGGTAGAATTGCCGGGTCCGCAGCCTAGATCGATAACCCGGGCGGGGCGTTCGGCCCGCACCCGGCCCAGAAGCTCGGCGGCGGGCCGGGTCCGCTGGTCGGCGAAAGTCAGGTAGATTTCAGGGTTCCAGGACATGGTGGGGTCTTTAAAGGGAAAAATGGCCTTTTTCGCCTGTAATTTTATTGCGCAGGGCGGCCTCCCGGGCTGACCGGCCAGGTTGACAGGCCAGGCCTAGAGCCATAGAAACCGCGCTCTTTTTCGCCATTCAGGAACGTCTCATGAAGCGCACCTATCAGCCGAGCAAAATCGTGCGCAAGCGCCGCCATGGCTTCCGCTCGCGCATGGCCACCGCCGGCGGCCGCAAGGTTCTGGCCCGCCGCCGTGCCCATGGCCGCAAAAAACTCTCTGCCTAAAGTCCCAGGATTGCGCATCGCGCGCTTGAGAAAGCGCGCCGATTTTCTGGCGGCAGCACGCCATCTGCGCCGGGTTGCCGGCGTGGTCACCTTGGAAATGGCGCCCACACCCAGTTTGACCCGCGAAACCGAAACCCTCCGTCTTGGTTTCACCGCCAGCAAGAAAATCGGCAATGCGGTGGCGCGCAACCGGGCCAAAAGGCGGCTTCGCGCCGCGGCATATGTGTTGCTTCCCCTTTCAGGCCGCCCTGGCCATGACTATGTTCTGGTCGCCCGCGCGGGAATCCTGACCCGTGATTTTTTGGCCCTGAAAGGCGACATCGCCGAAGCGGCCCGGGCGGCGCACAAGAAGCTGGATGCGCCTCTTTGATGATGAGTCCGTTTAAGACCATGAGAACAGTCCTGACGCGCCTCATCATCAGTCTGTTGTGCGCGCCGATCCATTTCTATCGCCGCTTCATCTCGCCCTTGATGCCGCCCTCGTGCCGGTTTCAGCCCACCTGCTCCGCCTATGCGCTGGACGCGATCAAAATTCATGGTCCCGTGCGGGGCCTTTTGCTGGCGGCGCGGCGGATTTCGCGATGCCATCCCATCACCTGGCTCGGCGGATCGTCGGGCTTCGATCCCGTTCCTCTTCGCAAGCACCACCACCCCAAGCACAGCCACTCATGAACAACAAAAACGGCATCAACAACAACATGCTTCTCACTCTGGCGCTGATGGCGTTAGTGGTGCTGGGCTGGCAATATTTCGTAGTCCGCCCCGAGATGAAAACCGAACAAGCGCATCAGGCGGCGCTGGCTCACCAAGAGAAGACTCATCCACTAACGCCTGGGGCGGGCGCCAATGTGCCGGGGATGGCGCTGTCATCCACCCATATGGGCCGCGACGCCGCACTGAAGGTGGAAGGCGCGCGCGTGGCGATCGACAGTCCCTTGCTGGATGGCTCGATCGCGCTCAAGGGCGCCAAGTTCGACGATCTGCGCTTGAAGAAATATCGCGAGACCACCAATCCCAAGAGTCCGGAGATCGTGCTGCTCGCGCCCAAGAGCACCGATTTTCCTTATTACGCGGAATTCGGCTGGGTGGGCGCGCCCGACATGCCGTCGGACCAAAGTGTGTGGCAACAGCAAGGCTCGGGCGCGCTTTCGCCCGGCCACCCGGTGACGCTTAGCTGGGACAATGGCCATGGCCTGATCTTCACCCGTGTCATCTCGGTCGACGACCAATACATGTTCAATGTCGCCGACAGCGTGACCAACAATTCCCTTGGCGCCCAGACGCTTTATCCCTTCGCCTATGTGGCGCGCGAAGGCGTGCCCAAGGAGCAGACCAGCTGGGTGCTGCATCAGGGCTTTGTCGGCGTCGCCAATGGCAGCGAGACCGACGCCAATTACACCGACTTCAAGGACGAGGGCGCGCCGGCCAAAACTTTCTCATCCACCGGCGGCTGGGTGGGCATCACCGACAAATATTGGATGGCGGCCATCATCCCGCCCCAGAGCCAGAATTTCGACGCCTCTTACCTGGGCGCCACCACGCCGGGCGACGTCAAAGCCTATCAGGCCAATTACCGGCTGCCCGCGCGTGTGATCGCGCCCGGTGGCACAGCACAAGTCAGCCATCGCCTGTTCGCCGGCGCCAAGGTGGTGGACATATTGCGCGGCTATGAAAAGTCGCAAGGCATCGCCCGGTTCGACAATGCGGTGGATTGGGGCTGGTTCTGGTTTCTCACCCAGCCTTTGTTCTGGCTGCTCGACATCTTTTACAAATTCATCGGCAATTTCGGCATCGCCATCCTGATGCTGACAGTGGTGGTGAAGCTGTTGTTCTTCCCGCTCGCCAACGCCTCCTTCAAGTCCATGAGCAAGATGAAGAAGGTGCAGCCGCACATGGAGGAGATCAGGAAGGTCCACAAAGAAGACCCGCAGCGCCAGCAGAAGGAAATCATGGAGCTGTACAAGCGCGAAAAGGTCAATCCCGTGGCCGGCTGCGTGCCGATGTTGATCCAGATTCCCG
>DATBAP010000077.1:0-6220 GCA_036271455.1 Rhizomicrobium sp.
GCGCGAGGCGCTCGAGCTGTTGCAGCCGGCCTCCCGCGCGCCGCTGCTGCTGCGCCAGATGCCGATTTGGGAGCACGGCGTCGCCACCGGTTTCGTCGATCTCGCGCTGGAGCGCGCCTTCGTCTATCGCCCGCACGCGGCGTCCCAGGTGGTGGACATCGCCGATTTCGCCCGCGAGAAGGAAGCGCGCTTCCAGATGCTGGAGCGGCTGGCCGACTATGACGAGCATCTGATGGAAGAATTGCTGGGCGATGTCGAACCGCCGCGCGACGAAGTGATGAACGATCTTCGCCGCGAAGTGTCGGAAGGCCTGGTGGTGCCGGTCCTGATCGGTTCGGCCGAAGGCGATCACGGCATCAGGCGCCTGTTGAAGGCGCTGCGCCATGAAGTGCCGGACGTGGCCAAAGCGGCGGAGCGCGGCGGCATAAAAACGGACACCACCGCGATCCAGATCATCAAGACCTTCCATGGCGGCCATGGCAGGTTGAGCCTGGGGCGGGTTCTGTCGGGCAGCGTCAAGGACGGCCAGGTCCTGCACGGACCCCATGGCGACACGCGGGTGGGCGGCATTATCTCGCTGACGGGCGACAAGCAGATCAAGAGAAGCGAAGCGCGGGCGGGCGATACGGTGGCCTTGGCCCGGCTGGACAATGTGCAGACCGGCGACCGCCTGTCGTCAGACAAGGCGGCCGCCGAGCGTATGACACCCAAACTCAGCGCGCCGGTCTATCGCTTGGCAATCGCCGCGGCAGACCGCAAGGACGAAGTCAAAGTCACCGCGGCGCTTGCGAAATTGATCGAGGAAGACCCCTCACTGGCCTTCGAGCAGAACGCCACCACCCAGGAAATGCTGCTGGCCGGGCAAGGCGAGATCCATTTGAAGGTCGCCATCGAAAAGCTCTTGAGCAAATACGGGCTCAAACTTTCCACCAAGCCGCCGCGGGTGCCCTATCGCGAGACCATCCGCAAATCCACCATGGTGCGCGGACGGCACAAGCGCCAATCGGGCGGCCATGGCCAATTTGGCGATGTGGTGCTGGAAATCGCGCCCTTGCCGCGCGGCACCGGCTTCGTGTTCCACGACCGCATCAAAGGCGGCGTGGTGCCCAAGCAATGGATCGGCTCGGTCGAGAAGGGCGTTCAGGAATACATGAAGACGGGACCATTGGGCTTTCCGGTGGTCGACGTCGCGGTTTCGCTCACCGACGGCTCCTATCATTCGGTGGATTCCTCCGACGCCGCCTTCCAGACCGCCGGCCGGGTGGCGATGAGCGAAGGCTTGCCGGGCTGCTCGCCCGTGCTGCTGGAGCCGATCATGAAGGTCGCCATCCATGTGCCCAACGACGCCACCGCCAAGGTGAACGGCGTGATCGGCGCGCGGCGGGGCGCGCCCTTGGGCTTCGACGGACGCGACGGCTGGCGCGGCTGGGACACGGTGAGGGCCGAGATGCCGCTGTCGGAAGTCACCGATCTGATCGTGGATCTGCGTTCGCTCACTCAAGGCGTGGGGACGTTCGAAATGGAATTCGACCGCTTTGCCGAACTGAACGGCAAGCTGGCGGAGCTGGTGGTGGCGACTCAGCGCGCGGCCTGAACGGAACGTCATGAGTAGAAAATAGCAGCCGAGGCGCTGGGACGTTTCGTCCCGGGAGCGGAGCGACCCAAAATAATAGGCAGCCGGGGCGTTAGGACGTTTCGCCCCGGGAGCGGAGCGACCCAAAATAACAAGCAGCCGAGGCGTTAGGACGCCTCGGCTGCTCAAATTCGCGCTCAGGGGGGAAAGAGCGCGGGTGTCGCGCCCGGGGGGAGAAAGCGCGACATCCAAGGAAATGGGTAACTCGGCCTGGGGTTTCAAGACCCGCAAAAAAAGCCGGAAAACTCAGTATTGCCAGTCCTTGGAACCCTTGACCAAAAAGTCCCGGAAGGCGGCCACCCGCTTGGATTGGCGCAGCGCATCGGCATAGACCAGATGCACGTCGAAATCCGGCGCCGGCACTTCGGGCAGCACTGGAACCAGATTCGTGTGATTGGCCGCCACGAAATCCGGCACCACGCCGATGCCCAAGCCCGCTTCCACCGCCTGCAGGATGCCGGTGATGTTGTTGATGCGGATCACGCTGCCGGTGCAGCCGGCGCGGAAATTCTTCTGAAACAGGTCCAACAGCCAGTTGATGTCGCGGATTTCCGGCGCGGCGGTCTCGCCATAGACGATGATGGTGTGATTGCAGACCTCTTCCAGCCGCGTCGGCACGGGATGCTGGGCGAGATACTCCTTGGACGCGTACATATGGTAATGCACGGTGAAGAGCTTGCGCTGGATCAGATCGGCCTGCACCGGGGCGCGCATGCGAATGGCGAGATCGGCGGCGCGCTGAGAGAGATCGAGCTCGCGGTCATCCATTACCAGATGAACCTGGACTTCGGGATATTCGCGCATGAATTCCTTCAGCCGGGGCAAAAGCCAATAGGCGCCGATGCCGTGGCTGGCGGTGATCTTGAGCGAGCCGCGGGGCGAATCATGGATGTTCTTGAGCGCTTCCTCGGCCTGCGCCAGCCGCGCCAGGACTTCGCTGACGGCGGTGTAGAGCAACTCGCCTTCGTCGGTGAGGGTGAGGCCGCGGGCATGGCGCTGGAACAAGGGCGTGGAGATTTCCTCTTCCAGCGCGCTGATCTGGCGGCTCACCGCCGACTGGCTCAAGGTGAGCATCTGGCCGGCATGGGTGAAGCTTCCCGCCGATGCCACGGCGTGGAAGATACGAAGCTTGTCCCAATCCATAACATCCCCTCGAAGCCGCGCCGGCCAGAACATCCAGCGGCCGTGCGGCGTTTGAATCCGCTTTAGGCGGAGAGCGGCAATTCTCCCCCGTGGGACGCCGCCAGGAACCGTTCCGCTTCCAGCGCCGCCATGCAACCCATTCCCGCCGCCGTCACCGCCTGGCGGAACACCTTATCCTTGACGTCGCCGGCCGCGAAGACACCGGCCACGCTGGTATGAGTGGAATCGGCCGCCGTCCTGATATAGCCGCTCGCATCCATGTCCAACACGCCTTTGAAGAGGTCGGTGGCGGGCGAGTGGCCGATCGCCACGAATAGCCCATCCGCCTCAAGTTCTCGGTTGGAACCGGTCACGATGTTCCTGAGGCGCACCCCGGTGACCCCCTTGGGTTCGGCGGTGCCCAGAACTTCCGTCACTTCGGTATCGTAAAGCAGCTCGATCTTCTTGTTGGCGGCCAGCCTCATCTGGTTGGTCTTGTCGGCGCGCAGTGTGTCGCGGCGGTGGATCAGGGTGACTTTCTCGGCGAAATTGGTGAGGAACAAGGCTTCCTCGGCGGCGGTATTGCCGCCTCCCACCACCGCTACCTTCTTGCCGCGGAAGAAAAACCCGTCGCAGGTGGCGCAGGCGGAAACGCCGAAGCCTTGAAATTTGCCTTCGCTGGGGAGCCCCAGCCAATTGGCGCTGGCGCCGGTGGCGATGATCAAGGTGTCGGCGGTGTAGGTTTCGCCAGAATCGCCTTTGAGCCTGAACGGCCGGTGCGACAACTCCACCGACTGGATCGTGTCGGAGATGAATTTGGTTCCCAGATGTTCGGCCTGTTTCTGCATCTGGTCCATCAGCCAGGGCCCCTGGATGGCGTCGGCGAAGCCCGGATAATTCTCCACCTCGGTGGTGATGGTGAGCTGGCCGCCCGGCTGGATGCCGGAGATCAGGGTGGGCTCAAGCATGGCGCGCGCGGCATAGATGGCCGCGGTGCAGCCGGCCGGGCCACTGCCCAGAATGATCACTTTGGAATGATGGCTCATGAGGTTCGACAGCGCTTCGGAGGGGCCCCTGATATCAGGGGCAAGGGCGAAAAGATCAAGCGCCGCCCGGCCTGGAAACGGTGGATCGGCGCCAAAAAGCAGGTGCATGAGACCGTGCAAATCGGCTGGTCGATTTATGCGACCATTAGCCAGTTCGAGAAATATTATTGCGTCCCCTGTCGCGACCGCGTAAAACGCAATTTGGGGAGACGCCGTTTGGAAAACCGAAAACTCGACACTATCGATTTGCGAATCCTCAAAGAGCTGCAAGCCGATGGCCGTATCACCAATGTGGAATTGTCACGCCGGGCCAAGATCACCGCGCCCCCCTGCCTTCGGCGCATGCGGGCCTTGGAAAAAGCGGGCTTCGTCCAGGGCTATCACGCTGTCCTGGATGGCAAGGCACTGGGCTATTCGGTCACCGGTTTCATCTTTGTCGGGCTGGCCAGCCAGAAGGATGCCGACCTCAAGCATTTCGAGGAGCGGGTGAGAAGCTGGCCCGAAGTGCGCGAGTGCCACATGCTGTCGGGCGAAGTGGATTTCCTGCTCAAATGCGTGGCGCGCGATCTTTCCCATTTCCAGGATTTTGTCACCGAGACAGTCACCGCCGAGCGGAATGTCGCCAGCGTGAAAAGCTCGCTGGCGATTCATCCGACGAAAATAGAGCCTGGTGTTCCTATAGACGCGCCGGTCTGACGATCAAGCTGCCGCGAGTTTCGCGCTCCAATCCCGTGCCATCGTGTCGAGACTGGTTTCTTCGCGCGCGATGAAGTCCCGCGCCGTTTTGCGCACGAATTCCTTGTCGGAAGGCGCGGTGAGATATTCCACCGGCGATTTGCCATCCACTCTTGCCAGCAGGAACACACCCAGAATGGCGGCGATGCGCGCTTCCAGTCCGCGCGGATTTTCCCATCCCGCTCCTTCCAGATAGGCGCTCTTCCAGGCCCGGAAACTTTCCAGATAGGCAGGCATGAATTCCGGATGCCAGACGCATTTGAGAAGAAGATGATTGAGGCAGAAGGCGGCATCGAAGGCCGGATCGCCATAACAGGCGGTTTCGGCGTCCAGGAACACCGGGCCATGCGGCCCCACCAGGATGTTCTTGGGGCTGATATCGCCCTGCATCAAGGCGATGCGCGCTTTTTCGATGCCGTCGGCGATGGACCGAATGCGGGGGCCAAGATCGGCATGCCGCCCCGCCGTGAAAAGAAGATAGGGCTCGATCCGCAGCGCACGAAATTGCGGGCCATTGTCGAAGGTCCGCGCGATGTCGCCGCGTCCCGCGGTGGCGGCATGGATTTTCGCCAGATCGCCGCCCACCCGCCCGGCGAATGCGACATCGATGCGGCCGTCCGCCAACTCGGCTTTCCATAAAGGATGGCTCTCGGGCTCCAGATATTCCATGGCGAAGCTGTCATGGGTGAGATCGTCCGCCACCACATGCGGCACCTGTCCCGGCAGGATGGTTTCCACCAATCGGAACCAATCGACTTCCGCCTTGGCGCGGGCAGGGGGCGCGCGCCAATCCGCAGCCACCCGCAGCTTCGCCAATGCGTGCTTGACCACCAGAGGCGGCGCGCCGGGACGCTCTACTTTCCACACATCGCACGAGACCCCGCCCGACAAACGGGTGAGAACAAGGCCGGTTGGGTCGAGCCCCATCCGGCGCAAGGAACCCGCCAATTCTTCCTCTTCGAACTCTGTCGGCGATGTCATCCGGCGGCGCTTTTGCTCTGTTTTTGCTCTCTTGGGGCCTAGCCTGTACTCTCCCGCCCCTGGAATTCAACAGGTCTTCCACCCCGCATGCGTCTCTTTTCTGGCCTTCTCCTGGCTCTGGCCTGCCTGTCGTTTGGCGGCGCCTCGGCGCAGGAAATCCCCCGCATCAAGGCACGCATTTTGTCGTTCGACGGCAAGATGCTGACGGTGACATCGGGCACGGCGGGGCAAAATCTTTCCATCGGCCTGATGCCCAACGCCCGCCTGATGTACGAGACCAAGGCCGACGCCACCGCCATCAAGCCGGGCGATTATCTGGGTGCCACGCTCAGCAGAAGCGGCAGCCGCTGGCAGGCGGAGGAGGCCCATCTTTTGCCGGAGATGCTCAAGGGCGCGGGCGAAGGATTTTATCCGCTGCCATCCGGTCCCGATCAGAGAATCCTCACCGGCCAAGTGGCAAAAAACGATCTCGCCACAGCCCAGATGACGGTCGCCTTTCGCGGCAGCGTGGGCAGCGATGGTCCCACCTGCACGGGCCGCGCGCCCCGCACCGACGGCTGCAAAGGCGAATTGACGTTCGCCTTGCCCGCCAAGGTTCCCGTGGTCGCGATCATGCAGGGCGACAAATCCATCCTGGTGCCAGGCAAGGTGGCGGCGATCTCGGTGATCGCTGGCGCGGATGGACATCTGATCACGCCCGGCC
>DATBAP010000078.1:0-2772 GCA_036271455.1 Rhizomicrobium sp.
ACGATGTAGGCAGAATACCCGCGAAAACACCTCAGGCCGACATCAAATGCAAACTTGCCTGCGTCGATGCACTTCAAAAAATAGTTCAAGGCGTTGTTGCACTCGACGACGCAGGGGAAATCCTTGAGAAGTATAGAAGCAAACTGAATTCGTCCGGTACACCAGGTACAGGAGATGCATTCCTTAGGCACCTGAGTAACTACCGAGGCGATCCAAACCGCGTAAAAAAAATCGCACTTACGAAAGACGAGGACGGGAATTTTGTCGATTTCCCAGTAACAGCCGACCTTAAAAAGTTTCACCAAGACGATCGTATTTTTGTGGCTCTAGCGTGCGCTGCAGCCGATGATCCCATCATATTCAATGCAGTCGATAGCGATTATAAAGAGCACGCGGAGGCATTGACGGCAGTCGGTGTGGCCGTACACGAGATATGCCCCCATTGTTTGAAGTAGAAAAGCCGAGATACGCGGTACCCCGCTATGCCCGCGATAAGATGGCTCCCGTCTGGTCGCCTTAGACCAAATTCCACGTCTGGTTCAAGATCACGCCGCGCGCCGCTGGTGTCCTGACCAAGCCGGGTTTGTGCCGAAGGACGACGCCGCCAAGGCGCGGGGCCTTGCGGTGCACTACCATCTGGTAATCGGCAGAAGCGGTCATGCCAGCTTCAAATCCCTGGGCCTGTTGTAACCGGCGCCCCGCGCACACGAATGTCCTGCATGGGAACAACCGGATTCGGTGGGCGCTTCGCCTGGCCACACTTGCAGCCATGGTATGCGGTGCCGCTGCGCCTGGCCGTCGGCTACGGCTTCATGGAGCATGGCTATGCCAAGCTGGCGCGCGGGCCGGAACATTTCATCGTCATCCTGCATGCGCTGGGCGTGCCCGCGCCGGCGTTGATGGCCTGGGCGACTATCGGCTCCGAACTGGTTTGCGGCCTGATGGTGCTCGCGGGTCTTTTGATCCCGCTGGCCAGCGTCCCGATGGCAGTGACATTGCTGGTGGCCATCTTCACCGTGCATGTGCCTAACGGGTTCAGCTCCATAAAGCTCCTGTCGGTGGATGCGATGGGCGCGCATTTCGGCCAGCCGGGCTATGAGACCGACCTTCTTTATCTCGCCTCTCTTCTGGCCCTTGTGCTAGGCGGGCCTGGCCCGTTGGCGCTGGACCGGCTGATTTTCAGAACCCGCCATCGCACCACGCCCACATAGCCCCAGGAACGCGCCGTTCGCAGCGCTATTCCACCAGATGAGTGCCGTGAGTGACGGCCCCGCCCGCACGCAGAGCGGCGGAGATGAACACCGTCTCCGAAAGCTCTTCGGGCGTGACGCCGGCCTTGATAGCGGCTTCCTTATGGATGGCCAGGCAATAGGGGCACTGGGTGGTGAGCGCCACGGCCAGCGCCATCAGTTCCTTGTATTTCTTGGGAATGGCGCCATCCGCCAATGCTGCCTTGTCGAAGGCCAGAAAGGTCTTCCAGGCTTCCGGCGCACCGGCGCCGACTTTTCCCAGCTTCTTGATGTCTTCGGAGTCGTACAGATTGCTCATATCGAGATCCTCTCTTTACGCCCCCCCAGTTCGGACACAGTGCGACCCTAGTTACCTCCCGATGCCGCGCCTGCGTCAATGGCGCCCAAGCGGGGCGGCGTCACACGCTTCAAACCCTTGGTGTTGCTCTGAAAATCAGCCCTTCCACGCCTCGTGCTTCCGCGCTAGAAGCAGCCGCAATACCATTGGTGACCTCCCATGATCCCCCGCTATGCCCGCGACAAGATGGTTTCGATCTGGTCGCCTGAGACCAAATTCCGCATCTGGTTCGAGATCGAAGCGCACGCCACCGATGCCCTGGCCGAACTGGGTGTAGTGCCGAAAGAAGCCGCAGCCAAGGTGTGGGAGAAGGGCAAGGACGCCCAGTTCGACGTGGCGCGGATCGACGAGATCGAGCGCGAGGTCAAGCATGACGTCATCGCCTTCCTGACCCATCTGTCCGAGATCGTCGGCCCGGAAGCGCGTTTCGTGCATCAGGGCATGACGTCATCCGACGTGCTGGACACCTGCCTGAACGTCCAGCTGGCGCGCGCCGCCGACCTGCTGATCGAAGATACCGATGCGCTGCTGGCCGCGCTGAAGAAGCGCGCCTTTGAGTACAAGATGACGCCCACCATCGGGCGCAGCCACGGCATTCACGCCGAGCCCACCACCTTTGGCGTCAAGCTGGCCACTTACTATGCCGAATTCACCCGCGCCCGTGCGCGGCTGGTGACGGCGCGCAGCGAGATCGCCACCTGCGCCATTTCCGGCGCGGTCGGCACCTTCGCCAACATCGATCCGCGGGTGGAAGAACATGTCGCCAAGGCGATGCATCTGACGGTCGAGCCGGTCTCGACACAGGTGATCCCGCGCGATCGCCATGCCGCCTATTTCGCGGCGCTGGGCGTGGTGGCCTCGTCACTGGAACGGCTGGCGGTGGAGATCCGCCATCTGCAGCGCACCGAAGTGCTGGAAGCCGAGGAGTATTTCTCGCCGGGCCAGAAGGGCTCATCCGCGATGCCGCACAAGCGCAATCCGGTGCTGACCGAGAATGTAACAGGTCTCGCCCGCATGGTGCGCAGCTATGCCATTCCCGCCATGGAGAATGTGGCGCTGTGGCATGAACGCGATATCTCCCATTCCTCGGTCGAGCGCTATATCGGCCCCGACGCCACTATCACGCTTGATTTCGCCCTGGCCCGTATGACCGGTGTGATCGAAAAGCTGGTGGTCTATCCCGAC
>DATBAP010000079.1:0-88082 GCA_036271455.1 Rhizomicrobium sp.
GAGCGGGCGATGGTCACGGGTAGATGGCCGCCGGGATTGACGTCGCCGAACAGGACATCCGCCATCGCCGTCCCGCCTTCCTGGCCCAGATACCAGCCTTCGATCAGGGCATTGGCCTTGGCCGCGACATTGACCACCGACAAGGGCCGCCCATTCAACAGTACCACCACCACCGGCTTGCCCAGCGCGAACATGGCATTGGCGAGGTCGTCCTGCTGGCCCACCAGATCGAGCCTGTCGCGATCACCCAAATGATTCTTTGCCCAGGCCTCGCGGCTGGTCTGCTCGGTATCGCCCAGGACCAGCACGATTTCGTCGGCATTTTTGGCCACTTCGACCGCCTGCTGGATCATGCGCTCATTCTGAGCGGGATCGGCTAGTTTCACCTCGTCGGCCCACCAATCGTCATTTTCGGTGATCTTCACGCCCTCGGCGCTGACGATGTTGACCCGACTGCCCACCTTGGCGCGGATCCCGTCCAGCACGGAAATCGCCCGACGCGGCACGCCGGAATAACCGCCCAGCCGGATGGCAGCGGCATTGGGGCCGATCACCGCCAAAGTTTTCATCTTGCTAGTGGAGAGCGGCAAGGTGCCGTCATTCTTGAGCAGCACCGGCACTTCGCGCGCGGATTCCAGCGCGATCTGGCGCGCGTCGGCATTGCCGGTGAGAGCTTCGGCGGCGTCGCCATCGGCATAGGGATGCTCGAACAGCCCGGCCTGGAATTTCAGGGTAAGGATACGGCGCACCGCCGTGTCGATATCCTTCTCTGACACCCGCCCGGCATGGACCGAATCCACCAAGGTACCAAAGGCTTCGCCGTCCGGCAGGTCCATGTCCAGACCGGCGTGCAGTGCGCGGATTGCGGCATGGGCATAATCTGGCTCGACATGATGCAGGTCCACCAGCTGCTCGATGCCCTCATAATCGCTCACCACTGCGCCGCCAAAGCCCCATTCGCCGCGCAGAATGTCATGCAGCAGCCAGTAATTGGCATGGGATGGAATGCCGTCGATCTCGTTGTAGGACGCCATCACCAACTGCACCTTGGTGCGCTTTACCGCTTGCTCGAAGGGCGGGAAGAAATTTTCCCGAAGTGTGCGTTCGGAGATTTCCGCCGGCCCCACATTGGTGCCGCTTTCCGGCTGGCCATGGCCGGTCAGATGCTTGAGGGTGGCGAAAACCTTGCCGGGGGCCAGCGGCAGGCTGTCGCCCTGAAGCCCTTCAACCGCGGCCACGCCCAGCTCGCTCACCAGATACGGATCTTCGCCGAAGGCCTCTTCGATCCGGCCCCAACGGGGATCGCGCGCCACATCCACCACGGGAGAGAGAACCTGAACGATGCCGCGGGCGCGAATCTCGCGCGCTGTCACGGTGTTGATGCGCCGGACCATGTCGGGATCCCAGCTCGACGCCAAGCCGATCGCCTGGGGAAACATGGTGGATTCCGCGCTCACATAGCCGTGCAGACCTTCCTCATGGAGCAAGATCGGAATGCCCAGCCGTGTATGCTCCATCGCCCAATGCTGGATGGCATTATCCAGCAGTACGGTGGCGCGGGGACTGCGCAGATGATCGATGCGCGGCGACACGGGGCCCTTGATGTCGGACGGCCGCGCCAATCCGCCCAGCCCGTCGGGATAAACACGGGACGCTTTGGCCGCGTCGAATTGCATCTTGTCGTCGAAGATGGCGGTCTTGCCCTGCCATACCACCCGCAACTGGGCGACTTTCTCTGCCAGAGTCATGCGGGCGAGAAGATCTTCGACCCGCGCGGGGATGGGCGCGCTGGGATTCATGTAAAGCGCATGGGCGAGGTCGGACGGCGGATTCGGGCTCTGGCCTTGGACCGTGCCGGCCAGCATCGGCAGCCCCATGAATGTGAAAATGCCAACCGCCCGGAGCGCCGCCTTCATCCTGATCCCCCATCCGCCGGATCGATGCCCGCCGGTATTTGGTAACGCTATCAACCCTAATAATCCGGGCCTGATTTGTCAAAAGCCCTTGGCGAGGTCCGGGAAGGGATGGGCGCGGAAATCGCGCTCCCGGCAGCGGAAATAGTCGAAATCGGCGTGCCTGCCGGTCCCCGCCAGATCCTGGCAGGCCATGCCGACAAAGGCGCCGGTGAAGTTGGGCGTGCCGGGTCGTTGCGCCTCGTCCGACAGAATCGAGGCGTCGAAGATTTGCGGCAAGGGCTGCCAGGGACCGTCGCCCAGCCGGAAGGCGAAACAGAGCCGTTCTTCGTCCACTTCCACGCGCAGGCCCACCGTCTTGCCCGCGTCGATCGGGATCGGCGCGGTCATCACGTCCGCCACCGGCGCGTCGAGCAGCGCCGAAAGGACGCGGATGTGTTTGCCCAGCGCCTCGTCATGACTCACATGCAAATAGTGGAATTTGCTGCCGCCATAATAACAGACCAGGCCCGCCATCTGCTGAAAATGACTGGGCTCGAATTCCATGATGGTCTCTGCGCTATAGCAATGGGATTGCTGACGCCGCGCGACCAATGATTGGCGGAACAGGCTGCCGATGCTCTCGCGTCCGTAAAGCCGCAAATGCCCCGGCCGCGCGATGAGGCTGAACAATTCCTCCGACCAAGGTGAGCGCAGCCATTGAAAGGCGAGCGGCAATGTCGGCGCGTTGAAATCCTCCCGTTCCGGCGCTGGCGGAAAGGGATGTTCCGGTAAATCCGGCGCTGGTGTTTCCAGCTCAGGGATACCTTGGCCATCCATCGTGTAAAGCCAGCCATCATCACGCCAGATCATTTTCTGAATCGCGGTCTCGCGTCCCAGAACACAACGGCCGCGATTCTTGAGGGGGCGGCCGCAGAGATAAACCATGTAAGTCTCACCCGCTTTGGTCTCCACCAGATCGGCGTGGCCCGCGCGCTGCAGCGGCGCATCCGGACGCGTCCGTGCGCTGAGAATGTAAACGTCCGGGTGAAGTTCATAAGGTCCGAACAGGTTACGCGACCGCGCCATGGTGACGGCGTGATTGAAAGCCGTGCCGCCTTCCGCGGTGAGGAGATGGTACCAGCCATCCCGTTTGTAGAGGTGCGGCGCCTCGGTTAGGCCCAGCGAGGTGCCTTTGAAGATCAACTTCCGCTCGCCGATCAATTTCTGTTCGCGTGAGGAATATTCCTGCATCACGATTCCCGCGAAACGATTATGCTCCGGGCGATGGTCCCACAGCATATTGACCAGATATTTTCGCCCATCCTCGTCGTGAAACAGCGATGGATCGAAACCGCTGCTGTTGAGATAGGTGGGCTCGGACCAGTCACCGTCGATCCGCTCCGCCGTCACCAGATAATTGTGAAAATCGCGGAATGATGTGCCGGTGCTGCCGCCCATAGCGGTCTGGCCATAGCGTTTTACGTCGGTATAAATCAGATAAAAACGCGTCCCGTCATGGCTGAGACAAGGCGCCCAGATGCCGCAAGAATCGGGGTCGCCCAGCATATTGAGCTGGCTGGCGCGGTTGAGCGGGCGGATCAGAAGCCGCCAATTCTTCAGATCGCGCGAGTGATGGATCTGCACGCCCGGAAACCATTCGAAGGTCGAAGT
Organism: Rhizomicrobium sp.; assembly: GCA_036271455.1. GTDB lineage: Bacteria > Pseudomonadota > Alphaproteobacteria > Micropepsales > Micropepsaceae > Rhizomicrobium. Next base: position 3,567 of record DATBAP010000079.1, read on the forward strand.
GGCGATATAAAAGTCATCGCCCACGCGCACGATCGAAGGATCGGGATTGAAGCCTTTGAGGATGGGATTGCGGATCATCGCGCGGGTTTTCTCACCAAAATCCAGAGCAGCGCCGCGCCCAGGATATCCAATATGCTGAGACCGGCAAAGAAAGGCGCGTAGCCGACCTTGGTGACCAGGGCGCCCATCAGCAGGGATGAAATCAACAGGCCCAGATTGCCCAGCGTGCCGCAAAGGCCGGCCACGGTGCCCACCTCGCGACGCGGAAAAAGATCGGACGCCATGGTGATGACAGTGGTGGAAAGGGTCTGGTGGGCAAAGCCCGCCAGGCTGATCAGCGCCAGGGCGGCATAGGGGCTGGCGACGATTCCTGTAAAAGCAGCGCCGATCATCAGCACTGCGCCAACGGTGAAGGCGCCCCGCCGCGCGTCGATCAAATCCACGCCCCGGTTTTGCAGAAACAGCGCCACCAACGGCGCGAACAGGCAACCCAGATCGGCGGCCAGGAATGGCAGCCAGGCATAGAGCGCGATCTGGCGCAGATCGAAATGCCGCGCGCTCACCAGATAAAGCGGTACCCAGAAGGATAGCGTGCCCCAAGTGGGATCGGCCAGGAAACGCGGCAGCCCGATGCCCCAGAAATTCCGTTGTTTGAGCAGCTTTCCGATCGAAGGCTTGATGCTGTCGTCCTGCAGCTCCGGTTCCTGGCCGCGCTCGATATAGGCACGCTCTTCCGCGCTGAGCGAGGGATGGCGGGCAACCGGATGATAGAAAACCAGCCAGAGCACCACCCAGATCAGGCTGATGATCCCGACCAGGACAAAGGCGGCCTGCCAGTCGTAATGAAGAATCGCCCACACTATCAAGGGCGGGGCCAGCATCTGGCCGATGGAGGGGCCGATATTGAACAATCCGCCCGCCAAGCCGCGTTCGCGGGCTGGAAACCATTCCGACACGACTTTGAGTCCGCCCGGTGAAAACGCGCCTTCCGCGAAACCCAGGCCTGCGCGCAATCCCGCCAGGACCTGCCAGCTCGTGGCAAAGCCATGCGCCATGGAGATCAGCGACCAGGCCAGCGCGAAGATGGCGAAGCCGGTCTTCACCCCCAGAAGGTCGATGACATAGCCGACCACTGGCTGCAGCATAATGGCGCCCTGGAACGCGGCGGTGATCCAAGAATATTGCACGGTGGAAATATGCAGGCTGGTCATCACCACCGGCGCCGCCACCGCCAAGGTGGCGCGGGAGAGGAAATTCACCATCGCGCCCAGCATGATCAGGCCGATGGTGAGCCAGCGAATGCCGAAAAGAGCTTTGCGCGCGCTTATGGTCGCTCCCCCGTTGAGCCGCCGGACTTGAAATGGTAACGGTAACGGAAATAGGCGAAAACACAAAAATACGCCTTACGGACGGGTTGGAGACGGGAATGGTTGGCATTTCGCGCCGCGAATGGCTGGGTTTGGCGTCCGCTGCCGCGATAGTGAGTGGGGCCAAGGCCGCTCCGTCGCCTCAATCTCTGGATGGCTTGGCCAAGGCCAAAGGCTTCGCCGGGTTCGGCAGCTGCATCGGCGGCTCGGGCAGCCGCGCGGCCAGCTCCTTCAACGATGACGGCGTGCGCGAGATTCACATGCGGGATTGCGGCATTGCCGTCCCGGAAAATGAATTGAAATGGATCGCGCTTCGGCCCGATCCCAAGGAATTCACGTTCTATCGCGCCGACCGGATCATCGACTGGGCGGGCCAGAACGGCATGAAGGTGCGCGGCCACACGCTGTTGTGGAACAGGCCGGAATATATGCCGGAATGGCTCTTGAATTATGATTTCGGCCCTCGCCCCGCGACCGAGGCCGAACGCCTGTTGCGCGAGCACATCACCACCGTCTGCCGGCGTTATGGCACCCGCATTTTCACTTATGATGTCGTCAACGAAACCATCGATCCCGAAACCGGCGGCATGCGCGACAGCGTTTTCACCCGCACCCTGGGCGATACGGCGATTGATATCGCCTTCGATGCCGCGCGCCAGGCCGCGCCCGAGGCGCGCCTGGTTTATAACGATTACATGGACTGGAGCGCCGGCAGCGCCAAGCATCGCGCCGGTGTGTTGCGCCTGCTGGAACGGCTCAAGGCCAACAAGGTGCCGGTGCAGGTGCTGGGGCTGCAAAGCCATCTCGCGCCGGGCAAAAGCAATTTTGACGCCGCCGACCAGGCCGAGTGGCGGCGTTTCATGGATACTGCTGTGGCGATGGGACTCAATCTCGCCGTCACCGAGTTCGATGTCGAGGATCAGGCCATGGCCGCCGATATCGCCACCCGCGACGCCCAGGTGGCCGATCTGGCGCGGCGTTATCTGGATGTCGCGCTGTCCTATCGGCAACTCAATTATGTGATGGCCTGGGGCATGATGGATCATTATTCCTGGCTGCAAGGGCGGCTCTTGCGCGCCGATGGGCGGCTGAAGCGCGGCTCGCCCTATGATGATAATTACCAGCCCAAGCGGCTGCGGACGGCCATTGCCGATGCGTTCAGTGCTGCACCGATGCGAGGTTGACGATGTTAAAGCGATTTGCCGCTGCCTTGGGATTGCTGCTGGCGATGGCCATGCCGCTTCACGCTGAAACAGGCTATGAGCTTTGGCTGCGCTATCGTCCCATCGAGCCCCAATATAAAAGCCAATATGCCGTGACCGCATTGGTCGCGGGACAATCATCTCCCACCATGGATGCAGCATTACGCGAATTGCGCCGCGGTCTGTCCGGCATGCTGGGGGCTGTGCCCGCGCCGGAAAACACTGTCTCCGCGGATGGTGCGCTGCTGGTGGGCACGCCGCAATCGTCCTCGGTGATTGCCGGGCTGGGCTTGCCGCTGCAGCAATTGGGCGGGGAAGGTTATCTGATCCGCAGTGTCACCATATCGGGCCACAAGGCCATCGCGATCGCGGCCAATTCAGACGCGGGGGTGCTTTACGGCGCCTTCGCGTTCCTGCGCCTGATCCAGACCCGCCAGCCGATTACGGCGTTGAATGTGATCTCCGTGCCCAAGACCAAGACCCGCATCATCGATCATTGGGATAACGCCAATGGCACGATCGAGCGCGGCTATGCCGGCCAATCGATCTGGAATTGGCGATCGCTGCCGGAATATCTCCCGCCGCGCCTCACCGATTATGCCCGCGCCGATGCTTCGATCGGCATCAACAGCGCGGTACTCAACAATGTGAGCGCCGAAGCGGTGTTTCTCACCGAGCCTTATATCGAGAAGGAAGCCGCGATCGCTTCGCTGCTCAGGACGTATGGCATACGCACCTATCTCTCCGTGCGCTGGAGCGCGCCCATCGAGATCGGCCATCTCAAGACCGCCGATCCGCTCGATCCCGCGGTGAAAGCCTGGTGGAAGACCGAAGTCGATACCATCTATCGCGCCATTCCCGATTTCGGCGGCTTTGTGGTCAAGGCCAATTCGGAAGGCCAGCCCGGGCCGGGCGACTATCATCGCACCCATGCCGACGGCGCCAATATGATCGCTGATGTGCTGGCGCCGCATCACGGCATGATTTTCTGGCGCGCCTTCGTCTATTCCGACGACCGCAAATCCGATCGCGCCGGCCAGGCCTACAAGGAGTTCGTGCCACTGGACGGCAAATTCCGCGACAATGTGGTGATTCAGGTGAAGAACGGGCCGTTGGATTTCCAGCCGCGCGAGCCTTTCTCGCCGCTGTTCGGGGCGATGCCCAAGACCTCGGTGATGCTGGAAGTGCAGATGACCAAGGAATATCTGGGCCAGCAAACCCATCTCGTCTATATGGGCCCGCTGTTCGAGGAAGCATTGAAGTCGGACACCTATGAACATGGTCCGGGCTCGACCATCGCCCGCGTCACCGATGGCAGCCTCGATCATCATGCTTTCTCGGGGCTGGCAGGCGTCGCCAATGTGGGCAATGACCAGGATTGGTCCGGCTCGATCTTCAATCAGGCCAATTGGTATGTGTTCGGGCGGATGGCCTGGGACGTGGACATTTCGGCCCGTGACGTGGCTGCGGAGTGGGCGAAGCAGACCTTCGTCAACAATCTAGCCTTCGTAAATCCGGTCGTGAACATGATGATGGGATCGCGTGAAGCGGCGGTGAATTACATGACGCCGCTGGGGCTAGTGCTGATCATGTCGCATGACGATCATTTCGGCCCGGCCCCTTGGGACGAAAAAGGCGACCGGGCGGACTGGAAGGCGCCCTACTATCACCACGCCGGCACCGACGGCATCGGCTTCGACCGCACCACCACCGGCAGCAACACGGCCGCGCAATATAATCCGCCGCTGCGGGAAGAGTTCGAAGATGCGACGAAAACGCCGGACCAGTATCTGCTTTTCTTCCATCATGTGCCGTGGGACTTCAAAACCCAGTCGGGGCGCAGCCTGTGGGATGAGTTGGTGGCACGCTATCGCCTGGGTGTGGACCAAGTGGCCGACATGCAGAAGACATGGAGCGGTCTTGGCGCTTATGTGGACAAGGAACGCTTCGACCAGGTGAGCGCATTCCTCGCCATTCAGCATCGTGAAGCGATCTGGTGGCGCGACGCCTGCCTGGCGTATTTCCAGCAATATTCCAAACGGCCTTTCCCGTCCGGCTATGCGCCCAAATATTCCCTCAGCTATTATGAGGCGATGCCGCCTAACGCTTCGCCCGACCCTTGAGCCTTGCCGGTCATGGGTCTTTCACATACGGTAGCGCTACCATAATGAACATGGTGGGAGATGCTGGAATTTCTGCCAAAGGATTGGCGTGACGCGCATTTGGTGGGGCGCATGGATTTCGGCCAGGGCCCCACGCCCGTCGCGCTGAAGGACGGGCTGGTCTTCGACCTGTCGGCGCTGGCGCCCACCGTGGCGCAGCTTCTGGACAAGCATGCCAGCCGCTTTGAAGGCACAGTGATCTGCCCGGTCGAGGAACTGGACGTTCAGCCTTCCTGGTCCGGCAAACGCGGTCGCGACCGTCTGCTCGCACCCATTGATCTGCAATGCGTCAAGGCTGCCGGCGTGACCTTTGCGACTTCGACCATGGAACGCGTGATCGAGGAACGGGCGCGGGGCGACGCCAACAAAGCGCAGGAAATTCGCCACGCCCTGGAGAGCCGGGTGGGAAACAACCTCCGCGCCTGCCGTCCCGGATCGCTGGACGCCGCGCGGCTCAAGGACATTCTCATCGCCGACGGCCTATGGTCGCAATATCTGGAGGTGGCGATCGGCCCCGACGCGGAAATTTTCACCAAGGCGCCACCACTCTCATCCGTGGGTGCGGGCGCGGAGATCGGCATCCGTTCTGATTCCAGCTGGAATAATCCCGAACCCGAGATCGTGCTGGTGGTGAACCGGCGAGGCGACGCGGTTGGCGCCAGCCTGGGCAACGACGTCAATCTGCGCGATTTCGAAGGCCGCAGCGCCTTGCTGCTGGGCAAAGCCAAGGACAACAACGCTTCCTGCAGCATCGGGCCATTTATCCGGCTGTTCGATGCGGATTTCACCATGGATCAGGTGCGCAGCGCCGTGGTGGAGCTTACCATTGAAGGCGAGGACAATTACCGCCTGGAAGGCAAAAGCTCGATGGCCGAGATCAGCCGCGATCCTCTGGACCTGGTGCATCAGGCGCTCGGCCAGCATCATTATCCCGACGGGTTCGTGCTGTTCCTGGGCACCATGTTCGCGCCGATCCAGGACCGCGATACGCCGGGCCTGGGCTTCACCCACAAGACGGGTGATCTGGTGCGGGTGTCCACACCATCGCTGGGCGTGCTGGAAAACAAGGTCACCACTTGCAGACAGGCGCCGCCTTGGGATTTCGGCATTGCCGATCTCATGACCAATTTGGCCCGGCGTGGGCTTCTCAATTCTTGATGGATAATTTGCCATGACTGAAACGCTCTCTCATCTGATCGGCGGCAAGCACAGCGGCGCGGCCAAGCTGAACAGTCTCAATCCCTCCAACACCGAGGACATCGTGGCGCGCTATCCCGATGGCGGCGCCGAGGAAGTGAACGACGCCGTGGCGGCGGCGAGAACGGCCTTTCCGGGCTGGTCGAACGGCTCGCCCGAAGTGCGCGCCGACCTGCTGGACAAGGTGGGCACCATGATCCTGGAGCGGCGCGAGAGTTTGGGCCGGCTTCTGGCGCGGGAAGAAGGCAAGACCTTGCCGGAAGCGATTGGCGAGAGCGCACGCGCCGGCCGCATCTTCAAATATTTCTCGGGCGAAGCGCTGCGCCGTCACGGCTACAATATGGAATCCACCCGTCCCGGCGTGGAAGTGGAAACCTATCGCGAGGCGGTGGGCGTTTACGGCCTGATCGCGCCCTGGAATTTTCCCATCGCGATTCCTGCCTGGAAAACCGCCCCGGCGCTGGCCTTCGGCAATACCGTGGTGCTGAAATCCGCCAGCCAGACGCCCGCGACGGCAGCAGCATTGGCCGCGATCATAGAAGAAGCGGGCGCGCCGCCGGGTGTTTTCAATCTCGTGCTGGGCGGCCCCAAGGTGGGCGACGCGCTGGTCAAGCATCCCGATGTCAACGCGATTTCTTTCACCGGCAGCCAGGGCGTGGGCGCCAAGGTGGCGTTGGCTGCAGTGACGCGCCAGGCCCGCGTACAACTGGAAATGGGCGGCAAGAATCCGCTGCTGGTGCTGGACGATGCGGAATTCGACCGCGCGGTGCAGATCGCGCTGGATGGTGGCTATTTCTCCACCGGCCAGCGTTGCACCGCGTCCAGCCGGGTGATCGTCACCGAAGGCATTCACGATCGCTTCATCGAAGCGCTGGCGGCCCGCGCCAAGGCGCTCAAGGTGGGCGATGCACTGGATCCCGCGTCGCAAGTCGGTCCCGCGGTGAGCGAGGATCAGCTGGAGAAGAATCTGTCCTATGTGAAGATCGCTGTGGACGAGGGCGGTCGGTTGATGGCCGGTGGTGATCGGCTGAAGCTGGGCAAGAATGGCTATTACATGAGCCCGGCGCTGATCACCTCGACCAAATCGGATTCGCGCATCAACAATGAAGAAGTGTTCGGCCCCGTGGTGAGCGTGGTGAAGGTGAAGAATTACGAGGAAGGTCTGGCGCTGGCGAATGCTGGCAATTTCGGCCTCTCTGCCGGCATCGTCACCACCTCGCTCAAATATGCGCGGCATTTCCAGCGCCATGTCCGCGCCGGGATGGTGATGGTCAATCTGCCCACCGCTGGCGTGGATTATCACGTGCCGTTTGGCGGCTCGCGCTCGTCCAGCTATGGCGCGCGGGAGCAGGGTTTCGCCGCGGTGGAATTCTATACCCAGATCAAGACCGCTTATTGCCTGCCGTAATCGGGGGGACGATGAAAATCATTCCGGCCGCCACTTTGGCCATCTTGCTGTGGCTGGTTCCGCTTGCCGCCACCGCGGCCGAGCCAATGTGGATCGGAAGCTGGGCTTCGTCGCAACAACTTCCCGAACCAGCCAATGCCTTGCCGCCCGCGGCGCTGGAAGACGCCACCTTGCGCCAGATCGTGCATCTGTCCCTGGGCGGGCAGGCCCTGCGCGTGCGGCTGTCCAATGCTTTCGGCACCGAACCGCTGCATGTCACCAGCGTGCATATCGCAAAACCAATGTCTCCGGCTTCGCCCGCATTGCGGGCCGGTACGGATATGATGGTGACGTTTGCGGGCGCGTCCGATATCACCATTCCAGCCGGCGCGGATTACATCTCCGATCCGGTCGCCTTCGACGCGCCGGCGGGATCGGACTTGGCAGTTTCCATGCATTTCGATCATGCCCCCGCCCAACAGACTTCACATCCCGGCTCGCGCTCCACTTCTTATCTGGTGCATGGCGATCAGGTCTCCGCACCCGATCTGCCCGGCGCGCAGACATTTGATCACTGGTTCAATCTCAGCGGCGTGGAAATCCCGGTGACGCGCCCGAATGAATCCGTTGTCGTGACCCTGGGCGACTCCATCACCGACGGCCATGGCGCCACCAACAATGGCAATGACCGCTGGCCCGACGATCTGGCGCGGCGGCTGATGGAAGCGGGGTTCCCACGCAGCGTGCTCAATCGCGGCATTGGCGGGGGACGCATCCTGCTCGACGGGTTGGGGCCTAATGCATTGGCGCGGTTCGACCGCGATGTGTTGGCCGAGCCTGGTGTGTGCACTCTGGTCATTCTGGAAGGGATCAACGACATCGGCACCTTCGACCGCGCGGGCACCTTGCCGCCCGCTTCCCATGCCCATCTGGTCGCAGACCTCACCGCCGCCTATGCACAAATGGTGATGCGTGCCCATTCGGCGGGGATCAAGGTTTATGGCGCCACCCTCACGCCCTTCGCCGGCAACCCCACTTATAGTCCCCATCCGCTCAGCGAGGCCGACCGTGTGGCGATCAATGACTGGATCCGCGCCCCAGGCCATTTCGATGCCGTGATCGATTTCGATAAGGTGATCCACGATCCGGCGTCGCCGAATCATATGACCCCGGCGTTTGATTCCGGCGATCATCTCCACCCGTCGCCGGCCGGGTATCACGCTATGGCGGATGCGATTCCCTTGGACCTGTTCGCGCCCTGACGGGTCAGATCAAGGCAAGATCGTCGGGCTGCGCCGAGGGAAAGATTGTTCCTAATTGGCTGCCGTTGAGTCCATAGGCTTTCTGCAGCACGCCGCCGATCATGCTGCGATAATCATTCAAGACCGGCCAGTCGCGGTTCTGGAACAAGGTAGCCTCGGTCACGCCCACTTGCCGTCCGGCGATCTTGCCGCCTTGTATCTTCCCACCCAGCACCCAATAGACGCTGCCATGGCCATGATCGGTGCCCCGGTCGCCATTCTCGCGGAAGGTGCGGCCGAACTCGCTCACCACGATCACCACGGTATTGTCCCAGTTATCGCCCAACGTGTCGGCCAGCAGCGCCAGCCCGCGCCCCAATTCACCGATCCGGTTGGCCAGATAGCCGTCAGCGTTGCCTTCATTCACATGGGTGTCCCAGCCGCCGACATCGACAAAGCCCAGATTGAATTTGTCGCGCATCAGGATGCCGATGCGCTGGGCGGACAGTTCGAAACCTTTGGGACTGACGGCGTTGCGATTGGCGGCCTGCATCTCGGCGCTGATCGCCTGATAGACTTCGTCCTGCACATGGAAGCCTTGCGCCACAGCCGGCGCCAGTTCCGAGCCCTGATACATGGTCTGAATCAGTTCGGCATTCTTACCCGCCACCCTCGGCTTGCCGGTGAAATTGAGAGCAATGTTGGGGATCGACGTGGCGCCCCGAAAGCTCAGCGGCAGATTGTTGGTGAAGGCGATGGGATCCGATCCCGCAAGCGCGGTGCCGATGCGTGACATGAAGCCGGAGCGATAGTCGCGGCTGCTCCCCACCGGCTGACCCAGCTCGATCGTGTCCTGGGTCTCGAAATGCGAGCGGGTGAGATCGTCGGTGCCCGCAAACGGCACGAAGGCGATTTGGCCTTTGGCCCATAGTGGATAAAGCGAATCCTTTAGCGCCGGATGCAGGCCCCAATCATTGGTCAGGGGCAGGGTCTGGGTTTTCTGGATCGCCAATGTGGGACGCGCCGCGTAATAAAAGTCGCTGGACACCGGCACCACGATATTGGCGGCATCGTAAGCGCCGCGCATGAACACCACCAAAAGGCGCGGCGCACCGGATACCGGCAGCGCGTAAAGCCGCCCGGCCGTTCCCAGGAACGGGACGGTCAGCGCGGCGGTGAGGAATTGGCGGCGTCTCATGAGGACTCCTAGCGGCGCATGAATTCGGGAGAAGACAAGAACAGAAGATTCTTGTCCGCCGGACTCTGGCCTTGATTCAGGGCGCCAGCGGTGGCGGGCGAGAGGTTGGGCGCGATCGCTTCGTAATAGTGCGTCTGCAGAATCAGCGGCGGCGGTGCGGGTTCGGGGTTCGTATCCTGCGGCAGCTTGTAAAGACCGGAATGGCCCAGCCCAATCATGCGCGCGATCTCAAAGCGCGTTTCCATCTGGCCGGGGCCCGACCAGGCCGCTTCCTCCATCGAATAGCCGTCTGGCGTTTCGTGGCCGTAAAGCGGCTCGCCCATGCGGTTCAGCCAGTTGAGCAAAGGTTGATCATTGATAATCACCTGCTGGCCGTAAGCGGCGCGCAACGCCGAGACCGCATAATGAATCGGATCCTTGAATTTCTGGCCCAGAGACGCCTTGAACTCAGGTGAAGCGAACAGAGTGCGCAGCACCGCGGCGATGCTGCCGTCGGTTTGCAGATAGGTGACCGCCATGGTGTTCACCAAAGAATCGGGTGGCGCGTCGCAGCAGAAATATTCCGCCAACTCGCGCGAGACGTAATGCGCCGTGGCCGGTTCGGCGGCAAGGATGGCGACCGCCTGATCGATCTCCGGCAGACCCGTGCCCTTGATGGCGACGCCCAGGAAAATCTTGTCGCCGAAATCATGGCGATTGGGATTGAACAAAGTAAGGTCGGCGCCGAAATAGGGTCCACGCTGGGTCCTCTGCATCTTGGGCGGCTGGCCCGACATATTGACGCCCATGCCGGTCAGAACGCGCGCCAATTGCTGCACGTCATTCTGAGTGTAGCCCGAGCCGACCCCCATGGTGTGAAGCTCCATGATCTCACGCGCATAATTCTCGTTGATATGCCCGACCGCGTTCTGGGAATTGTCCAGATATTGCAGCATCGCGGGGTGCATCAGGGTAGCCGCCAAGAGATCGCGGAATTTTCCCAGCACATGAGGCCTGATGGCGTGCTCTTCATAATCGCCCACCAGCACACGGATGTCATTCTTGTTCTGGCTCACATTGAAATGGTTCATCCAGAACCAGGTGAGCTGTTCCTTGAGCTGATTCTGGGAATAAAGATCGCGCAGCAGCGAGCGGGTCGCCGCCTCGCGGCCGAGGCTATTCAATTTTTGCTGATAGGCTTTTTGCGCGTCGTCGTAATCCGGCGTACCCTTCTTGGCCTGGGCCGCCTGACGTATCTCGCGAATTTCGTCATTGAGCTGGACGATGTTCTTCTGGCTGATCTCCATCGCCGCGATCTGGGCCTGGGCGTCACCCGGCAGGCCGTCATCGGGCGTGGGATTGAGTTGCCGGTTCAGCCAGGTCTGCAAGCCTTCGCGCCCGAGAAGCTGGGCATCGGAGGTTTCCGCGCCCCAGCTCAGCCGGTTGAGGACCGCGATGTCGCCGGGCGCGGTGTCCAGCGCTGCCGAAGATTCGCTCACTGCATGAAACTGCGGCGGCGGAGGGGGGGCGGCCGGCGCGCGTGTCTCGGGCGCGCAAGCCGCGAGAAGCAGAACACTGAGCAGGCTTGCCGGACGAAAGATGCGCATGAAGCTTAAACGCGGGCCGAGGCCCACTCCGCCGCAGGTTGCGCGCCATTTTATCCAGCCAAGCTTACAAGCAGCTTATAAATCGCCGCCATGTTAATGGAACAAAAGTTCCCTAATTCACACCGAATCGAACGCCTGGGCCAGATCGCTGATTAGATCCTCTTCATTCTCGATCCCCACCGAGATGCGAATCAGCGCGTCAGTCAGACCGATCTCTTCGCGCAAATCGCGGGCGACGCCGGAATGGGTCATCGAAGCCGGATGCGAAATCAGGGTCTCCGTACCACCCAAACTCACCGCCAGATGGATGATGTGAAGATTGTCCAGCAGCCGGAAAGCCTCTGCCTCCCCGCCCTTGATATCGAAGGCGAAGGTCGAGCCCGGCGCGGTGCATTGCCGCTCGAACACTGGTTTGCGCGGATCATCGGCTTTCAAATCGCCCAGATAATGCACCCGCGCCACCTTGGGATGGCCGGCCAGGTAGCGGGCCACCGCGCGGCCATTCTCGTTCGAGCGGCGCACACGCACATCCAGCGTTTCCAGCGAACGCATCAGCATCCAGCAGGAATTGGGGTCGAGTTGTGTACCCAGCGCGCCCCGCCAGCTTTTGATCAGACGAATACCTTCGGCCGAACCGCTGATCGAGCCGCCCACCAGATCGCTGTGACCGCCCACATATTTGGTCAGCGACAAAAGTGTGAGGTCGGCGCCGTGCTTGAGCGGCGTCTGGAACAGGGGCCCCAGCATTGTGTTGTCCACCACCACGGGCGGGCGGTATTTCTGTGTTTCCCCAAGTTCATCGGCGATTGCGGCGCAGATGGAAAGATCGACCAGGCCGTTCGTGGGATTGGCCGGCGTCTCCACCAGGATCATCGCCACTCGCCCCTTAGCTGCTGCCTCCTTGGCCGCGGCGCGCATCTGTGTCCCATCGATGCCGTTGGTGAAGCCGAACGCGCTGATGCCCATTGCGCCCATCTGATTCTTGAGCAGGGTTTCACTGCCGCCATAAAGGGGGCGGCTGTGCAGCACCGTATCTCCGGGGCGCAATAGCGCCAGACAGGTCGTGGCGATCGCTGCCATGCCACTGGCGAAGACGACGGACCGCTCTGCCTGGTCCCAGATCGCCAGGCGGTCTTCCAATATCTCCATATTGGGATGATTGAAGCGGGAATAGACCAGACCGGCGTTCTCGCCGGGCCGCAATTGGCGGCGGCCGGAGGTGAGATCGAAAAAATCCTTTCCTTGCTGCGCGTTTTCAAAGACATAGGTCGAGGTCTGGAAGATCGGCGGCTTCAGCGCGCCCTGCGACAAGGATGGCGCGTAGCCATAGCCCATCATCAGTGTCTCGGGATGAAGCGTGCGGTTGGCGATCCGGAGCCGGTGATAATCGCTGTCGGCCATGAATTTCTCCCATTTTGCGGTATGCGGCCATTCGAGGTGGCGCAAGCTTGGCCGCAGTATGGGCGCTATTCGCGCGAGAGCAAAAAAATAAAGCGGCCCCGGCGTGTCCGTTGCCGAGGCCGCTTATGCGCGATGCGCAGGGCTATTGGGCGGGATCGAACATCAACAGCTTGAGGGTGCCGGGCAGGGGCTTGGGACGGCCCGGGCGGCCATTCTTCCCTGGCGGCACCGGCGCGTTGGGATCGATGTCCGCCGCGGCCACGAACAACCGGCCGGTACTCGGATCGATATCCATGGTCCTGCCCGTCACCTGGGTCTTGATCTCGCCGGCAGGAACGAAGGTCTGCGGATCCACTTCGCGGATCACGCTGATGGTGCCGTCCGCACCATTGGAGCTGAAGGCAAGTTTGCGCTTGGGGTCGAACGCCGCGCTGTCGGTACCCTGGTCGATGGGGACGGTGGCGACGACGGCGCCATTGTCGGCATTGACGATGGTCATCATTTTGTTGACGCAGCTCACGAACAACCGGTGCGCCTGGGTATCGATCGCCAGGCCATGCGGGCTGGTGCAATCGGGAATCGGCCAATGCGCATCCACCTTGTTGCTGGCGGTATCGATCCGGATCATCTCTTTCTTTTCCGATCCGTTGACATAGAGCTTGCCGTTGCCGCCGGACACCGCGGCTTCCAGCCCGCCGCCGGTTTGGATGGTATCGATCACCTGGTCGGTCTTGGGATCGATCACGCTGATGGATTTTGAATCGCCTTCGATCACGAAAACATGTCCGCTGGCGGGATCCAGTGCGATGCCATCCGCGTCGTCCTGCGCCTTGATGCGCTTTGTGACCTTGAAAGTCTTGAGGTCGAACACCACCACTTGGCCGGCTTCGCCGTCATCGGTATAGCCCTTGCCGTTTACCGCCACCGTGCCATGCGTGCCGCCGGGAATGCCCTCGACTTGACCCAGCACCGCGCCGCTCTTCGCATCCACCACGGCCACCCGGTCGCCATGGGCGACGAAGACGCGGTTGCCGGTTTTGTCATAGATCACGTAATCCCAGCGCTCGGGCGACCCCAGGGTGATGGATTTGGCAAGATGATAGCTGGGCGCTTGCGCGGCTGCTCCGGCCACGGAGAAGAGTAACAGCGATGCCGTGAGCAAGATCTGTCCGCCGCGTGCCATGAGTTCCCCTTGGGCTTGATCGTTTCAGCATCCATTGAAAGGGGATGTGGAACTTTGGCAACGCACTTCCCGTAGAATTGGTGATTTGTATATCGGGCCATCGGCGCGCTGCCCGCGATGGTTAATCCTCCGTCAGCCATGATCGGGTTTTGGACGGCAAGATGCGGAACACGGCGCCTTGCGACGCTTTGGTGACCGCGGTTCCGATCGGGCACTTATGTCTTTGATTTGTCGGATAATGTCGGCTTTTCCTTAAGCCAGCCTTTACACGCGATTGCCTAGCGTGGCGAACCGATTTTAACCGGGTTGCTCCATGCGGTCGCTCTGGAATCTCTTTCTTCGCAGCCGTGACGGCAGTGTGGCGATCATCGCCGCGCTCGCCATCATTCCCATGACTCTGCTGATCGGCGCGGGCGTCGATTACGGCATGGCGGCCGACCGCCAAGCCCAACTCGAAGGCTATGCCGATGCCGCCGCGCTGTCCGCGGTGACGCCCACCATGATGACCGAGAACAATTCTCAGGCTCAAGCCGCGGCGCAGAATTCCTTCAATGCCCAGGCCAGCACGCTCACCCAGGTCACCTACACCACATCCGATGTCACGGCGACCGTCACGACCACGGCCGGCAATGTGCGCACCGCCACGGTCAGCTACAATGTCCCCTACAATACATTCTTTGCCTCGATCCTGGGGATGAGCACCATCACCTTGAAGGGCGGTTCCACCGCCACCGGTGGGCTTCCGCCCAACATCGATTTCTATCTGCTGCTGGATGACTCGCCCTCGATGGCGATTGCCGCAACCACCGCCGGCATCACCACCATGATCAACAATACGCAAGGCCAGTGCGACAGTGCGCCCTATGGTGGATCGAGTTGTGGCTGCGCTTTCGGCTGCCATGAGTCAACTCAGGCATCGGGGTCCACCAGCACGTATGAGAGTCATTATATCAAAGGCACCAATACCGCGCAGAAAGGTCTGGGGAACGCTGGCGGCGTGGACAACTACGCGCTCGCGCGTTCTCTGAATGTCACCCTGCGCATCGATCTGCTCAATCAGGCGGCGCAGAATCTGATGGGTACGGCGCTGGCCACCGAGAAAGGCAACAACGCGGCTTACCGCGCGGCGATATACACTTTCGACTATCAGGTTGGCACCTTGCAGGCACTCACGTCCAATCTGAGCACTGCGGAAACCTCCGCGGCCAATCTGGCCATACTGCCAGTCTATGCCAACAACTACCTGACCTCGACCAACGACAATAACGACACCGATACGGATTTCGATACGGCGATGAGCGGCATCAATACCACCATGCCCAATCCCGGCAGTGGCACCAACAACAAGGGCGACACGCCGCAGGAGATCTTGTTCATCGTCACGGACGGCGTGGATGATACCGCGCTCAGCAAGAGCGTCAGTCCCGCCACAGCCTATGGCAATCTCAGCAGCGGCCCCCCCTTCCGGCTGCAATCCACCGTCAACCCCCAAAATAGCTCCGGCAAGGAAGTGATGCCGCCGAAGCAGTCACCGGCGCAGACGCAGGATTACTGCACCATCATCAAGAACCGGGGCATTCGCATTGCCATTCTGTACACGGAATATCTCCCGATCCCCAACAATGGCTGGTACAACAGCCATGTCTCGCCGTTCCAGAGCAATGTCGGCCCGCAGCTTCAGGCCTGCGCTTCGCCCAATCTCTACACCGTGGTGACCACCGATGGCGACATCTCGGCGGCGCTGCAGCAATTGTTCAACGCCGCCGTAGAATCCGCCTATTTGGTGAAATAGCGGGATGCGCACGCGGGCCCAGGCCAATTCCCTGTTCATCCGCCTCCGGCGCTTCATCGCGTGCACGGGCGCCGCCACGGCCGTGGAGTTCGCCCTGGTGGCCGCGCCGTTTTGTGCGCTCTTGATCGCGATCCTGCAGACCGCCTTGGTCTTCCTGGCGCAACAGGTATTGCAGACCGCCACCACCGAGGCGGCGCGATTGGTGATGACCGGACAGGCCCAGACCCAGAATCTCACCCCGACCCAATTCCAGCAGGATGTCTGCGGCTTTGCTTCGGCGCTTTTCACCTGCTCGAGCCTTTATGTGAATGTCCAGACCTTCACGTCCTTTTCCGGCATGACGCAAATGAGCCCGCTGCAAAGCGGGGCGTTCAACAGCAGTCTGATGAACTTCAACACGGGTGGCCCCGGCGACGTCATCCTGCTCCAGGTCTTCTATCAATGGCCGATCGTGCTGGGGCCGCTGGGTTTCAATCTCTCGAACATGAGCGGCAACAACCGGCTTCTGGTCGGAACCGCGGTGTTCCGCAATGAGCCTTATTGAGCCATGGGCGCTCTGAAGCATTTCGTGAGACTGATCCGGGACAGGCGGGGCCTGGCAGCGGTGGAATTCGCGCTCACGTTGCCGTTCCTGCTCTTGATCTATTTCGGCGGCGTGGAGCTTACCCAGGGCGTCACGCTCAACCGGCAGGTGGCGCTCACCTCCACCACTCTCGCCACCATCGTCTCGCAATACACCACGATCAGCGCCAGCACCCAGCTGGCGGACATCCTCTCGGCCTCGACCCAGATTCTTGCACCCTATGGTTCGGGCACGCCCAAAGTGGTGGTTTCGCTGATCACCATTGACGCCAATGGCAACGCGACCGTGGGTTGGAGCCAGACCCTCAACGGCACAGCGCGTGTTGTCGGCGCGCCCGTCACGGTGCCCGCCAATCTGGATATCGCCAATACCACCCTGATCTGGAGCGAAACGAATTACGCCTATGTGCCGGTGTTCGATTTCATGGGCGTGGGGCCGTTCAATCTCTATGCCTCGATCTATATGGTGCCGCGCGAATCGACCACCATCAATCTGACGGCGTGATGCCTCATTCGGCCGGCGCCAGCGCTTTCTCCGAACCTCTGGCGTGCCAGTCCCGCAAGCGGTCCAGATAGATGTAAACCACCGGTGTGGTGAAAAGCGTGAGCAGCTGCGACACCGCAAGCCCACCCACGATGGCGTAGCCCAAAGGCTGGCGGAATTCCGCGCCGGTGCCGTTCATCAGGATCATGGGGATGCCGCCCAGCGCGGCACAGGCGGTGGTCATCAGGATGGGACGCAGCCGCCGGTGCGAAGCCTCCCGCACCGCGTCCATCGCGTTCATGCCCTTTTCCCGCTCCAGCTTGAGCGCCACATCCACGATCATAATGCCATTCTTCTTGACGATGCCGATCAGCAGGATGATAGCGATGATCCCGATCACGTTGAGGTCCTGCCCCGCCAGCTTCAGCGCCAGCAGTGCGCCCACGCCGGCCGAAGGCAGGGTGGACAGAATCGTGAGCGGGTGGATGAAGCTTTCATAAAGCACACCCAGGATCACATAGACCGCGATCAGGGCGGCGCCGATCAAGACCGGTTCGTCGGACAATGATTCCTGAAAGGCTTGCGCGGTGCCTTGGAAAGCACCTGTCAGGGTCGGCGGCGCGTCCAGCTTCGTTCGCGCGTCTTCCACCGCCTTGGTCGCTTCGCTCAGCGCCACGCCGGGCGTCAGATTGAAGGACAGGGTCACGGCGGGGAATTCGCCCTGGTGATTGACCGTCAGCATGCTGGTGCCATTGGAGTCCACCTTCACGAACAGCGACAGCGGCACGGTCTTTCCCGTGGTGGGCGACAGAATATAGAGCGAGTTGAAGATATCGGGCGTGGCGTAAAGACCCGGCGGCGCCTCGATCACGATATGATAGGAATTCTGCTGAGTGAAATATTGAGCGACCTCATCCTGGCCGATCAACTCATAGACAGCGGCGTCGATCGTGGCCGGGGATATACCGAAGCGCATTGCCTGGGCGCGGTCGATGGTGAGATTGACCGCGCCACCCTGGGATTGCTGGTCTGAACTCGCATCCTTGAGCTGGGGCAGCGCCTGCATCGCGGCAAGCAATTTGGGCGCCCAGCTGTTAAGTTCGTCCAAATTGGAATCCGACAGCGTGTATTGATATTGCGCCTGCCCGGCGCGGCCGCCCACATTGATGTCCTGTGACGCCTGAAGAAAAGTCTGCACGCCCACCAATTGCGCCAGCTTGGGCCGCAGCCGCGCGATGATCTGATCGGCCGAGGCGTCCCGCCCTGCGTCTTTCGGTTTCAGAGCGATAAACATATTGGCCTGGTTGGCGCTGGAGCCGCCGACGAAAATGCCGACGCCTGCTATGCCGGGATCCTGGCCCAATATCTGGGCGACCTGCTGCACTTTCTCTTTGGTCTTGGGGAAGGAGGCGTCCTGCGAGGTGATCACCACGCCGCTGAGAAAGCCGGTGTCCTGCTGGGGGAAGAAGCCGGTCGACGAGGTGGCATAAAGGATCACCGCCGCCGCCACCGTGGCGATGAACACCAGCAAGGTGATGAATTGATGGCGCAGCACGATGTCCAGCCCGCGCGCATAGCTTTTTTCCAGCCGATGAAAGCCATTGTCCAGCGCCTTGGTAAAGCGATTCGACGGCGGCTTGGGTTTCTTGAGGAATTGCGCGCACATCATCGGCGTCACGGTCAGTGTGAGCACCAGCGACACCAGCACCGCGGCGCTGAGGGTGATGGCGAATTCCCGCATCAAAAGCCCCACCACGCCGCCCATGAACATCAGAGGCGTGAAGACCGCGATCAGCGAGATCGAGATCGACAGCACCGTGAAGCTGATTTCACTTGAGCCGGCCAATGCCGCATCGAACGGCTTTTCGCCCCGTTCGATATGCTGCCAGATCACTTCCACCATCACGATGGCGTCGTCGACCACAAAACCCACCGCGATGGTGAGCGCCATCAGGGAGAGATTATCCAGACTGAAATGCAGCGCGAACATAACGGCGGCGGCGCCCAGCAGCGCCAGCGGAATCACGGCGCTGGGGATCAGAGTGGCGCGGATGTCGAGCAGGAACAGGAAGATCACCAGCACGACCAGGGCGACCGTGATCAGCAACGTGACTTTCACATCCGCCACCGAGGCGCTGATGGTCTGGGTCCGGTCCATCAGAATATTGATGTCAATGCCGGGTGGGATATTGGCCTGCAGACCCGGCAGGGCGGCGCGGATCTTGTTCACCGTGTCGATCACATTGGCGCCGGGCGCCTTGAAGATCACCAGCAGAATCCCCTGTCCGCCCTTCATGGTGGGGTCGCTGTTGCCCTTGCCGGGATAGATCCAGGCCCCGATCTGGTCGTTCTCGACACTGGCAAAGGCCTTGCCGATGTCCTTGATGCGCACCGGGGCGCCATTCTGATAGCCCACCACCAGATCGTTCCATGGCCCGGCGTCCAGAATCTGGTCATTGGCATAGACCGTAAGGTTGCGTTGCGGTCCCACAATGGTGCCCTTGGGCGCATTGACGGTGGCGGCGACAATCGCCTGGCGCATGGCATCGATCTGAAGCCCACGCGCGGCGATCTTGCGGGGATCTATTTGGATGCGCACCGCGGGTTTCTGCTGCCCGCCGATATTGACCAGACCCACACCATCGATGCGCGAAACCTGTTGGGACAAGATCACGTCGGCGTAATTGTCCACCTGGTCGAGCGGCAATGTGTCCGAGCGCAGCGATAAAATCATGATCGGCGCGTCCGACGGATTGACCTTGCGGATGCTGGGCTGGGCCGGAAGATTGGTCGGCAGCTGCGCGCTGGCGGCATTGATCGCCGCCTGGACCTGCTCGAAATCGTCAGTGAGATTTTCTGTCAATTCGAATTGCAGAGTGATGCTGGTCGAACCCAGCGCATTCACCGACGTCATCTGGGCGATGCCGGGGATCAACGACAATTGGCGTTCCAAAGGCGTGGCGACATTGGAGGCCATGGTCTCGGGATTGGCGCCGGGAAGTTGGGCGCTGATCTGCAGGGTGGGAAAATCCACGTTGGGAAGCGACGCCACCGGCAACAGCAAATAACCGACGATGCCCACGAGCAGAAGACCTACCGCCAGCAAGGTGGTGGCGACGGGACGGTGGATGAAGGGACTGGCGAGGTTCACGGACTGGCCTTCGGCGTCGCCGCGATCCTGACCA
Organism: Rhizomicrobium sp.; assembly: GCA_036271455.1. Classification (GTDB taxonomy): domain Bacteria; phylum Pseudomonadota; class Alphaproteobacteria; order Micropepsales; family Micropepsaceae; genus Rhizomicrobium. The sequence goes on from DATBAP010000079.1 coordinate 23,534, forward strand.
GCGAGCCGGCTTTCAAAATCATTTGCCCATCAGTGACCACCACATCGCCCGGCTTGACCCCGGATTTGACCACCACGGTATTGCCTTGGGTCCAACCAACAACGACCGGATGCATCGTGACTTTCTTGTCCGCGCCCACAATGAAGACATAGCTGCCGTTCGGTCCCCGGTTGACCGCCGTGATCGGAATTGTGGTGACGTGCTGCAGCGTTTGAAGCGTCAACTGCACATTGACGAACTGGCCCGGCCAGAGATGGCGCTGGTCATTGGGAAAGCGGGCCTTGAGCTCGACCGTGCCGGTGGCGGGATCGATGTGATTGTCGGCGATGGTCACCTGGCCGCTATCCAGCAGCGCGCCGCTTTCCTGGCTGAAAGCCTTGGTCACCAACGCTTGCTGGAAGCCATGGCTGAGATCCTGGAGCTGCTGGAAATTGCCTTCGGGCACGGTGAAGGTTGCCGCGATGGGTTCGATCTGGTTGATAGTAACGATGCCGGAGCCGCTATTGCCGGTGCTGCTGCTGGAATTGGTGGCGGCCGCGGTCGAAGGCGTGTTGCTGATCGAGCCGCCTGCGCTCACCAGGTTGCCGGGATCGACCAAACGAATGCCCACCCGGCCGTCGGTCGGCGCGACGACACGGGTCCAGCCGACATTGACCTGCGCGGCGGCGACCGCGCCTTCATCCGTCTTGACGATGCCTTCATCCTGCTGGACCAGGGCGCGTTGGGTATCCACGGTCTGGCCGGCGATCGCATTGACCGCCTGCAGGGACTGGTAGCGTTCCAGGTCAAGGCGCGCATTGGCCAGCAATGCCCGATCACGTGTCAGGGTGCCCTGGGTCTGTGTCAGCACGGCCAGATAGGGCGCGGGATCGATCTGGGCCAGAAGCTGGCCCTTCTTCACATCGGTGCCTTCTTTGAAGTCGACCGACAGGAGCTTGCCGCTCACTTGCGCCAGCACGGTGACGCTGGTCCAGGCCTGAGCGGCGCCCAAGGCGGTGATGGAAATGGGCAAATCGATGGCTACGGCCTTGGCCACATTGACGGGAATGGAAGGCGGCGGTGCGGGCTTGGCCGGATGGCGTAGCAACAGAACGCCCGCCACGATCAGGATGGCGAGCGCGCCCAAGCCGGCCAGGATCCAATTCCTGCGCGTGCGCGCCCGGGCGCTGAATTGCTTGTGCCGCTGGGCTGTAGGCGTCTGATAATTCATTCAGGTTCCCGCAGGAGACATGGTTCCCCGGGAGAAGAACCAGAAGTCTCCGGCTTGGTTCCGAAAGGTACAAAATGCGACAAAGCAATATGAGAACGCCGATCACATGAACAATCGGCAACTTCTCTGGCTGTGACACCATTCGCCGGTGAGCGGTGTCAACGTCGCGTCACCTTGGGTCTAATCCAGCCCTGCATGCGGGGTGAGTTCCGGCGCGGTTTGGAAGTCAGCTTCATCCCGATTCCGCCGCCGCATGCCGCGGGCTTTCGCCCGGGCGCGCAAGCCGGGCACGCCGTCACGGTCATAGGCGTTCAACCAGGCGGTGAATTCTTCGCGGGAAATATTATAGCGGGCGCAGGCTTCGAATTCGCTGAGAAGACCGCCTTCAACCGCGGCGACGATTTCGGCCTTGCGCCGCGCAATCCATCGCTTGAGATTCCTGGGCGGCAGATCGGCGGCGGTGAGAACGCCCCCATCAACGCCCAGAACCTGATCCACTTGCCCGATGCTATTGCTACTCATAGGCGGTCTCCTGTCCGCCCCCTAGCCGGGTGCAACGCTAGGCGTCCGGTGTTAACGGATCGTCAACACGAGTTCCCGCGGAACTTTTTACAAGCACATTTTGAAATTCAACGGCAGTTGCGTTTTCATCGCGGCGAAAACGCTGTCCCAATCGCCGCGCGTTGCTTGGCGAAACAGATGCATGCCCGGATACCAGGGACTGTCGTCGCGATCCTGCAACCAGCGCCAATCGGCGGCATCTCTCAACGCGACCCAGGTCGGCCGCGCCAACGCGCCCGCCAGATGCGCCAAGGCGGTGTCGCAACTGATGACCAGGTCCAGCGCCTCAATGACCGCGGCAGTCTCGGCGAAATCGCCGGACTCATAGTCCGGTCCCGGCGTTTCCACATTCATGCCGGCCGGCAATGCGCTGAGCTGCTCGCTGCCTGCGCCCTTTTGCAGGCTGATCAGGCGAACGCCGGGAAGCCCGGCAATGCCGGCAAGAGCGGCAAGCGGAAAAGACCGCTCGGTGCTATGGGCCGAACCCTGCCACGAGACGCCGATCTTGAATCCGTCGCCGCCGATCCTGCGGCGCCATTTTTCCACATCCCGCGCCGCGGCGCGAAGATAGGGCGTTCGCGCGGGGATATTGTCCAGCCGGGTGCCGAACGCCATCGGCAGGCTCATCAGCGCCACATGATAATCGAACTCGGTAGGCGGCGATTTGGCCGGGACGATTTCGATCCGTGGGTCGAGACTCTGGAGCAGGCGCATCTGGCCTTCCCGCACGGTAAGGATCACGCGCGCGCCACGATCCGCGACCAGAGGCACATAGCGGCTGAACTGGATCGTATCGCCGTAACCCTGTTCGGCTTCGACGAACACGATCTTCCCCGCGATATCTTCCGCGCCGGTCCAGGCGGGCCGGCCCTGGGCATTGAAGGCGTCGCCCACTCTTTTCTTGCGCCATTCGTAAGGGGGCCAGCCCTCGTCGAACCGGCCGGCGAGAAACAGCATCGTGGCCTTGCCGAACAGGGCATCCGCCGAGTGTGGGCGAAGAGCGATGGCGCGCTCGAAACTCTCCAACGCCTCGTCAGGGCGCTTCAGGTCGGCAAGAAAATTCCCGCGATTGATATGCGCCTGGGCAAGAGCGGGCTGGAGGGCGATGGCGCGGTCCACACTGGCCAGCCCCTCTTCCAGCCGGTCCAGCCGCGACAAGGCGGCGCCGCGATTGCTGAGCGCGGTGGCCAAATCGGGATCAAGCGACAGCGCTTTTTCATGGGCAATGAGCGCTTCGGCGGGCCTGTCCAGAGCCGCCAGCGCGCTGCCGCGATTGTTGTGGAAGTTGGCGGATTGCCCGTTAAGGGCGAGCGCCTTTTCGCAACTCTCCAGTGCCTCCGGCGCCCGTTGGAGAAGCGTGAGCGCCGTGCCCCGGCCATCATGCGCTTCCGCCAGGCCGGGATTGCGCGCGATGGCGCGGTCATAGCTCTCCAATGCTTCGGCAGCGCGGCCCAGGCGTATCAGCACGCCGGCCCGCAGCATGTGGGATGACGCTTCCTGGAGCGCGAGCGCGATGGCGCGGTCGTGATCCCTGAGCGCCTCGTCCAACCGGTCGAGGTCGGCGAGCGCCGCGCCCCGATTGTTCAGGGCCTTGATGTAATCGGGCTTAAGGGCGATGGCCTTGTCGAAATCGGCGATCGCCTCCGCCTTGTGCTTCTGGTCGGACAGGATAGTGCCGCGATTGTTGTAGGCTTGCGCGTAATCGGGCTTGAGCGCGATGGCGCGGCCATAGCTCTCCAGGGCATCATTCATGCGACCCAGCGCCGCCAGAGTGACGGCGCGATTGTTGTGGACCTCGGCCATGTCGGGCTTGAGCGTTAGCGCCTTGTCGTAACAGCTCAGCGCTTCGTCCAGCCGGTTCAGCTGCTGGAAAGCGTTGCCAAGATCGCGCTGCGCCAAAGGCTGGCGCGGCTCCAGCGCCAGGGCCTCGCGCATCAATTGGATGGCGCGCTGTGACTGGCCCTGCTGCAGCGCCAGCACGCCCAGAAGATGCATGGCTTGGAAATTCTTCGGCTCATGCCGCAGAAGCTCTCCATAAGCATGCTCCGCTTCCGCGAAGCGGCCTTGGGTATGCAGTTGAAAAGCTTCCTTCAGCATGGATCGCGTGGTTTCTCCCGTGGAGGAGATAACACGGTCCGGCGGATTTTCGAAAACCGCTTCAGGCGGCGGTAGAGACCGCGCTTGCCGGTATCAGGGGCAGCTCGCAAATCACCGCCGTGCCCGAACCTTCGCGGCTTTCGATCTTGAGCGTCCCGCCATGTTGCAGCACCAGCGAACGGACCAGGGAAAGCCCCAGGCCGGTGCCCTCGCGGGCATGGGCGGGATCGTTGATCGCCTGCTCGAACGGCCGGCCGATGCGCGACAACAGGCTCTCCGACATGCCGATGCCGTGGTCCCTTACCACCAGCACCAGTCTTTGCGACGCGATCCGCGCGCTGACTTCGACTTCACCGCCGGAACGGGAGAATTTCACCGCGTTGGAAAGAAGATTGAGCAGGATCTGGCGGAAGCCGCGCTGATCCGCCGAAAAGGTCAGTCCCTGCGCCGGCAGCAGGGCCACCAGCTTGACGCCGCGCTCGTCGGCGCGGGTTTTGACCAGCCGGATGCAATAATCGACGCTTTCGCCCAGATCGATGGGCTGGCAATTGAGCACGAATTTGCCCGCCTCGATCTTGGCGATGTCCAGGATGTCGGAAACCAGATTGAGCAGGTGATTGCCCGATTCATGGATGATCTTGGCATAGTCGTGATATTGAGGCTGCAACGGCCCGAACATCTGGTTCTGCAACAGGTCGGAAAAGCCGATGATCGCATTCAGCGGCGTGCGCAGCTCGTGGCTCATATTGGCCAGGAATTGCGACTTGACCCGGCTGGAAGCTTCGGCGGTTTCCTTGGCGACCTGGTTATCGCTCAATGCGTCCTCCAGCCGCCTCATCTCGATCACGCCATCGCGGAACAGGCGGAGCGCGCGCGCGAACTGGCCGATCTCGTCGCGGCGGTCCTGGAACGGGATGGTATGGTCAAGCTTGCTGTTGGCCACCGCCTGCATGGCGTCGGTGATGGCGCGCAGCGGCTTGATCACGCGTAAGATCACATAGAAGAGCGTGAAAGAGGCGAGGCTGATGGACAACACCATCAACACCAAAGCGATATCGAGTTCACGATTGGCTTGATCCAGCGCGTGGGCGACATTGGCGCGGGTGATCGCGAAGGCGGTGGTGGAGATGGCGGAGATCGTGTCCACTTCCTGATCGGACATGGTCAGCCATTGCCGCGCGGTGAGCGGAGGCGGCTCGCCCGCGGACAGCGCGTTCAATATGGCGCGCCGGGCGACATGAATCTGGCCCAGATAAAGGTTGTTGAAATTGACCACCGCAGACTTCAACGCCGCCGGGAAGGTGGGAAGGCTGACCCCGTCATTCTGGATCACGGCCCAGGGTGAATCGATATTGCCTTCCTGTTCGGCGAAATCCTGCAATTCCTGGCTGGTGATCTTCTTCTTCAGGATCATGGCGTCGGCGAGCTGGCGCCGGTCCTTGCCCGCGGTGTCGCGCATCGCCCAGACGATGCGGATGATCTTGGTCATCTCGTTATTGGCCGCCGTGGAATCGGCGATGAACATCGAGCGTTCACGGGTGCGCAGATTGATCGCCGCCGCCGCACCGTTCACGGCGGCTGTCCAATCCGGGCCCATGCTCTTGGGCCGCGCCTCACCCGGCAAATTCAAGATCCGCATCACCTCGGCGTAACGCTGTTCATACTGCACCAGCGTTTGCCGGATGTGTGCGCCATTGGGGGTGGGACCGCCCGTTTCGACGAGGGCGCTGTCGCGGGTGGCGAGAATGGCAACAGTGGCGGCGTGGTGCAGCCGCTCCAGCAGATCCTTCACCCTGGGACCGACGGGCGCTTCTATCGTCAGCGCCGTGTTCACCGCCCCTTGTTCGGAGCGAAGCGCATCCTCGGCGATATAGACATTCCGCAGCACATCGACAGTCTTGAGCAACCGGGCGGCGTCTTCGCGTCTGGCATAGGCCTGCCCGGCGCTGTAGGTGAAGACAGAGACCAGCAGCACGACCAGCAACAGCGTGATCGCCGACAGCAACACGCCGATCGACTGAAATTTTTTCATTCGCCGAAACGCTCCCCCGGCATGGAGCCTATGGCGAAAGAGTGATGATTGATTTAATGCCGGCCTACGCTGCGTAAGCTTGGCGAGTGGGCGGCTATTAACCCTGCTTTTTCTGGGTCTTGAGAGGTCAGGAGGCGGTTTTTCCCGCCCGCGTTAACCGGCCACTCCCGCTGTCATGGGCGCGCCATTCGTTGAGCACCAATCCCAAGGTAAGAAGATCGAACAAGGCCGCGCCTAACAGCCAGTCCGACCAATGCAGCGAGAGACGCCAGCTCATATAGGCGATGAAGCCGGTCAGTATTAGCGACGCCACGGGAAAGACCCAACGCGCCGTGCCTCTGAGCAGCGCCATAGCGATGCCCAACTTGAGCAGGCCATGCACCAGAAGATAGAAAATCACGAAATGATGCGGCCCGTTGGCCAGCCTCGCCGCGCCGCTGCGGATCGCGTGCAGCGCGAGATGATGATGGCCGCCGCCGAGTTCGGGCGCGGTGAACCTGAACACCCATTCGTAGATTCGTTCAGGCCCCGTCAAAGCGATGACAAGCCCGGCCAAGGTTTCGACCGCGCCGTCGAATCCCTTGATCAGGATCGCGCCCAGATAGGCGTCGTGCAAAATCTGTGGTCGCTTGGCCAAGGCGTTCCTCTCTCGACACTGTTATAGAGGCCACGCCACCTATTACAAAAGTATGTCTGGTTTCAGCGTCTCAACGGGCCGAATCCGCTGCGTCACCGAGGCCGGCCTTGCCTCTCGCCAGGGCAACTTTGGCTCGCTAGGGTCCGGCATTGTCCATGCCGGGAAGAAAATATGCGTCCTGCTTTTTTTCATCACGCCTTTCTTGGAGCATTTGCCGCCCTGTTGCTGGCTGCGCCTGCGTTCGGACAGTCGCTGGACCGGCCCGATGCCGATCCCAACGCCTATCCCGATCCCTATGCCCAGGCGGACAATTTTCTCAAGCTTCCGCCAGGCCGCGTGATGGGCTCAAGTTCAGCGGTGGCGCTGGACCGCGAAGGCCATATCTGGGTCGCCGACCGCTGCGGCGCCAATGACTGCAAGGGATCGAAACTCGATCCCATCATGGAATTTGATGCGAACGGCAATTTCATCAAGGCCTTCGGCGCCGGCAAATTCCTATTCCCGCACGGCATCTTCATCGACAAAGACGATCACATCTGGCTCACCGACGGCCATGTCGGCGACGGCATCGGTGACGACATTCTCGAGTTAGACCAGAGCGGCAAGGTGCTGCGCACCCTGGGAACGCCGGGGGCGGCGGGTGACGGCGAATATACCTTCAACGAGCCCAACGCGATCCTGGTGGCGCCAAGCGGCGATATCTTCGTGACGGACGGTCACACGCCGGACGAAGGCAATGCCCGCATCGTGCATTACGACCGGAACGGCAAATTCGTGATGGAATGGGGCGGCCATGGCATCGGGCTGGGGCGGGTGGAAGTGCCCCATGCTCTGGCGATAGACAAGGAAGGCCGGCTCTATGTGGCCGACCGTTACAATAATCGCATCCAGATCTTCAGCCAGAACGGTCAGCTTTTGGACATCTGGAGCCAGTTCGGCCGGCCCAGTGGTATCTATATCGACGACAACGACATCCTTTATTGCACCGATTCCGAATCCCGCAATCCGGTGGAATATGGCTTCCATCCGGGCTGGGCGCGCGGCATCCGCATCGGCAGCGTCAAGGATGGTATCGTGCGCGCCTTGATCCCCGATATCGATCCCGAGGCCGACCGCCATGTCACCAGCGGCGGCGAGGGCATCTGGGCCCGCAATGGCGTGGTTTACAGCGCTCAGGTGCGTCAGCAGCGGATCGTGAAATACGCGCCAAAAGCGCCCCTGTTTTAGGCGAAAACCCGTTTTTTGCCGGGAACGCAGGGGCTTGCCGCGACGTTCTTTTGAACGCGTGGCCGTGCATAATACCGCAATATTGCGAAGTGATTTTAAGGCCCGCGCCGCTGAGCGGGCTTAAGGAGTTTTCATGCAGATCGGGATTGTCGGGCTTGGCAGGATGGGCGCCAATATTGGCCGCCGCCTGATGAAAAAAAATCACAAAGTCGTGGCCTTCGACCGCGACCCCAAGGCGGTCAAGGCGCTGGAAGGTGCCACTGGCGTCGCCTCGCTCAAGGAGATGGTGGAAAAACTTGAGGCCCCTCGCGCGATCTGGGTGATGTTGCCGGCCGGCAAGATCACCGATGACACGGTCATGGTGCTGGGCGATCTGCTTCAGTCCGGCGATGTGGTGATCGACGGCGGCAACACGTTCTACAAAGACGATATCCGCCGCGCTAAAGTACTCAGAAAGAAGAACGTCTTTTATGTGGATTGCGGCACCTCAGGCGGCGTCTGGGGCTTGGACCGCGGCTATTGCATGATGATCGGCGGCGACAAGGATGTCGTGCAACGGCTCGATCCCATCTTCGCGGCATTGGCGCCAGGCGAAGGCAGCATTGACAAGACGCCAGGACGCGAAGCTCGCGACCCGCGTGTCATTCAGGGCTACATGCATGCGGGTCCGGTGGGGGCCGGGCATTTTGTCAAAATGGTCCATAACGGCATCGAGTATGGCCTGATGCAGGCTTACGCCGAAGGTTTCGACATTCTGCGCGGCCGTGCCGGCAAGGAACTGCCAGAGGACGAACGCTTCACCATCGATACCGCCGATGTTGCGGAAGTGTGGCGGCGGGGCAGTGTGGTCGCGTCCTGGCTGCTCGATCTCACCGCCATCGCGTTGGCCAAATCACCGGAGCTGAAGGAGTTCGCGGGCGACGTGGCCGACAGCGGCGAGGGCCGCTGGACTATCGAGGCGGCGATTGACGAAGCCGTCGCCGCGCCCGTGATCACCGCGGCGCTCTATACCCGCTTCCGTTCGCGCATTGAACACAGCTTCGGGGAAAAGCTGCTGTCGGCGATGCGCAACGAATTCGGCGGCCATATCGAAAGCGTCACACCCAAAGCCAAAGATGAAGACAAATGAGCGCGACCCACAAATCACCACCCCCCAATTGCGCCATCGTGATCTTCGGCGCCAATGGCGATCTCACCAAAAGGCTGATTATTCCCGCGCTCTACAATCTGGGCCGGGCGGGACGGCTGCCGGAACGTCTGGCGCTGATCGGCGTGGACCATAATGACAAGACGTCCGAGCAATGGCGCCAGAATCTGCATGATTTCCTGGACCAATCGCTCAAGAAAGGCGGCGAAGGGTCGACCGGCAGCGTCGAGGACAAGCTGTGGAATCCCATCGCCGAGGACATGATCTTCCTCAAAGGGGATTTCGAGAAGGACGACACCTACAAGCAGCTGGGGCAATGTCTGGCCGGAATCGACAAGAAAAAGAATCTGGGCGGCAATGTCCTGTTCTACATGGCGGTGGCGGACCGCTTTTTCAGCGTCATCGCCGGCAAGCTGGGCGAAGCAGGTCTGGTCAAGCAGGACGAGGGCCATTTCCGCCGCCTGATCGTCGAGAAGCCTTTCGGCCACGATTTGGCATCCGCCAAGGCGCTCAATACCTGCCTGCTCAAATATCTCAAGGAAGACCAGATTTACCGCATCGACCATTTCCTGGGGAAGGAAACGGTGCAGAACATCATGGCGCTGCGTTTCGCCAACGGCTTGTTCGAACCGATCTGGAATCGCGACCGCATTGACCATGTCCAGATCACGGTGGCGGAATCGATCGGCATGGAAGGCCGCGGCAATTTCTACGAAAAGACCGGCGCTTTGCGCGACATGGTGCCCAATCATCTCTTCCAGCTGGTGGCGATGATGGCGATGGAGCCGCCAGTCTCGTTCGATGCCGAGGACATCCGCGCCAAGAAGGCGGAAATGTTCCGCGCCGTGCATCCCCTCACTTTGGCCGACGCCGTGCGCGGTCAATATGATGCCGGCGTGGTGGGCGGACAGAATGTCGTGGCCTACCGCCAGGAACCCAATGTGGCGCCCGATTCCAATGTCGAGACCTATGTGGCGCTGAGGCTGATGATCGACAATTGGCGCTGGGCGGGCGTGCCCTTTTATCTGCGCACGGGAAAAAGGCTGGCGGCGCGCTCCACCGAAATCGCCATCCGCTTCAAGCGCGCGCCCTATGCGCTGTTTCGTGACACGCCGATGGACGAGTTGGACGCCGATTGGCTGATTCTGCGCATCCAGCCGGACGAGAGCATCCGCTTACGCTTTAACGCCAAGCGGCCGGGTCCGTCCATGACACTGGAAAGCGTGGCGATGGATTTCAAATACAAGGACTGGTTCAAGCAGGCGCCCGCCGTGGGCTATGAGACCCTGATCTATGATTGTCTGATCGGAGATCCCACTTTGTTTCAGCGCGCCGATCAGGTGGAAGCGGCTTGGGGCGTGGTCGAAACGGTGCTGCGCGGCTGGGGCGATGCGACGCCCCGCCATTTCCCCAATTACAGCGCGGGAAGCGAGGGGCCGTCCGCCGCCAATGATCTTCTGGCGCGCGATGGCCGCTCCTGGCGGGCGGTGAAATGAGCATCGCCGGGCGCATCGAGGTGGTCAAAGACCTGGAAACCCTCTCGGTCCAGGCTGCCGAATTGATCGCCGACCATATTCGCGAATCCAGCGATCCGTACCGTCTGGCGCTATCGGGCGGCAACACACCGCGCGGCTGCTATCGGCATCTGGCCCATCTGCATCAGCTGCCTTGGGACCAGGTGGAGATCTTTCAAGGCGACGAGCGCTTCGTGCCGCCTGACAATCCCGACAGCAATTACCGCATGATCCGCGACACCTTGCTCAAAAGCATCGCGCCGCGCGGCGTCTTCGCCATGCCCACCGATGGGACGCCGCAGCAGGCCGCGCGCGCCTATGAAGAGATGCTGCGCCAGCAATATGGAGCAAGCGCGCTGGCCCCCGGCCGGCCTCTGTTCGATTTGCAGTTGCTGGGCCTGGGTGAGGATGGCCACACCGCCTCGCTAATCCCTGGTCAGCCGGTGCTGGACAATCGCGCCGACTGGGTGGCGGCGGTGCCGCAGGGCCGCGATGAAGCCCGCCTCACGCTCACTTATCCCGCGCTGGAGTCGAGCCGGCTGATCTTGTTCCTGGTTTCAGGCGCGGCCAAACGTGATGTGATGGCGCGGGTACGGGCCGGCGATCAGACGGTTCCCGCGGGCCGGCTCCGTCCACAAGGCGAGGTGATCTGGTTGGCGGATAACGCTGCGGCGGGCGCCTAGACATGCGCATCGAGGATTACGCCGTAATCGGCGATTGCCACACCGCGGCCCTGGTGGGCCGCAACGGCTCCATCGACTGGCTATGCATGCCCCGCTTCGATTCGGATGCGTGTTTCGCTGCGCTTCTGGGCACCCCTGAACATGGCCGCTGGCTGATCGCCCCAGTAAGGAAAGGGAAAAAAGCCACGCCGCCCCGCGTGAGCAGGCGCTATCGCGGCGATAGCCTGATTCTGGAGACGCTTTTCACCACCTCCACCGGCTCGGTCAGACTGATCGACTTCATGGTGATGGGCGCCGATGACCGTTCGGTGGTGCGCATTGTCGAAGGCGTTTCGGGCCATGTGGCGATGGAGACCGAGCTGGTCATCCGCTTCGATTATGGCATCACCATCCCCTGGGTGAACCGGGTCGATTCCAAGACCACCACCGCCGTCGCCGGCCCGCATCTTCTTTGCATTCGCACACCCGCCCCGCTACATGGCGAGGATTTGCGCTCGGTGGCTGAGTTCACGGTGAAGCGGGGCGACCGGATTCCCTTCGTGATGAGCTACAGCCCATCGCAGCTCAAGATGCCCCAGGTGATAGACGCCGACATCGCCCTGGAAGAGACCGAGAAAGCCTGGGCCGAGTGGGCGGGTCTTTGCCGCCTCAAGGGCAAATGGCGCAATCAGACCATACGCTCGCTGCTCACCTTGAAGAGCCTGAGCTACAAGCCTACTGGCGGCATCGTCGCCGCCGTCACCACCTCGCTTCCGGAGCGGATCGGCGGCACGCGCAACTGGGATTACCGCTATTGCTGGCTCAGGGACGCCACCTTCACACTGCTGGCCTTCCTCAATGCCGGTTACACCGAGGAAGCCGATGTCTGGCAGCATTGGCTGATGCGCGTGATCGCGGGTTCGCCGGAACAGCTTCAGACCATGTACAGCGTGATGGGCGAGAAGCGGTTGGACGAATTTGAGCTTCCCCATCTGCCCGGCTATGAGAATTCACGTCCCGTCCGGGTCGGCAATGCCGCCGCCACGCAACTCCAGCTCGATATTTTCGGCGAACTGGCCGATGTGATGGCCCAGGCGCGCAAGGGCGGATTGCCGCCGGCGCCGCGCCGCACCGAAATCCGCCAGATCTTCCTGGAGCATCTGGAGAAGATCTGGCGCACTGCCGACGAAGGCATCTGGGAAATCCGGGGCGACCCCCAGCATTTCGTCCATTCCAAGGTGATGACCTGGGTGGCATTCGACCGCGCCGCCAGCTCCAGGCCTAATGAGAAACGCTATTCGGCGCATTTGCGCAAAATCGCCGACACGATTCATCGCGACATCTGCGCCAATGGCATCGATCCCGAGCGCGGCTGTTTCGTCCAGGCCTATGGTTCGACCTTGATGGACGCCAGCCTTTTGCTTTTGCCGCTGGTGGGTTTTCTGCCGGCGCGTGACAAGCGCATCCGGCGCACCGTGCAGGAGATCGAGAAGCGATTGATCAACAAGGGCCTGGTGATGCGCTACGAAACCAAGACCGGTGTGGATGGTTTGCCGCCCGGCGAAGGCGCCTTCCTGGCCTGCAGTTTCTGGCTGGCCGACAATTATACTTTGATGGGGCGGCACAAAGACGCGCTCAAGCTGTACAATCGGCTCAGGCGCCTCGCCAATGATGTGGGATTGTTCGCGGAAGAATATGATCCCGAGACCAAACGCCAGCTGGGCAATTTTCCCCAGGCCTTTTCCCATGTCGCGCTGATCAACACCGCGCTCAATCTGATGATCCAAGAAGAAAGTCGTCACAATGGCCGCAAGAAAAAGAACCGCAAGCGTATCGTCCGCTACCAGGATCCTGGCCATCGACGTAGGCGGCACCGGGCTTAAGGCCGCGATCATCGACACCAAGGGTCACTTTCTCAGCAAGCGGCTTCGGATGAAGACGCCGCATCATTGCAAGCCTGCCCGGATGGTCTCGCTCCTGGTCGATTTGGTTGCGCCGCTGAAGGGCTATGACCATGTCTCGATCGGCTTTCCCGGCTATGTCCGCGACGGCAAGGTCTTCACTGCGCCGAATCTGGGAACCAAGGCCTGGGCCGGCTTTCATCTCGCCCAGGCGCTGGAGCGGAAATTGGGAAAACCCACCCGCCTCAACAATGACGCCGACGTTCAAGGTCTGGCGGTGATTTCGGGCAAGGGTCTGGAATTGGTGTGCACCTTGGGGACAGGCTTCGGCACCGCTTGGTTTCGCGACGGTGAATTGCTGCCGCATATGGAGCTGGCCCATATGCCCATCCATCATAAATCCGATTTCGACGGTTATATCGGCGAAGCCGAGCGCAAGAAGATCGGCAACAAAGAATGGAACAAGCGGGTGAAGGCGCTTATTCCCGTGCTCGCCACCGTAATGAACTACGATCACCTTTATCTTGGCGGCGGCAATGCACAGCGCATCACATTCAAGCTGCCCAGGAATGTCACCCTGGTCTCGAACGACGCGGGCATGGAAGGCGGCGCTTTTGTCTGGCATCCCAAGGGGCCGCGCAAAATAGCCTAACGGAGGATTGCCTCGGTTTGGGAACTCCGACTTTTTTCGGGCGTTCCCAGAACGGGCGATATTCTAGGCCCTAAGGGCCAGGTTTTTGGCGATTTTGAAGCAGCCTTTTTGAGACAGATGTATGTTGGACGGGATGATGCCGCCTGTGGGCAAGAACTCGGCTCTTTTTCTGGATATCGACGGCACTTTGCTCGACTTGGCGCGCACGCCTGAGGCGGTGGCGGTGCCGGACGGCTTGAGGGCGGTCCTGAGCACGCTCCATGACGTGTTTGAAGGCGCGCTGGCCTTTGTGAGCGGCCGCTCGCTTGCGGCGATTGACTGCTTGTTCGCCCCCCTGAAGGTGCCGGCGATCGGCTGCCATGGCGTTGAGATACGCGGCGCCGATGGCGCGCTCCGGACATTGGCCGCGCCCATCCCGGCGCCCGTGCGCGAATTGCTGCAAGATCTGGTAGACGCGCATCCCGGCACTTCGCTGGAAGACAAGGTCTACACCATTGCTTTGCATTACCGGTTGGCGCCGGAAGCGCGGCCGGCCTTGGAAGCGGCGCTGCAAGACCATCACGCCATGTTCGCCACCGAAAAAGTCACGTTGCAGGAAGGCAAGGCCGTGATCGAGGCCAAGCCCCTTGGCGTCGACAAGGGTGTAGGGGTGCGCGCCTTGCTGTGCGAGCCGCCTTTCAAGGGCCGCGTGCCGGTGTTCGGGGGCGACGACACCACCGACATGGATGTTTTCCAGATCCTTCCGGAATTGGGCGGGAAAAGCTTCTCGGTGGGCCGCCGCTTCGAGGGCGTGGATTATCATTTCCCGTCGCCACTGGCCGTCCGGCAATGGCTGACCCGACTGGCCGAGCAGGGGGTTGGCGCATGAGGCCGCAACCTCTTGATCTGGCGGTGATCGGCAATGGCCGCACCGCTGCCCTGGTGGACCGCAACGGCCGGATGGTGTGGTGGTGCTTTCCCCGCTTCGACAGCGATCCGATTTTCTGCCGCCTGATCGCGGGCGATGAGGACAAAGGATTTTCCGACGTCGTGCTGGAAGGTTTTTCCCACAGCCAGTCGCGCTATGAACGCAACACCGCAACGGTGGAAACGCTGTTGACCGCCAAGGACGGATCGGCGGTCCGGATCACGGATTTCGCGCCTCGTTTCCGCAATTTCGATCGCATCCTGCGGCCGCCTCAGCTGATGCGCCGGATCGAACCGGTGGCAGGCATGCCGCGCATCACCATCCGGCTTCGCCCCACCCAGGATTACGGCAAGCCCATGTCGCGGCGCGTGGCGGGCTCCAATCACTTGACCTATGGCGAACCGGCGCTGATCAGGCTCACGACCGATGCACCTGTGTCTTACATAGAAGACGAGACGGTGTTCGCGCTGGTGCGGCCGCTCACTTTGGTCCTGGGCGCCGACGAGCCCTTCGCGGGCGAGCCCGAGGCCACCGGCCGCGAATTTCTCCATCGCACCAATGAATATTGGCGCGAATGGGTGCGCCGGATCTCCATCGCCTTTGAATGGCAGGAAGCCACCATCCGCGCCGCCATCACCCTCAAGCTTTCCAATTTCGAGGAGACCGGCGGCATCGTCGCGGCGCTCACCACCTCGCTTCCCGAAGCGGCGCATTCCGGCCGCAACTGGGACTACCGCTATTGCTGGCTGAGGGATGCTTATTTCGTGGTCCGGGCGCTCAACCGTATCGGCGCCACCAAGACGATGGAGGATTACGTCGCCTTTCTGTTCTCCATTGTGGGCGAGGAAGACGTGCTCAAGCCCGTCTATGGCATCGTGCCGTCGAGGGATTTGACCGAATGGATCGCGCCCGACCTCAAAGGCTTCGAGGGCCACGGCCCGGTTCGGATCGGCAACGCCGCCGTGACGCAAACCCAGCATGACGCTTATGGCAGCGTGATCCTGTCGGCTGTGCCCATGTTCTTCGACAAACGCCTGCCGCGCCCCGGAGGCGAGCCTTTGTTCCGCCTGATCGAGAAGATGGCGCGCCAATGCGCGGCCCTGGCCTTGGAGCCCGATGCCGGCATTTGGGAATATCGCGGGCGCAAGCGCATCCACACCCATTCCGCCGCCATGTGCTGGGCGGGACTGAGCCGCGCCGGCGCCATTGCCCAGCGTTTGGGCTTCGCCGACCGCGCCCAGCACTGGAACGGCATCGCCGACAAGGTGGGAAGCGTGATTCTCGAACGCTGCTGGAACGAGAAACGCAAGGCTTATACCGCCGCGATCGACACCGAGGACATGGACGCCAGCGTCCTGTTGTTGCCGGAATTGGGATTGCTCGACAGCGCCGATCCCCGCTTCGCCTCGACGGTCGCGGCGATCGAAAGCGAATTGGTCAAGGGACGCCATGTGCTGCGCTATGCGGCGCAGGACGATTTCGGCCTGCCGGAATCGGAATTCCTGGTCTGCCGTTTCTGGCTGATCGACGCGCTGTGCCTGTTGGGGCGGCAGGAGGAAGCGCGCGACCGCTTCGAGGATGCGCTCGCACTCCGCAACCATTACGGACTCTTCGCCGAAGATATCGATCCCAAGACCGGCCGGCTGTGGGGCAATTTTCCCCAGACCTATTCCATGGCCGGCCTGATCTTGAGCGCCATGCGTCTCAGCAAAAGCTGGGAGGAACGCTATTGGCACGCATCTTCATAATCTCCAACCGCGTGGCGACGCCGCAGTCCGGTCTTCATGCCGGCGGCTTGGAAGTCGTGCTGAAAGCGACGCTCAAGAACCATCCTTGCGTCTGGATGGGTTGGTCGGGCGAGATCAAGGAACATCCCAAGACCCGCACCATTCTTCAGAAGAACAACACCTTCATCGTCAGCGACCTCACCCGCGAGGATTTTGACGAATATTACAGCGGCTTCGCCAACAGCGTACTGTGGCCGGTGCTGCATTACCGGCTTGATCTGGCGGAATTCTCTCGCCGCGATCTCTCGGGCTATATGCGCGTCAACGAGCATTTCGCCGACGAGATGGTGAAGGTGCTCAAGCCCGACGATATTGTCTGGGTGCATGATTATCACCTGATCCCGCTGGCCAAGGCGCTGCGCCAGCGCGGCCTGCAGAACCGGGTGGGATTTTTCCTGCACACGCCCATGCCGCCGCCGGAAATCATCGCCGCCATGCCCAATCACGAGCATCTGATCCCGTCGCTGGGCCAATATGATCTGGTGGGCTTTCAGACCGACAATGACGCGGCCAATTTCGCCCGCTACATGGCCAACGAGTTGGGCACGCCTTCGCATATCTCGCGTCAGCTGGGCGGAGGCAACCGGGTGATGCGCATTGGCACCTTCCCGGTTGGGGTGGAAACGCGGCAATTCGCGCGGCTGGCGCGGCGCGCGCGCAAGACCGACCTGGTGAAAAAAGTGATGGGAAGCATCCCTGGCTTGCTGATGATCGGGGTGGACCGCTTGGACTACAGCAAGGGAATTCACCCGCGTCTGGAGGCTTATGAGCGGTTCCTGGCCGCCAATCCCCAATGGCACGGCAAGATCACCTATCTGCAGATCACGCCCAAGAGCCGGTCCCAGATCAAGGAATATGCGGACATGGAAGATGCGGTGAGCGGCATGGCCGGACGCATCAACGGCACCTATTCCGACGCTTCCTGGTCGCCGGTGCGTTATGTGAACCGTCCCTACAGCCGTACCGCTTTGTCGGGCCTCTATCGTGGCGCGCGTGTGGCGCTGGTGACGCCTTTGCGTGACGGCATGAATCTGGTGGCCAAGGAATATGTCGCGGCTCAGGATGCCGCCAATCCGGGCGTGCTGATCCTGTCGCGCTTTGCCGGCGCCGCCGCCGAGTTCAGGGAGGGCGCGCTTCTGGTCAACCCTTACGATCCCGATCAGGTGGCTGCCGCCATCGCGCGCGCGGCGGCGATGCCGCAGGCCGAGCGCAAGAGCCGCCACGCCGCGCTTTACCGGGTGCTGCTCTCCAACGATATTTCTGGCTGGGGCGACAAATTCCTGGCGAACTTGATGGGCGACAAGAAATTCACTCTCAAGAGCACGCCGCCGGCGCGTCATTGATGGGTGGGCGCAAGCAGCGAGAGCAGCGCCGCCAGTCCCACCACCGCCAGTCCCAAGCCCAATTCCCAGCCGGCGCGGCTCCTCAGCCGCGCCACCATGCCTGTTTGGGCCAGGCGCGGCAGAAGACGGAAATGATTGCCCAGCGCCAGGGCGATCATCATCAAAGCCAGGATGACTTTCAGCACCAGGATACCGGCATAGACCAAATTGTCATGGCCCGGATTGCCCAAAAGCACGATGGCGGCGTTGATGATGCCGGTCATCACCAGCAGCGCCACCGTGATCATGCCCCATTCGGCGAACAGCGCCACCGCCTGGGGCAGGCGCGGCGCCGCAGGCCGGCTGCGCAGCATCGCCAGCAGCACGCACAATCCGCCGATCCAATAGGCCGCGGTGAGAAGATGCAGGCTGTCATTGGCCGCGCCGATGACCGCGAAACCTTGCAGACTGGCGCGTGCGGCATGGCCTGTAGCGGCGATCAAGACCAGCGCCGTGCCGGAAAGCCACGCCGTGATGCGCAGCCGTCCGGTCCAGACCGCGCCCACCAGAAGCATCAGCAGCACGAGCCGAGCGAGCACGATCCAGCCACCGGGCGTACCAATCAGCCAGGATGCCGTGCCTGGTGTGCCGATCAGCCAGGCCGGCGCACTCACCAGCGCCAGCAGGGATGCGCCACGCCGGCCCAAACTCAGACTGCTTCCTTCGAACGCCAGTTCCGGCACCTTGGCGGCAAAGAGAGCCAGAAGACAGGCGCTGCCGAACAAACCCATCACGCTCGCGTCATGAAGCGCGCGCGCCAGATGGGCAAGCGCGATCACGGCCGCACGGTGAACTGGATGCGGCCATCCAGGCGGTGGCCCTCATGGCCCACCGAATGCCAACTCACGGTATAAACGCCGGGCGGCAGAAGCTGATCGGGCCGAAGCCGCAGAAGGGGGCCATCAATCTTGACGGGATCGGCGGTCCAGTTGCGCCCATCCTGGTCCAGCAGCAGCGCGCCGGAGAAAGCGGGCTCCAGTGCTTCACTGAAAGTGAGCAGGATGCGGGCCGGCGCGCGTATCCGGGCACCATTGGCGGGCGAGGATTTAAGCAGATGGGCGTTGGCAAACGCGGGCGCGATGGAGAGAAGCAGGAAAGCAAGGCATGACAGGAATTTCATGCGCGCCCATATCCGAAAACTGAGCTCGTTCTAAACCGCATGCGCCCCACCCGCCAGCTATAACTGGGGGCAATAATCAGCCGCCGCGTTCAAGACGCCTCGTCCATCATTGGGCGTCATGGAAAATGACTCCCAGAGTATAGCGTTCGCCTGTGACGAGCGCGCTCACGCCATGGCGGTGATTGACCGCATAGGTGCCGCGCTTGCCTTGGACCGGCCGGTGGTGAACGGCGAACGCCACGCCGTCACCTTGCGTCAAAGGCACGACGCTGGCGCGGGACTGGGCGCGCGGCCGCTGCTCGGTCATCACGAATTCGCCGCCCGTGAAATCCGTGGCTGGCTCGGACAGCAGGATCGCCACCTGCAGGGGAAAGACATGTTCGCCGTAAAGATCCTGATGCAGGCAATTATAATCGCCCGGCCCATATTTGAGCAGCAGGGGCGTAGGCCGTCGCTGCCCCGCCTGGTGACAGCGCTTGAGATACTCTTCATGCGTGGCAGGATAGGTGACGTCTTCATGCCGCATCTCGGCCCAGCGATTGGCGATGGGCGCGAGCTTCGGATACAGCGCGTGCCGCAGACCCGCGACCGGGTCCGGCAGGGGATAGGCGAAATACTTGTATTCTCCCCGCCCGAAACCGTGCCGCGCCATTGCCACGGTGCTGCGGAAAATCTCTTTCTCGTAAAGACCGCGCAGCTTGGCGCAGATCTTCGCATCCATCAATTTGGGAAGCAGCGCCCAGCCCTGAGCGTCCAGCGAAGTGGCCGCCGCTTCCCAATCTTGTTTGCGCGTCATGCCGCTTCTTCGCGCTTGAGCAGTTCCTGCTTGCGCGCCACGCCCCAGCGATAGCCGGACAGGCCGCCATCGGTCTTGACCACCCGGTGACAGGGGATCGCCACCGCCAGTTGATTGGCGGCACAGGCCTGCGCCACCGCGCGCACCGCTTTGGGCTGGCCGATCTTGCGGGCGATCTCGGCATAGCTTCTGGTCGCTCCGGCAGGAATCGCGGCCAGCGCTTTCCACACACGCTGCTGAAAAGCGGTGCCGCGAATGTCCAGTGGCAGATCGAGACCTTTCCTGGGATGTTCGACCAGACCCACCACCCGCGCCACCAGCCTCTCGAACTTGGCATCGCCGCCCACAAGACGCGCCTTGCTGAAACGGTCCTGAAGCTCGCGCAGCAATTTGTCCGGATCGTCGCCCAGCAGGATGGCGCAGACGCCCTTGTCGCTCGCGGCCACCAACAGCGCGCCCAGCGAGGTCTTGGCGATGGCGAAACGAATTTCCTCGCCGCCGCCGCCGGCCTTGTAGCGGCTGGGCGTCATGCCCAGCAGCGATTTGGACTTCTCATAGAAGCGGCTGCCGGAATTATAGCCCGCATCATAGATCGCCTGGGTGACACTGGCGCCCTCATGCAGCTGCTCGCGCAGCTTCTTGCCGCGATGGGCGGCGGCATAGTCCTTCGGCGTCAATCCCGTCACCGCTTTGAATACGCGATGAAAATGATGAGGGCTCAACCCCGCCTTGGCCGCCAGGCTGGCGAGCGAGGGCATGGTCTCGCTGGCGGCGATGCGGCGGGCCGCTTCCGCCACTTTGGCGGCGTGGGGTGCGGCGTTGCCCAGATCGGGCTTGCAGCGTTTGCAGGCACGGAAACCGGCCGCCCGCGCTTCGGTGGGCGTGGCGTGGAAACCCACATTGGCAGGATTGGGCAGGCGGGCGGCGCAAGACGGGCGGCAATAGACGCCGGTGGTCTTGACTGAATAGACGAAGGCGCCATCGCTGGCCTTATCGCGGAGCTTGATTTTGGCCCAGCGCGAATCGGCTTCGGTGGCCGCTCCCATGGCGGCGCGGATTGGGGAATTTTTCATCGTGAGGCACTCCAGATCATCCGCCTCATCCTGGCGGGAGCGGAGAGCACCCGCACTCCGGCCCTTGCGATCAAATCGGGCCCTGGAATGATGTCCAGGCCAGCAGCACCCAGCCGGCGATAAAACATACGCCGCCGACGGGCGTGATCCACACCATCAGATGCGAGCCGGTCAAAGCCAGCACATATAGCGAGCCCGAAAACAGCACGATGCCGGCGAGAAAGGCGGCCGCCGCCGCCCGTGCTGGCACCAAAGCCGCCAGCGCGATGGCCAGCGCGTGATACATGTGATAGCGCGCGCCGGTCTCAAACACTGAGGCCGCCTCCAGGCTTACATGCCCCTGCAGACCATGGGCGGCGAACGCCCCCGCGATCACCGCCAGGGCGCCATTGATGGCCGCAATGCTAAGCCAGGTCCGGTTCATGGCGCCATAATAGACAGCGCCGGGCTTGATGCGATAGGGCTTCCTTATGACCGAATTCGCCACCACCACCGATGGCCTTCGCATCGCTTTTGACCGGGTGGGCGAAGGCCCGCCCGTGGTGCTGGTGCACGGTTTCGGCTCCAGCCGGGTGCAGAATTGGCGCTCCACCGGCTGGTACGGCTCGCTCACCGAAGCGGGCTATTCGGTGCTCGCGATCGACTGCCGTGGCCACGGCGAAAGCGACAAACCGCATGACCCGCTGCTTTATCATCATGATCGCATGGCGGAAGACGTGGTCAATGTGATGGATTCCGCCGGTATCGCGCATGCACCTTATATCGGCTACTCGATGGGTGGATTGATCGGCTTGCGCTTTGCCGTGCAATTTTCCGACCGCTTGCCGCGCTTGGTGCTGGGCGGTGTGGGCGAAAACTATCTCACCGGCCCGCGCGTCTCCGATCCCGAGCGGCGCACCATGATCGCCGATGCCATTCTTGCCGAGGATAAAGACAGCATCACCGATCCCCGCGCGCGCATGTTCCGGGAGTTTGCCGACCAGCCCGGCAAGGACAGACTGGCGCTGGCCGCTTGCATGCGCGCGATGTCGCCCCCCTTGCCGCGCGCAATCTTACAAATGCTTGGCTTGCCTATTCTGGTGGTATGCGGGGACCAGGATACCGTGGCGGGCGCCTCCGGCCCACTTGCCGCCATATTTCCCCACGGCTCTGCCGCAATCGTGCCTGGGCGCGACCATATGTCGGCGGTGGGCGCGCGTCCCACCCGCCAGGCGGCGATTGATTTTCTGAAGTGTTGAAACCGTCGGTTGAGGCGGGCGTTCTCTGAATGCGGGTCTGCCCTCTATTCCGCCCGTCTTCGCTGTACTGCGCGTCTATCTGTACACGGAGTTATATATCCGTATACGGAGTTATTGTGATGTGCTGTTGCAATATTTTGCCCATGGACCCCGTACGTTTCCGTACTGAAATAAGCATGGGTTTTTGCTGCCAGACCGCTAAGTTCGTGGGCAGGGGCAAGTTGAATCGCAGGCTTCGGTCTGCGTTGGGACCGGAAGGGGCTGCCGGCCATGTCGAGTGAGGCCGGCCTGAATTTCATGAATGATGCCGTCTCATCGCGCGCGGAGGTTCGCAACCGCTTGCTGGCCAAATTGTCGCCCGAGGATTGGGTGCTGGTCGCCCCGCATCTGGAATCGGTGGCGTTGAAAGAACGCCAAGTGGTGGAAGTGCCCCACAAACCCATCACCCATGTCTATTTCATGGAGACCGGCGTGGTCTCGGTGGTGGCGGTGAATGAAGAAGACCATCGCATCGAAGTGGGCGTGATCGGCAGGGAAGGCATGACCGGCGTTTCCCTGGTGATGGGTGACGACCGCGCTCAGCATTCGGCTTATTTGCAGATCGGCGGCAATGGACGGCGCATGCCGGCCGCCGCCTTCATCGAGGCAATGAATCGCAGCGCGTCGTTGCGCAGTCTGATGATGAAATCCGCCCAGGCTTTCATGATCCAGACCGCCCATACCGCGCTCGCCAATGGCCGCGCCAAGCTGGAAGAGCGGCTGGCGCGCTGGCTGCTGATGGCGCATGACCGGCTGAGCAGCGATGCCGTGCCGCTCACCCATGAATTCCTGGCGGTGATGCTGGGGGTAAGGCGCGCCGGCGTTACCGTGGCGCTTCATTCCTTTGAGCGTCGCGGCTTGATCTCCACCAGGCGCGGCCAACTCACCTTGGTGGACCGCAAGGGCATCGAGAAAGTGGCAGGCAGTTTTTACGGGATTCCCGAGGCCGAATTGAAACGGCTCATGGCTGAGTAGAATTTCCGAACGCTTTTGCGGCGGGGGCCGTTATAAAGCCCCCATGCTGCCCCCCCTGTTCGAGAACTGGTTCGCCGCCAAGGGCTGGACGCCCCGGCCGCACCAAATGGCGCTGGTGGAAAGCGCCCGGAACGGCGAAAGCGTGCTGCTGGTGGCGCCCACCGGGGGCGGCAAGACCTTGGCGGGCTTTCTTCCCAGCCTGATCGATCTGTCCGAACAACCCAAACGCTCGCGGGCCAGGAAGCTCCACACGCTTTACATCTCGCCGCTCAAGGCGTTGGCGGTGGATGTGGCGCGCAATCTGGAGGCGCCGGTGGCCGAAATGGACCTGCCGGTGACGGTGGAGACCCGTACCGGCGATACCCCGCTGTCGCGCCGCCAGCGTCAGCGTCATGCGCCGCCTGATTTCCTGCTCACAACGCCGGAGCAATTGGCGCTGCTTCTGGCTCATCCCCGCAGTCCGCAATTGTTCGAAGGCCTCAAGGCCGTGGTGCTGGATGAGTTGCACGCCCTCTATAATTCCAAGCGCGGCGATCTTCTGGCGCTGGGTTTGGCGCGGCTGGCGCAACTGGCGCCGCACCACCGCCGGGTGGGCCTTTCGGCCACAGTGGCCGATCCCCAGCCGTTGCAGCGATTCCTGCTGCCCCAGCCGGCCGGCGCCGAGACGCTGGCGGAGCTGGTGATCGCCAAAGGCGGCGCGAGGCCCCAGATCGCCATCAGCGCTTCGGATTCCTATGTGCCCTGGGCGGGGCATCTGGCGCGTCATGCCATGCACGACGTGATGGCGGCGATCGCCGACGCCAAAACAACGTTGATATTCGTCAACACCCGAAGTCAGGCCGAGCGCACCTTCCAGGAATTATGGCGTCTCAACGAGAACAACTGGCCGATCGCGTTGCATCACGGCAGCCTGGCGCCTGAGCAGCGCCGCAAAGTGGAAGCGGCGATGGTCAAAGGCAACCTCAAGGCCGTGGTCTGCACCTCCACACTCGATCTCGGGATCGACTGGGGCGCGGTGGACAAAGTGATCTGTATCGGCGCGCCCAAGGGCGCCGCCCGGTTGGTTCAGCGCATCGGCCGCGCCAATCACCGTTTGGACGAACCCAGCGCTGCCCTGCTGGTTCCCGCCAACCGCTTCGAGGTGCTGGAATGCAATGCCGCCCGCGACGCGGTGCTGGCGGGCGAATTGGATGGCGAGCGGCTAAAGCAGGGCAGCTTGGATGTGCTCTGCCAGCATATCTGGGGCATGGCGGTAGCGGCGCCTTTCGCCGCCGACGCGCTCTACGAAGAAGTGCGTTCGGCCGCGCCTTATGCGGGCTTGAGCCGGGCCGATTTCGACGCGGCGCTGAATTTCGTCGCCACCGGCGGCTATGCCCTCAAAAGCTATGACCGCTTCGCGCGGCTGCGGCAGCTTCCGGACGGTCCTTCCAAAAATATGTGGCGGCTGGCGCATCCGCGCCTGGCCCAGGCCTATCGGTTGAATGTGGGCGTGATCGTCGAAGACCCGATGATCGAGATCAGGCTTCAGTCGCGTGGCAAGCCCACCGGTGCGGGCGGGCGAAGGCTGGGCCAGCTTGAGGAATATTTCGTCGAGCAATTGTCGGTGGGCGATACTTTTGTTTTCGCCGGCGATGTGCTGCGTTTCGAAGGGCTGCGCGAGACCGCCGCCTATGTCACCCGCACCCAGGACCCGGAAGCGGAAATCCCCAGCTACAATGGCGGCAAATTTCCGCTCTCGACCTTTCTGGCCCAGCGTGTGCGGGAAATGGTGTCGAACCCGGAAAGTTGGCGCCATCTGCCGGAGCCGGTGCAGGAATGGCTCAAGATCCAGGAATGGCGCAGTGTCCTTCCCAAACCCGGGCAATTGCTGGTGGAGTTTTTTCCGCGCGGGAACCGCCATTATCTGGTCTGCTATCCGTTCGAAGGCAGGCTGGCGCACCAGACTTTGGGCATGCTGCTCACGCGCAGGCTGGAGCGGGCGCGGGTCAAGCCGCTGGGCTTTATCGCCAATGAATACGCGCTGGCGGTGTGGGCGGCGCGCCCGATGGACCAACTCGATATGGGGAACCTCTTCGACGAGGATATGCTGGGCGACGATCTCGATTCCTGGCTGGCCGACAGCAATCTCTACAAGCGTACCTTCCGCAACTGCGCCATCATCGCCGGATTGATCGAGCGCAAGACGATCGGCAGCGAGAAAAGCGGGCGGCAGGTGACTTTCTCCTCCGACCTGATCTATGACGTGCTCCGCGAGCACGAACCGGACCATGTCTTGCTCAGGGCGACCTATCAGGACGCGGGAACCGGGCTCTTGGATATCGCGCGGCTCTCCGACATGCTGAGGCGCGTCAAGGCGCGAATCGTGACAAGAAAGCTGGACCGGGTGTCGCCCCTGGCGGTTCCCGCGCTGCTCGAGATTTCGCGCGAGATGGTGGCGCGCGGCGAAGTGGACGAAGAGATATTGCGCGATAATGAAGATGCGCTGATTGCGGATGCGATGCGTGTGGACTGACTTGAGTGTCATCGTCAACGGCGAAACGCTGGTCCTGGACCGGTCCGGCGCGGCCTGGTGGCCGCGCGTCTCGACCTTGATCGTGGCCGATCTGCATTTCGAGAAGGGTAGTTCCTATGCCCACTTCGGCCAGTTCCTGCCGCCCTACGACACGCGGGCGACCCTGTTGCGCATGGCCGAAGTGATTGGCCGCCGCGCGCCCGCGCGTGTGATCGCGCTGGGCGATTCCTTCCACGATCCGTTTGCCGCCGCCAGGCTTCCCGGGCCGGAACTGGAGATGCTGCAGCGTCTTACCGCGTCCGTGCATATGCTCTGGATCAGGGGCAATCACGATCCCCATCCACCCGCGTCGCTGGGCGGCGCGGTGATGGCGCAATGGCGTGAGGGCGGATTGCTGTTTCGGCATGAGCCGCTCCCCGATGCCGAGCGTGGTGAAGTGGCGGGCCATCTTCACCCTTGCGCCAAGGTCGCAAAATATGGCCGTGGCGTGCGCCGGCGCGCCTTCGCCGCCGACGCCAATCGCATCGTCTTGCCCGCCTTCGGCGCCTATGCCGGTGGGCTGGACGTGGGTGACCCGGCGATCTCCATGCTGTTCGGCGGCCGCTTCCACGCCTTCATGCTGGGCCAGGAACGGGTTTACGCGATTCCGCGTCAGGCCGGACGGCGGAACAGGAGCGAGGATATCCAACCCATGGCCATGGCCATCAGGATCGTCGCCAGCCCGTAATCGAATCCCTGATTGTGGGCGAAATTATAAAGCCGCCGCTCCAGCCCTGTCTGGTCGATGAACAAAGGCGTGGACTGGGCGCTGATCACGGCGCTGCCGCGGAACAGGAAGACCTCCACATTATACTGGCCCCGCATCACCCCGGCAGGCACCGGCACATGGGCGCGGAACAGCGTGTCGCTGAGAAATTCCACGCCGCCCGGCACTTCGGAATAAAGATGATCCTGGGTGAGATGGCGCAACGCCGCCTGGCGGAAGGGTTCATAGTCGTGATGGCTGTGGACGGTGTCGGGCCTCAGGCTCTGCACGCCGATGCCATAGCGCGCCAGCACGGCGGCGGGAGCGATGGCCGGTAGCGGCCGCGTGCTCGCCAGGAAATAATAGGACGGCATGCCCGACAGGTCGGCGGCATCGTGATTGATCCAGATGCCCGCCACGCGGTCGCGGCGGCGCACGGTGAGGTCGGCATCGGGTCCCCGCACCACCACCACCACGTCCTTGGGCCCGCGATTGCCGCCTTGATTCTGATTCTGGCCTTCTACCGCGCCGAACACGACGATGTCGCTGCCGGTATAGTTGGAGGTGATCTGGATCAGATCCTGGCTGACGCCCGAGACCAATTCTTCGGCCTGGACCGGCGCCGCTGCCATCAGGCATGCAAGAAACAGCAAGCGCTTCATCACATTCCCGCCAGACTGTAGACATCGGATGGCGTCACCAAGAGCCCCCACAGCAATCTTGCCGCCACCGCCAGCACCAGAAGCGCCAGCAGCAACCGCAATTGCTCGCCCCTCAGCTTCGCCCCCGCGCGCACGCCGAACTGGGCGCCGATCACACCGCCAATCACCAGGATCGCCGCCAGCACGATGTCGACGGCGTAATTGTTGGTCGCCTGCAGGATTGTCGTGATCACCGCCACGCCGATGATTTGCACCAGCGAGGTTCCGATCACCACATTGGTGGGCATGCGCAGCAGATAGATCATCGCCGGAACCAGGATGAAGCCGCCGCCGATGCCCATGATCGCGCTCATCCCCGCTACCAGGAAGCCGATCACCAAAGGCGGGATCACGCTGATATAGAGCCGCGACTGGCGGAAGCGGGCCTTGAAGGGCAGGCCGTGAATCCAGACGTGATTGACGGGATAGATACGGGCGGGGGCGTTGCCCCGTGCCTGGGCGCGCAATGTCTTGATGCTTTCATCCAGCATGATGCCGCCGATGATGCCCAGCATCGGCACATAGGTAAGGGAGACGACCAGGTCCATCTGCCCGGCACGGCGCATGATGGCGAACAACCAGACGCCAGTGCCGGTGCCGAACAAGCCGCCCAGCATCATCACCCCCGCCATCTTGAAATCGATGGCGTGCTTTTTCCATTGGGCGATGGCGCCGGACATGGATGAGGCGGTGATGTGGCTGAGCGTGGTGGCGACCGCGACGCCGGAGGGAATGCCGTAGAACACCAGAAGCGGCGTCAGCAGGAACCCGCCGCCCACCCCGAAAAGGCCAGAGAGGAACCCCACACCCAGACCCATGCCCAGAATGACGATCCATTGGACCGACATGTCCGCGATGGGCAGGTAGATTTCCATGAGCCCCGCCAGGGATGAATGAGTCGCGAACCCCTCCGCGATAAGGGAATGTGCGCGCCGATGTCCGATGGGTCAACCGCGCATCGCATTGTAAATGGTTGAAAAATCAACCGCCGAAATCGCCCGGTTCGGGTGGAATATTGGCGATGCGATTGGGAGCCTCGGGCCGGAAATTTTGCGCGGCGCGTTCAGCCGCCTGGCGGTCGGTGGCGGACAATTGGGTCTTGAGCATGGTGATGCGCGCCTTGGATTCCGCATCGCCGCCGGCGGCGGCGATGGCATACCATTTGTAGGAATCGATCAGGCTTTGCGGCACGCCGTCGCCACGTTCGTAAAGCACCGCCAAATTGAACTGGGAATCCGAAAGCCCCAACGCGGCCGCTTGCGCGAACCAGCGCGCCGCCTCTTCCGTGTTTTTGGGGCCGGCCGAACCTTCAGCATAGGCCACCGCCAGATTGTGCATGGCCTTGCGGTTGCCCTGATTGGCGGCCGCCAGATACCATTTGAGGGCAAGCGCGGGGCTGGCGGTTACGCCCTGGCCGCGTTCATACAGGGTGCCCAGACTATATTCCGCCACCGGCTGGCCTTGCAGGGCGGCTTTTTCCAGCCATTGGAAAGCGGCCACGGAATCGCCTGCGTCGAGATTTCTCAAGCCCATGATGGTCTCGGCGACGTCGTTGCCGCCATTGGCCGCAGCCAGCACCTTGTCAGCAGAGGCGGCAATGGCGGCTCTGGGCGGCGGCGCGGCGTTGGGCGTAACAAGAATGGCGGGCGGCGCAGCGATCTGGGGCGGCGCCACTTGCAGATGAGGCACGAATGTGACGGCGGATTTATTCGCCATGGCGACGTGCTTGGGCGGAGTGATGGCTTGGCCGAATCGTTGGTTCAGCATCAGGGCGGCGGCCGCCGCCAGGAGCAGGAAGAAAACGGCCGCCAGAATCACCAGAAAGAGGGGCCGCTTCTTCTTTTCGGAGTCTGATGGGCGGGCCCAACCCAGAAGCCCGCGCGCATCGGCTTCGGCCGCTTCGCGGGCGGAACGGCGGGCACTGTCCAGGAAATCCTGCTCATTCGCCGGAACGTCATTCGCCGGCATAACGTTTGCGGGCACATCGTTCTCTGGGCCATCGTTCGCTGGATTCGGCCGCGCCAGGGCGTCGGCGAAATCCTGCGGCATATCGAAATGATTGGCGAAAGCATGCTGCGCGAAATTGTCCGGCATGATGTCGGACACAGCGAGTGGCTGGGCGGGAATTTCCTCGGCGAGCAGCCCGGCATCGGATTCGGCGGAAGGCTCCGCCTCTGCCATCATTTGTAAATCCAGATCGAACGCGGCGGGCTCGGAGATCGGCTCGGCGAACGCGACCACCTCCTCCACGACAGGCTCAAGCACAATCGGTTCAGGGATGCGCGCCAGGCCGGCCCTGAGCTCCGCCAGCATGTCGCTGTGATTCTGTTCCGCCATGTCCAGCCGGAGTGACACTTGCCTCAGGGCATCAACGACGCCGGCATGGGGATCGGGTTCGGCCAGCTCTTCGCGAATGGCTGTCAGGACTTGCTCGATCGCCTGGAGCCTTTGCTCCATTGCCAGGTCGGGTTCTTCCAGCGCCGCGAGGCGGCCCTCGATCCCGGCCAACCCATCCTGCTGCGCGCCGCCGCGGCGCCTGAGGTCGGCCATATCCTGATCATGCGTTTCGGCCTGGGCTTCAATGCGCCCCAGGATCTGCTCGATCGTGCCGTTGGTGAATTGTTGGGTTTCTTCCAACTGGCCGATATGGGCGTCCAGAGCCTGCGCCGCCGCTTCGGCATCGGTGCGCGCCTGAACCAGTCTCAACGCCAATTGCTCCAGATTGCGGGCCAGCGAGCCGGTTTGACCGCCGGAGCGGGCGGTGGCTTGGCCGAATTGATCGGCGAGACGCGAGAGGCCCTGATGCAAGCCTTTGACCGCCTCTTTCAGGCCGTCCTGGACCGCGGAGCGCTCCAGCTTCTCCAGCCTTTCATCCAGCCCGGCCATATGTCGGCCCAGTTGGTCAAAGGCCTGCGCCTGCTCGCTGCTGGCGAGGGTGATCTCGGTTGCCGCCCGGCCCATCGCCCGGCTCATTTCGGATTGGCTGCGTTCGGCATTGTCGAGGCCGCTGCCGACGTTGCGCAGCTGTTCCTCGATGCGGCGATAGGTGTGGGAGGCTTCGGCTTCCGCATCCGCCAGGCGCGCCAGCATCGCCTCGGTCTCGCGGCGGTTGGCGGACGACACAAAGTCGGGCCCCTGTTCGCCGGTGCTGAAGGGGACAGCCGCCGCGCCTTCGCCCAATTCAGCGATGATCCGGCGGGTGAGCCATTCCCCGACCGACAGGCCCTCGCGCCGCGCTGCCGCGCGCGCGGCTTCCCGAGCCTCGGGCGGTATGCCGGCGACGTTCCAGGGCAGCTCTGCACGCATCTCGAATGACTGGCCCTAATGGCCCCAACGGACGGTAACGGCGGCAAGATATAGTGTAAAGGAAGGATCGCGCTCCGATACGCTGTATCCCGGCCACCCGGTTCAGTCATGCACAGATAGTTCGGTCCGCTGGGCTGGCTTTAAGGCGGGGCCTCGTCCCCCCGCGGGGGGATCGGAGATTGCGTTTCGCCCGCTGGTTTGGGCTTCAGTCCCAGATCGCTGGCGAACAGTTCGGCGACATAGACGGTATCGCCATTGACCGCGGCACCCACGCCGGTCCGGTCATAGGCCGGATAGGACAGGTTTTCGCGGTGCGGATCGCTTTTGACCCATTCGTCCAGAAAGCGCTGGGCGAAGACGTCCACATCCACGCCGCTCACTTTGAGGTAATGCTGGGCGGCGAGATTTTCGCCTAGAAGACCCTGCCAGGTGGCGTCGTCGGCCATCAGCAGCGAGGCCGATGTGTCGCCATTGGGCGCGGCATGGGCGAGATAATTCTTCTCCGCCATGTCGTGCGCGCGGGCCTGGGCGATTTTGGTGAGTTCGGGATCGAGGACCAAGATCTTGGCGCCGGGATCGAGCTTGAGGCGCTCTTCCTGCACCAGCGTTTCAATGCGGCCGGCAAGAGCCATCATCTGGGTTTGCGGATCGGGCGGCGTCTGAATTGTTTCGGCACAACCCGCCGATATCAGGCTCGCGCAGGCGAGAAGAAGAAACCGCTTCATCCCGCTCAGGGAAGGATCTCGAACAGGCCCGCCGCGCCCATGCCGCCGCCGATGCACATGGTGGCCACGCCGTACTTGGCCTTGCGGCGGCGGCCTTCCAACAACAGATGGCCCACCATACGCGCGCCCGACATGCCATACGGATGGCCAATCGAAATGGCGCCGCCATCGACATTGAGCTTGTCGTGGGGAATGCCCAACTTGTCCATGCAATAGAGCACTTGGCAGGCGAAAGCTTCGTTCAATTCCCACAGATCGATGTCGGCGACGGTGAGATTGTGGCGCTTGAGAAGGCGTGGCACCGCCAGCGCGGGCCCGATGCCCATTTCATCCGGCTCGACGCCGGCCACCGCGAAGCCTTTGAAGATGCCCAGCGGCTTGAGGTTCTTTTTCGCCGCCAGCTCTTCGCTCATCAGCACCGAGGCCGAGGCGCCGTCGGCGAATTGTGAAGCATTGCCGGCGGTGATGTATTTGCCCTGGGCGATCTGCTGGCCGCCCATATGCACCGGCTTGAGCGCCGCCAGTCCTTCCAGCGTGGTGTCGGGACGGTTGGCGTCATCGCGGCTCACCGTCACCTCCACCATGGTTTCAGCGCCGGTGGCCTTGTCGACATGTTTCATCTTGGTGGTGAGTGGCACGATCTCGTCATTGAATTTGCCCGCGGCCTGGGCGGCGGCGGTGCGCTTCTGGCTTTCCAGCGAATATTGGTCGGCGCGCTCGCGGCTGATGTTGTAACGCTCCGCCACGATCTCTCCGGTCTCGATCATGGTCATCCACAGCGCGGGTTTCACCTGAAGCAAATGCTCCTCGGTGAAATGCTTGAGATTGATGCCGCCCATCTGCACGAGCGAAATGGATTCGACTCCCGAGCCCACCGTAACATCGGTGCCGTCACTCATGATCTGCTGCGCCGCCATCGCGATGGCCTGCAGGCCTGACGAGCAATAGCGGTTGATGGTGACGCCGGCAGTGGTGACGGGACAGCCCGCCCAGATCGCGGATTCGCGGGCGATATTGTTGCCGGTGGCGCCTTCGGGAAAGCCGCAGCCCATCATGACATCTTCCACTTCGCCCGGGTCGATGCCCGCCTTGGCGATGGCATGCTTGACGGCATGGCCGCCCATCACCGCGCCATGGGTCTGGTTGAAGCCGCCGCGCACCGATTTGGCCAAGCCCGTGCGTGCGGTGGAAACGATGACGGCCTGTCTCATGGGAATTCTCCTGGGGCTGGACGCGCCAGCCGCTGCCGGTGCGCCACCGAAACTAGCGCGACAGCCGTTCCGCCGCCAGCGCGGGATAGAGAAGCGTGAAGGTGACGCCGCCGGTCAGCGCCATCACGCTGACCGCGATGCCCACATAGAAGGGCAAAGAGAGGAAGGCCACCGCGCCGTCCGCCAGTGTCATCAAGGCGAAGGAAAGTGCCCAGACCAGGGAAATGCGCTGGTTGACGCGCAGGAAAGCGGGCAGCGGCCAATGCGGATGATGCTGCGAATTCCGGCTGGCATATTGCAGCGAGAAAGGCCGGCCGCGGATCAGGGACACCAGGATCGCCAGGCACAGAACCCCATCCACGATAGCGCGGACGATCGCCAGGGAAAGCTCGGGGGTGACGAAGCCGCGGATCAGCGCCAGAAGCCCGAACAAGGCAAGGCTGGTGCCGTCCAGAAGCCTTAACGAGGGGCTTTCCACGAAATCGCGGATGGTGACGACGAAGGCGGCGGCAAAAGCCAGCCATAGCGCGAGATCGGCGGAAAGCCGCGAAAGCAGCGCGAATAGGATGAAAGGTGCGAAGCCGAAGAGAAGGGTCATGCTTCAGCCTGGATTGGCTTCGGCTCTAAAAGGAAAAAGGACGGAACGTTTTGAACGTCCCGCCCTTTGGCTTATTTTGCCGGCGCCGCAGCGGCGGTGGCCGCGGGCGGATTCTGCTTCACCTTGGCGTAGTCCACCCATAGGCGGGTGATGCGCGCGGTGGCGGGACCGCCACCCTGGACCTGGCCGAACGCTGTGACGGCGTCGGCATATTTGCCTTGCGCCACCAACGACTGGCCCAGAACCATGGGCGCTTCGCTGGGATCGGTCGTGCCACCTTTGCTCATGGCGAGCTTGGCGGCGGCTTCGGCTTCCGCATACATGCCATAGCTGTAGAGCGCTTCCGCCAGCTTCGCATTATAGTTGCCGTTCTGCTTTTCGCCGGCCGCGATCTGCTGGGGCATGGTCTTCTTGTCGGCGTCGGCCCGGGCGGTCGGATCCGGAAAGCCGGTGCCACCATGCTGTTGGGACACCAGCGCGTCGCCGAAGAAGGTGGCGTGGCTGGCGGTCTGACCGAACAGGTTGGAGTCTTCCGCCGAGGCGGTGGCGCCCACCTGGAACAGGAGGCGGCCCAGCCAAATGATGTCGGTGTCGCGGATGCCCTTGGATGTGATCGTCACGTCGATCATCTGGGTCCAGTCCTTGGGATCGTTGTAGCCGGCGACCAGCTGTTCCAAAGTCTTTTCCGCGCCGGCTTCGTCCTTCTGCGCCACCTGGACGTCGAGCAGATTCTGCAAGGTGTCGCGCGCGGGCGTCTTGCCCGCCGCGGTAGCCACATCGATCTGTTTCTGGACGACGACCTGGGCGGCGGGGAAATCCTTGGCGTTGAAATAGGCCACGGTGATCTGGCTGATCACGCCCGCATCCGTGGGGTTGGTAGCCTGCAACGCCTTGGCGTAGGTGACCGCCTTGTCAGTATGCTTCTGGTTGTTGGCCAGGATCAAAGCCAGGCGAAGCATCTCGGTCTTGTCCTCGGGCGGCATGGCGGGCGAATCCGCGGCCGCTTCTGCGTCCTGGTCGGCGCCGGCCATGTTGTTGGTCTTGATCTGGACATTGATATCGATCTTGTTGATCCAGTAATCGTCCTCGGGCGTGCGGCCGTCCACGGTGCGCGCCTTGGCGATGTCATCCGCCGCGGTCTTGAAGTCGCCGGCGGTATAGGCCTTCTGTTCGTCCGCCAAGGCGTTGTTCACGGCTTTGGTCAGTTTGGGGCCAGCGGCGTAAGCCGGCAGGGCCAACAGCGCCAGCGGGGCCGCGGCCAGGAGCACGACCGTCAGGGGCGCGCGAAATTTTTTGCTCGTCATGGAAATTTCCCTTCGATTGGCGGCTGTCGGCCGCGCATAAACGCCCCTCCGATTTGCAGAAATATGAGGTTATTGCAACCTTAATGTGGCCTTTCTCTGTTTCCAACAGGGCGGGGGGCTGCGGCAAAGAGCCATTCACAGATGCTTGCTGCACCGCAGCGTAAATCGCTTCTTTACCATGGCAATGCGATCTTCCCCGGCTAGGACGGGGATCCAAGTTGCATGCCGTTTCCCAGGTGAAAGCCGCTTCAGACATGTTCCGGTTGGATGGCCGCGTCGCGTTCGTATCCGCGGCGCGTGGGCATTTGGGTCAAGCCATGGCGCGATCCCTCGCATCCGCCGGCGCGCATGTGATCATCAACGGCCGCGACGACGCCAAGCTCGAGCAATTCGAAAAGGAATTGCGGGGTGAAAATTTCTCGGTCTCTCGCGCCGCGTTCGATGTCACCGACATCAAGGCTCTGCGCGCCTTCCTGGGCGGCCTCAAGCGGTTGGACGTCCTGGTCAACAACGCGGTGTCCATGCAGGTGAAGGGATTTTCAGCTTTGGCGCCGGCCGATTTCGCGCTCACCTATGAAAGCGCGGTCACTGTCGCGTTCGAGGCCGTGCGCGCGGCCCTGCCGGCGCTCAAACAGGCCGTGGCGGCGGCCAAGGACGCTAGCGTCATCAATGTCTCCTCGATGTATGCCATGGCCGCGCCCGACGCCCGGCTTTACGACACGCCGGAAGGCCAAAGCCCTTTTCATTACGGTCCCGCCAAGGCCGGGCTGCTGCAACTCACCCGTCATCTCGCCGCCGAGCTGGGATCCCAAGGCATCCGCGTCAATGCGATGGCGCCGGGCCCCTTTCCCGCCAAAGTGGGGGAGCCCTTGGCCGCCCGGCTGGCATCGCGGACCATGTTGGGCCGTTTGGGAAGGCCAGAGGAGATCACGGGCCCGCTTCTGTTCCTGGCGTCGCCTGCGTCCAGCTATGTGACCGGCGCCACGCTGAACATTGATGGTGGCTGGGGCGCTTGGTGATAAAAGCATGAACATGGCGTTCCTCTCCTCCTTCCGTATCGGGCAGCAGACGGTTTATCCCGAAGAGCTGCGCGAAAGGCTTTCCGGGTTTGCCCTGCTCAAGAATGTGGGGGACGGCGCGCTCAAGAATCTTTTGGCCGAGGCCAATTGGTTCTGCCTTCCCGGCGGCACGCTGCTCGACCGCCATGGCGAAAATGATTCCGCTTTATTCCTGGTGGTGACGGGCTCGTTGGGCGTCTTTGTGGCCGACGCACAGGGCCAGCGCCGCATGGTGGCCCTGGTGCCGGCAGGCGAGACGGTGGGCGAGATGTCATTGATCACTCAAGAGCGCGAACACAGCGCCCAGCTTGTGGCGTTGCGCGACACCGAGCTTCTGCGGGTCAGTCCCGAAGGGTTTGAGACGCTGATCTCGCGTCACCCCAAGGTGATGATGAATCTGATGCAGATATTGGTGAAGCGGCTGGCCGCCACCACCCGCAATTCCGGCCAGGGCTCGCGGCCCAAAAGCTTTGCCATCATTCCGCTTCAGGAAAATCTCGAAGCCGCCCCCATCGCCCACCGCCTCGCCAATGCACTGGCCGAAATGGGCAGCCGCGCCGCGGTGCTGGACAACCAGGCCAGCGAGCAGAGCGCGGAATGGTTCAATGCCTTCGAGGCGGCGCATGACGTGGTGTTCTATCGCGGCGATTCGCCGGACAGCGCCTGGACCCATCAATGCTTGCGCCAGGCCGACCGCATCTTCCTGTTGGCCCGCTCCGATGAGCCCTTGCCGCTTCGCCCACTGGATCTACCCGCCTTCAAGGAGCGTGCTTCGGGCCTGCCGGAGCTGCTGTTGCTGCATCCTCCGGGCTCGCGCGCCGGACTGCCGGAGCATTTTTCGCTGCGCTCGGGCCTGTTCGAATCCCATCACCATATCCGCGCCGGCAACAAGGCCGATGTGGCGCGGCTGGCGCGTTTCATTTCCGGCCGCGCTGTCGGGCTGGTTCTGGCGGGCGGCGGCGCCAGGGGCTTCGCCCATATCGGCATCATCAAGGCGCTGATGGAGGCCGACGTGCCCTTCGATCATCTGGGCGGCACCTCGATGGGCGCGATCATCGCCGCGGGTCTTGCCCATGAATGGAGCATCGAGGAACTGACCGAGCGCATGCGCACGGTCTTCGTCACCCACAATCCGCTCAATGATTTCACCTTGCCGTTGATCGCGCTGGTCAGGGGCAAGAAAGCCTCGACCATGCTGATGACCAATTTCGGCGATATCCGCATCGAGGAATTGCCCAAGCCGTTCTTCTGCGTCTCGTCCGATCTCACCACCGGCCGCATCCATGAGCATCGGTCGGGCACGCTATGGCGGGCGTTGCGCGCTTCGGTGGCGCTTCCCGGGATTCTGCCGCCGGTCACCTATCATGGCCACCTGCTGGTGGATGGCGGCGTGATGAACAATCTGCCGGTGGATGTGATGCGCGAGCATTCGATGGGCGCGGGCCCCATCATCGCCTGCGATGTCACCGGCGAACTGGATTTGCAGGCGCGCGACGACCGCTATGGCGAGCGGCCCTGGTGGTGGCTGATCGGCCAGCGCATGCGAGGCAATCCTTCCATCGTCTCCATCCTGATGCGTTCGGGCACGGTGGGTTCGGAAGCCCAGCGCCGCGTCGTGCGCGAGCAGGCCGATTACCTGATCGAGCCGCCCATGCCCACGATAGGGTTGCGCGACTGGAAGAAATTCGACCAGGCAATCAAGGAAGGTTACGAGACGGCCTGCGCCGCCATCGAAAAGAACGGCGTGCCGCTTACCAATGTCTGGAGCGACGGCCCGGCATTGGCCGTACCCAAGAGCCTCGCCTCCGCATCCTAGATCGAAGATCCGCCGCTTCCCGGCGCCAGAATCTGATTGTGCAGCAGGTCATAGTGCCCGCCATCGGACGCGGTAAGGATCATCGACGTGATATTGACGTGGCCGTGGCGCGTATCCGCCTCGACCGCCAGCGTCCCTTCCGCCTTGCTGCCCTCCAGCCGCACTTCGTAGTCGCTATGGCTGCCCATGCCCGGCACATAAGAGAAAGCATTGCCAGTCATGCCCACGACATGGACATCGTCGCCCAGCGCTTGGTGGGCCAAGCCGTCGCGGCGGACCAGTTCGGAGACGCTGCGCATCACCGGATCGCTGCGGAAACCCTGCCACAGGAACCAGGTGCCATAGCCGCCCGCCAGCAGAACCGGCAGGAGCAGAATCGCCACTACGCCCAGGCAACCCCAGAAACAGCCATGCGAGCGCGGTTGAGCATTGCCAGTCATTAGAGGAACAAAGCTTGGCTTCGGCCCAAGCGTCAAGGCACAATGCGCAATGACCGATAGTCAAGCGCGAGCGATGAGGGTGGGACATGCCAATCGACTATGATGACATGATGCAGAGCGGCGCCACGGGCCTTGAGGCGCGCTATGACGAGAAGGACGTGATGCTTTACGCCCTGGGCGTGGGCTTCATGCGCCATCCCCTGGACGAAAAGGAATTGCCATTCGCTTATGAAGGTCACGGCCTGAAGGTGGTGCCCACTTTCGCCACCGTGATCAATCGCGGCGATGCGCCGGCCGAGCGCCAGCGCATGCCGCAGAAATCCTCGATCAGTTTCATGATGGTGGTGGATGGCGAGCGCCGCATCACCTTCCACAAGCCGATGGCCCCCAGGGCCGAGGTGGTCGCCGACGAGCGCATGCTGGAAGTCCTGGACAAGGGGGAGGGACGGGGCGCGGTTCTGATTCAGGAACGCGTGGTGCGCGACAAGGCCAGCGGCGAGAAGCTGCATACCATCGTTTCGTCCATCTTTGCACGCGGCGATGGCGGCTTTGGTGGCCCGGAGCGCGGCGGTCCCGAGCTGCACACTTTGCCCGCCCGCGCGCCCGACCTGATCAAGGAATGCGACACCAGGCCCGATCAGGCGTTTCTTTATGCGTTGTCCGGTGATCGCAATCCGCTTCATCGCGATCCGGCCATGGCCAAGGCGGTGGGCTTTCCCAGGCCCATCCTGCACGGCCTTTGCTCTTACGGCACGGCTTGCAGGGCGATTCTGTCCGCTGTCGCGGACTATAAGCCCGAACGCATCAAGCAATTCGATGTACGTTTTTCCAAGCCGGTTTTCCCCGGCGAGACGTTGGTGGTGGAAATCTGGGCGGATGGCGCGACCCTTTCCTTCCGCGCCGGAGTGAAGGAACGGCCGGGTACCGTGGTGTTGAACAATGGCCTCTGCCTTCTCGGAGACTGATCCCATCGCCGACGCGGAAGATCTGATCGCGCGCGGTGAGGCGCGTGCGGCGGCCGCGCAATTGCGCGCCCGTCTGGCTTCAGGCCGGGGCGGATTGCTGGCGCGCCTCACTTTGGTGAAGGCGCTGCTTGCGGCGGATGATCTGGATGGCGCGCTGGACGAAGCCCGTGAAGCCGCCGCCCTCAATTCCGGCATCGCCGTCGCCGCGCTGGCCTTGGGCGAAGTGCTGCTGGCGAAGGGCGCGCTTCCGGCGGCGATCGCGGAATTGCAGCGCGCGTCGCGGCTTGATCCCGCGCTGGAACGGCCGCGCTTTCTTATCGCACGGGCGTGGCTCGAAGCAGGCGAGGCCGCCAACGCGCTTGCCATTTTCGAAAGTCTCGAACCATCGGCTGAACGCGATGCATTGATCGCCCGCGCCAAGGCGATCTCCGCCGCACCGCGCTCGGACCCCGGCTATGTGCGGCATCTGTTCGATCAATTCTCCGCCGATTACGACAACCGGATGCTGGGGCAGCTGGGCTATGCCGCGCCCCAAATTCTGAAGGATCTAGCCGATCTGGTGATGCCGGGACGCGATAATCTCAGGATACTGGATCTTGGCTGCGGCACCGGCTTGGCGGGGTTGTTGTTCAAGCCGCGCGCCGCGCGCCTTACCGGCATCGATCTTTCTCCCGCCATGATCGAGAAAGCACGCGCCCGCGATGTTTATGATTCCCTCACCATGGGCGACATCGAGACTGCGTTGAGCGATGAATATGACCTGATCCTGGCCGCCGATACGCTGGTCTATCTGGGCGATCTGGGCCCCGTATTCGCCGCCGTGGCGGGCCATCTGGCTCCGGGCGGCCTTTTCCTGTTCACCACGGAAGCCAAGGAGGGTCCGGGCTTCGAGCTAGGCCCCAAACGGCGCTGGCGCCATGGCGAGGCCTATCTGCGCGAGGCTGCAAGCGCGGCAGGGCTTTCCGTGGCCGGCCTGGTGTCCGCCTCACCCCGGACCGAATCCCATCAACCGGTCCCCGGTTTCGCCGTCGCACTCACCCGCTGACAGTTTCATTTAACATTGGCCTATTTCACGGCTTGGCGCGTTCCGTCTGGCATGAGCCAATCCGGCAAAACTCTGGCCGCCCGTGGTGTGGCCTTCTCCCAAGGCCTGAGCCATCTCCGCTTTCCCCTTTGGGGCCTGATCGCGCTGGCGGCCGTGCTGGTCTGTCTGGGCGGGTTTGCCGCCCATGGTTTCGACGAGAATGGCCTGCGTTTCGGCAATCTATTGGTGTGGCGCTTCGCCTGCCTGGTGTTTTTCGCCGCCGCCATCGCCGGTCCCGTCACGCGAATTATTCCCTGGGAATGGCTTCGCCGCGCCGGACAAGAGCGGCACCAGTTGATCTGGGGATTTTGCGCCAGCATCGGTGTTTATCTCGCCAGCCTGATCGTCCCCAACACGCTCACGCCGACGTCGCTCGACCATGAAGGCCTCACCGCCGGCATGGTGCTGTTCGTGATATTCGGCGCGGTGCTGACAATGGTGATCGCGTATGTCGCCTCGCCCCAGTCCAACCTGGGCGAGCAATCGCGCAAGACCCTGCTGGGCGTGGGCATGTTCTATTTCTTTCTGGCCTATACGCTCACCGCGCTCTCGCATCTGTCCGGCCCTCATCGGCCCGACGCATTTTACGGCTTCAGCCTGGTGCTGATGCTGGCGGCTTTGCTGCTGCGTTTTGTCGACAATTTCGTCACGAAAATGCGCAAGCAAGAGGCCGCACCCCAGATCTGACAATTGTGCGAAAATGCACGGCTTTTCAGGTTGTTCCCGCTCTGGTGAGGTTCTGAGAATTATGCTTCACTCCCGCTTGTCGAGGGCAATTTTCAAGGCAAGCGGGGGGTACAATGCGTCTCAAATTCGGATTGGCGCTGGTTCTTTTGGCCGGTGGGGTGTTGCCGGCGTTGGCGCAACCCGACTGTCCGGCGCCGATCGCGCCCGCGGCGCCCGATGGCCGCACCTCTACCCAGGCGCAAATGGTCGCGGCGGCAGGCGACGCCCGCAATTTCATCACCCAGTCAGACGTCTATCAGACCTGTCTGGTGGACTATGTGAAAGCGCAGAAAGACCTCGCCACCAAGAACAAGACCCCCTTCGACAAATTCATCGAATCGGACGCCATGAAGAAGATCACCGATAATCAGAGCGAGAAGATGAAGGTCGGCACCGACATCAATGGCGCGATTGCCGCTTTCAAGGCCAGCCATCCGAACTAAGTCGAATCTTTTCGCCCGCGAATCACTTATCATCGCCCGTCATGAGCGAAGCGGCGCTGGCGATCACACGGGCCGGGCGAAAGCCCCGGCCTCAGCATGTCTCCAAGGCCCAGTCGCGTTCCCAGATCCTGGAAGCCGCGCGCCGGGTGGCCGCTCGCGACGGCGCCCGCGACCTGTCGTTGCGGTCGGTGGCGGCGGAAGCCGGTTTCGCCCCGGCAGGC
Source organism: Rhizomicrobium sp. (assembly GCA_036271455.1). Lineage (GTDB taxonomy): Bacteria > Pseudomonadota > Alphaproteobacteria > Micropepsales > Micropepsaceae > Rhizomicrobium. The sequence continues at coordinate 64,346 of DATBAP010000079.1, forward strand.
CTCTACGGTTATTTCCGCAGCAAGGACGAGCTGCTTCTGGCGCTGGCGGCCGACGACCTCACCCAATTGGCGCGGGCGATGCGGGAGGCAGGCGGCCTGAAGGGTGCCGCTGCCACGGCGCTGGCGCTTCTAGGTGGCACCGAAACCATGGCGGCGGCTTCGCAAGCCTTGCCGCGCGAAGGCGGCGGCGGCGACGCCGAGCGGCTGTTCAACGGCCGGATGATTGCGGCGTTGCGCGCGCTGTCGGAAGTGAGCGGGCTTCCTTCCGACAATCGGCAGAATCAATGCGACGTGGTGCTGGTGGCGGCGGCGCTGGCAGGCCTGGCCTTGCTGGAGCGTTCGGGCCGGCTGGGCGCACTGGGTTTTCAGGCGGGTGAAATTCTTTCGCGTCTGGAAAGCCGCTTCGCTCATCCCTGACGCGCATTTCCATCGCGCATAAAAAAGAACCCCGTCCAACAGGACGGGGTTCTTGGTTTCTTGGCATTGTCTGGTCCGGCATCAAGCCGGAGCCCTGAACGGGATCACTCCCGTGTTTCAACAGATTCAATTGTCAGCTGCGGTCGCGTTTCAAGAGACCGTTGGCCCCTTTTTCAGAAGGGGCCGCGTTCTTATCGCCGGTGGCGTATCTTCCATGCGGAACCTCCTGCTGACATTGCTCCGCGGGCAGAACTCTCACGTCTATCCCGGATTCTTCGAAGGTGCTTCATCGGTCCGTTCCAACAGACCATCGCGTCAGCGGTCCGCCAGGGACTCCGCGCCACGCTCTTCGCACCCGAGAAACAACTCGGCGATCAGGCGGCAGAAAAGTTCGTCCGCGAAAAGATTGAACGCTCGTGCGGTCGACGCGTCAACGCATAAATCATGCAACCGCGATGGAGAAAGAGCGGCAATGACGCATTATCGTGGTCTCACGAATTATTACTTGTGCGCCGTTTTATAGTTTCAAGGATTCGATCACCGCCGGATGGGTGATTTTTCCGCCCCGCACATTCAGGCCCTTGGCGAAACCGGGATCCGCCGCCAGCGCCGCATCCACGCCCAGATTGGCCAGCGCATAGACATACGGCGCGGTCGCCGCGCCCAAAGCATAGGTCGAAGTGAGAGGGGCCGCGCCGGGCATGTTGGCGACGCAATAATGGATGATGCCGTCGACCACGAAAGTGGGATCGGCATGGGTGGTGGGCCGGCTGGTCTCGAAACAACCGCCCTGATCGATCGCCACATCCACCAGCACCGAGCCTTTGCGCATGCGCTTCAAGTCCTCGCGCTTGATCAGCTTGGGCGCGGACGCACCGGGCAATAGCACGCAACCGATCACCAGATCGGCATCGGTGATGGCTTCGCCGATGGCGTGATGGGTGGAGAAGACGGTCTTGAGCCGGCCGTCGAATTGCTCATCCAATTGTTCCAGCCGCGAGGGAGAAATATCGAACAAAGTCACGTCTGCGCGCATGCCCACCGCCATTTCGGCGGCATGCTCGCCGGAAACGCCGCCGCCCAGGATCAGCACTTTGGCGGGAGCCACGCCGGGCACGCCGCCAAGCAGCATGCCGCGTCCGCCGGCGGGCTTGAGCAAAAGCGCCGCGCCCACTTGCGTCGCCATGCGGCCCGCCACCTGGCTCATCGGCGCCAGCAATGGCAGGCGGCCCTTGGCATCGGTGATGGTTTCATAGGCGATAGCGGTGGCGCCGGATTTCATCAGGCCCTTGGCCTGTTCGGGATCGGGCGCGAGGTGAAGATAGGTGAAAAGAATATGACGCGGCGTCAGCCGCGCGATCTCGACCGCTTGCGGCTCTTTCACCTTCACGATCATGTCTGCGGCTTTGAAGACTTCGTCGGCATTGGGCAGGATCGTGGCGCCAGCTTTCCTGTAATCTTCATCACTCTGGCCGATGCCCGCGCCCGCGCCGGCTTCGACAAAGACCTGGTGGCCATACACCGTCAATTGATGCACCACCGGCGGCACCAGGCCTACGCGGAATTCCAGGGTCTTGATTTCTTTGGGGACGCCGATCTTCATGATCCATTTCACCCATTGGGATGCGCGTGGGCTGGTAGACCATTCCCGCCCGCGAGGCCAGTGTCCTGCCCCTGAAAACCATGTTAGACCCGCCATGCAGGCGGTGCGGGGCATCATGGCAAGCGGTTTGCGGGCGAATTCCCTTTCGTTTTTCGAATCGCTGGTGATGGGAGTGGCGGGCAGCGCACCCGGCTATACCATCGCCGTGACCACGGCGGTGCTGCTGGCCAGCGCGGGCACTTTGGCGCCCGGCGCCTTGGTGATTTTCGCCGTTCCCATGCTGGGCATTGCTTTTGCCTATCGGGCGCTGAACCGCGAGCGCGTCAGCGCCGGCGCCGGTTATCAATGGACCACGGCGGTTCTGGGGAAATTTCTGGGCTTCTTTTCGGGCTGGGCGCTTCTGATCGCGGCTTTGGTGTTCATGGTGACGGGCAGCATTCCCGCTGCCACCGCCAGCCTCAATTTCATCGCCCCCGCGCTGACCGGCAATGTGATCGTCACCACCTTGGTGGCAAGCTTCTGGTTCGTAGTGGTGGCGCTGGTCCTGATCATGGGGATCGAGATCACCAGCAAGGTGCAGGTGGTGATGACGGGCATCGAGCTGATCATCCTCACGGTCCTGATGATCGCCGCCTTCATCCATACCGCGCATGCCGGCGCGATGAATCCCTTTTCCTGGTCATGGTTCGGCTTCGGCTATACCCGCCAAAGCTTCGCCGCCAGCGCGCTGGTCGCGGTATTCTTCTATTGGGGCTGGGACGTCACCGCCAATCTCAGCGAGGAAACCGTCAATCCTGAGGCCAATGCCGGCAATGGCGGCTTTTCCAGCGTGATCGTCACCATCGTCTATTATCTGGGCTTCACCATCGCGGCTTTGTTCCTGTTCTCACTCAAGGACGCGGCGCATCTCACCGACAATATCGTCTATAATATCGCGGTGGCGTCGGGGCTGGGGCGGCAAGGCGGATTGGCCGCGTCCCTGGCGGTGATCCTGTCTTCCATCGCCACGCTCGAAACCACCATGCTGCAATTCTCGCGCACCTTGTTTGCGATGGGGCGCGACGGGGCCATGCCGCGCCTGTTCGGCAAGGTCTCGGCCAAGACGCAAAGCCCCACTACCGCGATGTATCTTTTGATCGGCATCGGGCTGGTGCTGCTATGGGGCTCGAGCCTGATGCCCAGTGTCAGCGCCATCATCACCGCCTCGGTCAATGCGGTGGCGATCCAGGTGACCTATTATTATGGCCTGACGGGATTGGTAGCGGCGTGGAGCTTTCGCAGGCAAATTGGGGCTCGCTGGCTGGCGCTGTCGCTGTTTCCCGGCCTCAGCGGGCTCATCCTGATCGGGCTGGGCGTCTATGCCATCACCACCTTCAATCTGGTCACCCAGATCGTGGGCGTGGGCGGCTTCGCGCTAGGCATCCTGTTCTTCCGGCCGGGACGCTATCGGACGGCGGCCGTGCTCGCGGAGTAGGCGGAACGCGGGTTCCGCTGTGGCGTTGCCTTTGAGCTAAACCGAGGAGGACCACATGGCCAAACCCACATCCAGACAGCGCCGCATCGAAGGGCGCGTGATGCATGAATTCAAGCATGGCGAATTGAAAAGCGGCAAAGCCGGCAAGGCCGGCAAGGTGAAAAGCCGCAAACAGGCGATCGCCATCGCGCTCAACGAAGCGGGCGCATCCAAATACAAAAGCCCGGCCAAGAACCGCAGCAGTCTGGTCAAGACCGAACGCAAGGAAGCACGGGGCCAGACCGCCGAGCAGGAGCGGGAAGGCAAGTCCCATGTTGGCGCGCGCAAGCGTAGCCCCGCCAAAAAGAAAGCGCGGAAGAAAAAGCGGTAACGCCGCTATTTCAACTCGACCACCGCGGCGCGGACATTGCCCGCCGTGGATTGAATGGTGCGCACATGGCCGCCCTGGAGGAACACCACCATCCCGCCCGACAGCGGCAAGGTCTTGGCGGCGTCATCCGGTGAGGTGATCGACAGCGTGCCCGCGTCCATCGGCACCAGGAACATGTCATGGGTCTGGAAGAAGGCTTTGCCAGGCGCGCCCGCCGCCCAATGCGCGTCCCACAAGGTCACGCGCGGATTGTCGGCCGCCTGCTTTTGTTCCAGCGCGGCAAATCCCGCCGGCGCCGGACTGTGATTGTCATAGGCATGCGTTCCCCCATCCTTGAGTTCGATCAGGATGGAATTGCGCTGCGGCTGGCCGATCACATTCTCTTCGATATGGGTGAGGCCCTTGTGCAGCATATAGATCTGGCCGCGGTGGACGGGATTGACGTGCTCGACGCCGTCCGGCGTCGTAACCTTGAGCATCGTCTCCACCAGTTCGACGCCGACGAAATCGGATGGATGGCGGTGCATGCCGGTGGACATGCCGGGCGGATAAATCACGTCCCACACCCGGCCGCGGTCATTGTCCAGAATCTGGGTCGCGCCCGGGCGCGGCAGGGCCGGCACCAGCTTGTATTTGCCCACCATCTCCTGGGCATGAAGGCTCGTAGCGGCTGTCGCCAGCAGCGCCGCCAAAATCACATATCCGTTTTTCATAAGCATGCTTCCCCCCGACCCTGTCCGGGGCAGAGCTTAGCTGGGATCGGAGGGATAGGCGACGGAGTAGCCGGCGAGCGGCCGAACTGGAAGATTCAGCGCAGGCTGGGGCGGAAGGTGTTCCAGGTGCGCGCAATTGCCGAATAGCTCAAACATCTTGGCATGTTAGCGAACGAGCAACACACAAAAGTGGCGCCCACTTTGGCTACCGTTCCCAGCCTCGCTCAAAGTGTAAAACGCGCTGCTTCGGGAGGCGTTAAGGCGATGAAGCCATGGCCCGCGCCCCATTGCAGAAAAAGTTGTGGCCACGCGGCGAAGCTTTTGCCCGCAGCATTCCACGCCCCGAAGCCGTGGCCGCCCTGCTCAAAGACGTGAAGCTCTGAAGCGACTCCTGCAGCGCGTAGCGCGTGATACATTGCCATGCCGTTTGCCATGGGCGACGCAACGGGATCATCCGCCGCGAAACAGATGAAGCTGGGCGGAGCGTTAGGAGGAACGTGCTTGTCGCAAGAGTAGGCGAGGATAGCTTCCGGCGAAGGGGTGTTGCCGAGCAGATTGGCGCGCGTGCCGGGGTCAGTTCCGTCGCCCATCGTTGTCACGGGAAAAAGGAGTGCGACGATGGAAGGTTTGGCGTCCTGGCTGTCGGCGGAGTCGCGCGGCGCATAAACCTCAGCAGTAAATCGGGTCGCTAGCGATGCAGCGAGATGGCCACCTGCGGAAAAGCCGATCACACCGACTTTTGCCGGATTGACACCATATGTTGCGGCGTTCGCGCGGATCAGGCGCATGGCGCGCTGAGCATCCTGCAATGGAGCGTCGGCCCCATCCACCCAACCGTCTAGGGGCAGGCGGTAACGTAAAATGAAACAGGTGATCCCTGCCCGGTTAAAGAGCCGCGCTGTTTCGATACCCTCCCGGTCGATCAACTCGATGCCATACCCACCGCCCGGCATCAGTAGCAGGGCCGAGCCATTGGGGGCGGCGGCCCGGTAAACGGTGAGCAGCGGTATGGCGACAGAGATTACTCGGCGGTTGTGGAATTGGTCTGGCGTGGGACTGGCCTCTTTAATCGCTGTCTTAGCTGTGACCTTCTCACCGCCCGGCGGAAAGCCCGGCCACAGCGGAACGATTTCGGTAGAATCGGTGGCGATACGCCCATCTGCATCCATGCTATCGGCGGACGCGCGATTTGCCATCAACGCCAGCGCCGAAAGTCCAAGACCCAACGTCTCGCGCCTATCCATGAAAACCTCTTCCTGCCGAAGTCCGACAGCGACCCAGCAGCATGCGCCTTCGCTCCAATGTCGCTATCGCTACGCGCTTATGGCAAGTGCGCCATAAGTCCGGAAATGGCTGGGGCGGAAGGGATCGAACCTTCGAATGCTGGAATCAAAATCCAGTGCCTTACCACTTGGCGACGCCCCAAGCTGTGGTCAGGCGGGGGACCATATAGAGGGGGCTTACCCCTTTCAACGCGGCGAAAGTGCCGGAATCCCGGCCCGAAGGCCCGGAAATTCCAGCGCTTTTGCTCGGTTGCGGGGGAGGGAGGCCATGGCTATAAGGGCGCTCCCGCGAGACAGGCCATATCCGCCGTCCGGCATCGGAGAGTAGCTCAGCCTGGTAGAGCACTACGTTCGGGACGTAGGGGCCGGAGGTTCGAATCCTCTCTCTCCGACCATTTTTCTATCGATTACAACTATTTGTTGTAAATCTGTCCGTGTACAGAGTGACCTGACTTGTTATGTAAGGGGACTCTGTAACGGCTTTCATTTTTTGCAAAATAAGCACGAAAACCCCCTCATTTTAGTCCAAGATTGCCCCTGCATAGGGGCGGCCGGTGGGCACTTTAACTTCCATTCTCGCAGTCTTGGGGGTTGGCTCGATAGTAGCCGCTTTTATCGGTTGGCGCGCATCAATTTCAAATCATCGTCAGGCGTGGATCAACGCTTTGCGAGATGACCTCGCCACATTCCTAAGGGATCTCGAAACGATCCATGTCATTGTCGATCGGCAATTTCGCAACGTCGCTGAAAATGTCCAGAATGAAGAAGATAGAAAAGCCGCTAGAGTTGCGATCCTATTTGTTTATTGGAGAATAGTGTTGCGCTTAAACAGGCGGCAAAAACCTCACACCGATCTGCGCGATAAACTTGATGCACTGATGACCGTTGCGAGCAGGACGCCAGATCGGACCAAGATCGAGGACGCCATCGACTTAGCGCGCCAAGTTTTGAAGCGGGAATGGGATGTAACAAAATACGGCTCGATGGCTACACCAATTTTCTGGTTTAAAGAGGCTATTCACGGCAGAGCGGGACGTTCGATGAATTGGGCCAAGGGACTTTTTCGACTGTGGATCGTGATAGCGATCATATGGATCGCGGGGACCGTGATCATTAGCAACCCGGTGCAGATCTATAACAAAGCAAGCGCTCCAGTGCGGTTTACATTCAAGGAAAATACTTTGGAGTTTCCTGGGGACACCAGTTTGCAGACAGCGAAGGGGGCAGTTGCGACTTTTATTCGTCAATATCGAGCCAAGCAGCCCAAAAATGTTTTCGATCAATTCGATCAAACGCCAGAACAAGAAACAGCGTCCGTAATTGGAAATTATCAACCCAAAAGCGCTCTCTATCCGATATTATGGATGCTTGGTGCGGCGGTTGTTCCACCGTTATTTTTAGTGGTTCTTGCACTTGTGATGAGTTGGGTGGTCAAGGGATTTCGCCCCCTCAGAAAGTAGTAAGAAACCCGCATTGATAGGACCGGCCAATGGGCATGTACGAAAAGCACATTGTTGCTTTTGTAGACTTCTTGGGATTTAGGGAGGCGCTACAGCAAGGAGGTCGGGCCGATTCAATTTTGGATTTGCTAACAACCATATCTGGCTTTCAGGGAGATTATTTCAGTCAGCAAATTCCCGTCGAGAATGGTCGTAGCTTCAATTTGCGCCCCGCAATCTCGGCTTTTTCTGACAATATCGTTATTTCATACCCACTTGACCAACTCGCTAACAATCAGATCGATCTCGGAATTGTTATCCTTTTTCTACAGTCGCTGATCTCATATATCGCATGGAATGCATTCAAAGCGCGGCTTCTAATTCGTGGTGGGGTAGCAATTGGAGACGCTTTCCATCGCAACGGCATTGTGTTTGGGCCTGCATTGAATGAAGCATATGAAACTGAACGTTCGCTTTCGATATATCCGCGCATTGCTTTGGGGCCATCTGTAAGTCACGGCGATGCAATCTCAAAAATTAAAGACCACGTCTGGACCCACGACGACGGCGTCGCTGTCCTGGGTTATATGATGGGATTTGTAATGAGGAGCGAGGCCAACGGGTCGAAGGCCAACTTGATGGTCGCGGCATGGATCGCAGAAGTCCGGCTTACAATTCGCGAAGAAATTGCGCAGTTGGCTGAGGCCAGGAAAGTTAGGGCGCTAGCAAAGTGGAAATGGTTCGAGGCAAAGTTCGAGGAGGCTCTCATCAAGATGCCCCCCGAGCTCCTCAAAGATCACCCAAGCGAGGCAGCTACTGCTTGAACGAAAGAAAATTGCTGTAAGGGACTCTATAAGTTCGTGACGTAGGGGCCGGAGGTTCGAATCCTCTCTCTCCGACCACCATCTCAACAACCGAATTAACGCGGCAGTCTTTCAACCGCCGCGCCAATTTCTATGCGAGCTGCGTTTTGTACAGCGTGCCGAGATTCGACCACGCCCGTTCGGCTTCACCCTGGTTGTAGACGGCGCTTCCGGGCACGCACCAGCCGTGATCGGCGTGATAGACCTCGACCGATGCTGTCTTATGCGCGGCGGTGAAGGCCGCTTTGAGATCATCCTTCACCGTCGGCTGCTGGGCGTCGTCATTCTGCGCCTGGCAGACCAGATAGGTGGCGTTGGTCTTGGCGATCAACAGATGCGGACTGTCCGGGTTCTTGGTGACCAAGCCGTTGCCGCCATGGAAGCTACCCACCGCCGCGATGCGCGCGGGATTGGCGGCAGCGGTGCGGAACGACAGCGCCCCGCCCATACAATAGCCCTGCACGCCGGCTTTCTTGGCCTTGTCGGTCTGGGGCTGGGCATCGAGGAAGGCGATGTAGGCCGCGGCATCCTTGTCGATGCCGTCATCGGTCATGGCGGCGCGAAAGCCGGTGAGTTTGGCGCGCGTGTCGGGATTGGAAAAGTCGATGGTCCCCGGCAGCACCGGCGCCCTGGCCGAGCGATAGAACGGATTGGGCACCAGCACTGTATAGCCCATTGCCGCCAGCCGGCGGCCCATGTCGCGGTAGGCGGGACGAAGACCCATGATGTCCGTCCAGATCAGGATAGCGGGATGCGTGCCCTGCGCGGGATGAAACAACACGGCGTCGCATTCGCCGTCCGGCGTTTTCACCGTGACATCTTTTTCCACCACATTGTCCTGGGCGAGCGCGGGGCTGGCGGCCAAACCCGCCGCGCCCAAACTCATCAGGCCGAAATTCCTGCGCGAAACGCGCGTGTCGGTGACCAGCCCCGGATGAATGAATTCATCGCACATGTTCTTTCCCTCCCTTTGTGTGATTTCGAGAATAGACCGCTTGGCGGTGGCGCCAAAATGGGTTCTGCAAACAGGGGAATTTCATAAAAAGCCGCGCACCGTTCTAAATAATACAACTATGGCAATGGCTTATGATGCTCTCGTCGAACCGGAGAGATCGCAAATTGTCCCATGGATTCAACGGCAGATGGTGCGCTGACAGTAGCTTTCCGTCCCCCAAACAGGCCAAGCTTTCCCGTGAAGATCCCATCAATAGGCTAAGTCCGGAACCGGGTTCTGAATGGCACGTTTGACGAATGGGCAGAGAAGCGGGCGAGGGGCTTTGACACCGAACAGATTCGTCTTGCTGGGGGCCGTGCCGATCTTTTTGATCCTGGCAACCGTCGCTGCCATTACGGTGCTGTTCGCCGCCAATGAGCGCTCGGCGCAACGCTCGATCACGCACACCTATCAGGTGATGGGATCGCTCCGGCAAATTCAGGCCGATGCCACCGATGCCGAAACCGGTTCGCGTGGGTTTGTGCTCACCGGCGATCGCACCTTTCTTGCGCCAACCCAGGCAGCCCGCGCGCGGATGGCGCGTGATCTTGCCCGCTTCAGGCAACTCACCTCCGACAACCCGACCGAGCAGCGCCGCGCGAGTGTGCTGGACGAATTGATCCGGCAGCGGTTGGCGACGCTCGACATGTCGCAAACGGTGACCGTGCCCAGGGATTCACCCGAAATGGTCCAGGCCATGGCCTTGGGCAAGGCGCGGATGGATGCGCTGAGGGATAAGATCGGCAAGGGCATGACCGAGGAGCAGGGCCTGCTCCGCACGCGCAATCAGCAGGAATCCGATCAGAAGAATTACGAAATTCTCTTTGCCGTTTCGGTGGCGCTGTTGGCGCTGGCCGTGCTTCTGGTCGCCGCCGGCCTTCTGGTGCGCAACAATGTGCGCCTCTCCGAGGCGGAACGCATGCGCGCTCGCCAAGCCGAAGTGTTGCAGGCGACTCTCGACAATGTGCGCGATGGCGTCGCCTATTTCGCCGCCGATGGCCGGCTCAGCGCCTTCAACCGCCAATTCTTCCGCCTGCTGGATTTTCCCGACGCGCTGGCCAACGATCGCACCACGCTTGCCGAGCTGGCAAAGTTCGAGAAGGACCGGCCGCGCGCGATCCTTGTTCTCCCGCGCCCGGACGAAGCGGCCGGCGATCCCATCCGTGTGAGCTGGGGCGGACGGGAACTGGAAGTCTATCGCGCGCCACTCGCCGCAGGCGGCTTCCTGATCGGGGTGCTGGACATCACCGCGCGCGTCAAGGCCGAGAATATGGTGCGCCAGGGCCAGAAGATGGAAGCCATCGGCCATTTGACCGGCGGCGTGGCGCACGACTTCAACAATCTGTTGCAAATCATCAGCGCCAATCTCGACCTCACGGCGGCAAGCCAGGAGATCAAGGCCAATCCCACGCTGACGCGCCGGTTGGAAAACGCGATGATCGCGGTGTCGCGCGGCTCGCGCCTGATCAGCCAGCTGCTGGCCTTTGCGCGGCGCCAGGCGCTGGAGCCGCGTTCGGTCAATCTGGGGCGGGTGATCAGCGACATGACCGATCTGTTGCGCCGGACCCTGGGCGACAATATCGACGTGGAAGCCGTGGTCGCGGGCGGGCTATGGAACACCCTGGCCGATCCCAATCAGGTCGAAACCACCATCCTCAATCTCGCCATCAATGCGCGCGACGCCATGGCGGAGGGCGGCAAGCTCACTCTGGAAGCGGCCAACGCCTATCTCGACGATTCCTATGCCGCCAATCACGAGGACGTCGTGCCCGGCCCATATGTAATGCTGGCGGTGAGCGACACCGGCCAGGGCATGTCGCCGGACGTGATCGCGCATGTGTTCGAGCCCTTCTTCACCACCAAGCCAGAAGGCAAGGGCACGGGCCTGGGCCTGGCGCAGGCCTATGGCTTCGTCAAGCAGACGGGTGGCCATATCAAGATTTACAGCGAAGTGGGTGAAGGCACCACCGTGAAGCTTTATCTGCCGCGCACCCGCCAGGCCGAGGAAATAGCCGCGCCCCTGAACACCAAGCCGGTGCTGGGCGGCAGCGAGCGGATCCTGGTGGTGGAAGATGACGATCATGTGCGTGAAGCCGCCGCCGATATTTTGCGGGAGTTGGGCTATCAGGTGCTGAGCGCCGAGAATGCCGAAGCGGCGCTGAGGCAATTGGAAGAAGGCGCCGACCCCCAGCTTCTGTTCACCGATGTGGTGATGCCCGGCCCTATTCCGACGCGGGAATTCACCCGCCAGGTGCAGCAGATGCGCCCCGGCATCCGGATCCTCTACACCTCCGGCTATACCCAGAACGCGATTGTCCATAATGGGCGGCTGGATGACGACGCCTTTCTTCTCTCCAAACCCTACCGCAAGGACGAATTGGCGCGGAAAATCCGCGGCGTGCTGGCCGCGCCGCCGCAGCCGCTCCGGCCCGATGGCGCGATCAGCAAGGTGCTGGTGGTGGAGGATGTCCCCATCATCCGCATGGCGACGATGGACATGATCGCGCAGATCGGCCTTCGCGCCGCTGAGGCGGGGGACGGCAGCGAAGCGCTCGCCCTGCTCGAGAGCGATCCCGAGATCGCGATTCTGCTCACCGATCTGGGTCTGCCGGGCATGAATGGAAGGCAATTGGTGGAAAAGGCGAGGCTGCTGAGGCCGGGCCTCAAAGTGATCATCGCCTCGGGCTATTCCAGCGACGCCAATGGCCATGGCCGCGATGTCGGCCATCTCACCAAGCCGTTTGACGTGGGCGAGCTTCGGCGGGCGCTGGAAGCATGATAGAATAATCGCGTGCCGGTGGTTGGGCGCGATATAGGTTTGTGATGCCGACGCCGGATTTGAAATCCCATATCCCCCAAAGCCATATTCCCAAGGGCGCGCGCATCATCCTGGTGCGGCATGGGCAGCCGGCGCTGCCCCTGCGCCCGCGCACCAGCCATCACGAATTCCGCGATTATATCGACGCCTATGAGGCCGCGGGACTGGATCCGGGCAGCCTGCCGCCGCAGGAATTGGCCGACCTGGTGAAGGAATTGGATCACGTCTTCACCTCCGGCCGGCCGCGTGCCCATCAAAGCGCGCAGGCGCTCGCGCCGCATGCGGAACTCGTCGCCGATCCCTTGTTCGCCGAAGCGCCGCTGGCTTCGCCCAAAATCCCGCTGCTCAAGATGCGGGTGCCCAAATGGGCGATCGTGGCGCGGGTGCTCTGGCATGCCGGCTATCATCCCGAGATCGAGAATTACCGCAAAGCAAAGCACCGCGCCGCTGAGGCCGCCGACATTCTAATCGACAAAGTGCGCGAGCAGGCGAGGGACGATAAATCGCGCGCCGCGGTGCTTGTTGCGCATGGCTACTTCAACGCCATGATCGGCCGCATCTTGCGCCAGCGCGGATTCACCCGTACCGGTGCGCACCGGGCGCGTTATTGGAACGCCGTGATCTATCAATGGGAGCATGCATGATCGAGAGGAAACTGGACATCGCCGCCGAGGACGGCATAGCGGAAGCCATTCTCTATGCGCCCGATTCCGGCAAGCATCCCGGCCTGTTGTTCTATACCGACATTTTCGGCATCCGCCCCGCCAACCAGGGCATGGCCAAGCACATCGCGGAAAAAGGTTATGCGGTGCTGATGCCCAATGTCTTCTATCGCTATGGCAAGGCGCCTTTCGGCGCCAATTTCAAAATGGGCGAGCCGGAATCGATGAAGCTGCTCTATGCGCTGTTTGCGTCGCTGACCGGTCCGATGATGGAGAAGGACGCGCCGCATTATGTGAAGGCGCTGCTGGATCAGCCGAATGTCTCGGGCCAGAAGATCGCGGTGGTGGGCTATTGCTTCACCGGCGCCATGGCGCTTCGCACCGCCGCGGTATGCGCCGACCAGGTCGCGGCTGCGGCCTCGTTCCATGGCGGCCAGCTAGTCACCGAAGCCGAAGACAGCCCGCACAGCCGCATCCCGCAAGTGAAAGGCGAGCTTTATTTCGGCCACGCGATTGAGGATCAGTCCATGCCGCAGGCCGCGATCGAAAAGCTCGACGACACGCTGAAGGCTTGGGGCGGCGAATATGACAGTGAGGTCTATGAAGGCGCCAAGCATGGCTGGACCGTGCCGGGACGTGATGTCTACAACGAGACGCAGGCGGAGCGGCATTATCAGAAGCTCTTCGACCTGATGAAACGCACGCTCTAGGCGATGATCGCGGCTTTTCTGCTCGCGGCGTCCCTGGCCCAGGCGGCTCCTGTCGCGCCGCATTATGTCAGCCAGCGTACAACCCAAGCCTATCTGCGCGAGGGGCCCGGTTACGCCTATCGCGTTCTTTGGGTCTATCGCCACAAGGGCACGCCGTTCCGCGAAAGCGCCAATTACGATATCTGGCGGCGGGTGACGGCGCCGGACGGCGCGGTGGGCTGGATGAGCATGGAAATGCTCTCGGACAGCCGCACCGTGCTGGTGACAGGAAAGGGCCGCACGCAAATCCGCAAGGACGTGTCGCCGGATGCAAAAATGGTCGGTCAGGCCGATCCTGGCGCAGTGCTGAAATTGAAAGCTTGTGCCGCCGATGCCTGCCGGGTGACCGCCCCTGACGTCGATGGCTGGATTCCAAAAAGCCGGATCTGGGGCGTCGACGCGAACGAGGTCTTTAAATAACCGTCAGTGCCTGAAATGGCGCATGCCGGTGAAAACCATGGCAAGCCCAGCCTCGTCGGCGGCGTCGATCACTTTCTGATCGTTCATCGATCCGCCCGGCTGGATCACCGCCGTGGCGCCCGCTTCCGCCACCGCCAGCAATCCGTCCGGGAAGGGAAAGAAAGCTTCGGACGCGGCCGACGAGCCGATCGTGCGGGGCTGGGGCCAGCCCGCGGCTTTGGCGGCGTCCTTGGCCTTGAGAGCGGCGATGCGGGCGGAATCCACCCGGCTCATCTGGCCGGCGCCGATGCCCGCGGTCGAACCATCCTTGGCATAGATGATGGCGTTGGATTTTACATGTTTGCCCACGGTGAAGGCGAACAGCATGTCGGCGATTTCCTGCGCGCTGGGTTGGCGCTTGGTCACCACCTTGAGCTTGTCGCGGGTGACGCGGCCATTGTCGCGGGTCTGGACCAGAAAGCCGCCCGCTACCGAGCGGTAGGTGAGGGTCGGCGCCAGCGGATCGGGCAGACCGCCCGCGACCAGCAAGCGCAGATTCTTTTTCGCCGCCAGGATTTTCTTGGCGTCTTCGTCGGCGTCGGGCGCGATGATCACTTCGGTGAAGATCTTGGCGATTTCTTCCGCGGTGGCGCCGTCAAGCTTGGTGTTGAAGGCGATCACGCCGCCGAAAGCGCTTTGCGGATCGCACACCAGGGCCGCCAGATAGGCGTCTTTCAAGGTCTTCGCCACCGCCACGCCGCAGGGATTGGCGTGCTTGATGATGGCGCAGGCCGGCGCGGATTTGGGATCGAACTCCGCCACCAATTCGTAAGCGGCATCGGTGTCGTTGATGTTGTTGTAGGACAATTCCTTGCCCTGAAGCTGCCGGGCACCGGCGACACCAGGCCGCGTGCTGCCGTCCACATAAAAGGCGGCCTGCTGATGCGGGTTCTCGCCATAGCGCAAAGGCTGGCGCAGCAGCCCGCCCAAAGCGCGGCGGCGCGGCGGCGCGGTTTCGCCTTCTTTCTCCAATTCGCCGGCAAACCAGTTCGACACCGCCGCATCGTAAGCGGCGGTGCGGGCAAAGGCGCGCTGCGCCAAGGTACGGCGCAGCTTGAGGGTGGTGGTGCCGTGATGCGCCGTCATCTCGTCCAGCACAGCCTGGTAATCCTCGACATCCACCACCACCGTCACCCAGTCGTGATTCTTGGCGGCGGAGCGCGTCATCGCCGGACCGCCAATGTCGATATTCTCGATGGTGGTCTCGAAGTCGGCGCCGCGCTGAACCGTGGCCTCGAACGGATAGAGATTGCAGACCAGAAGATCGATGCCTTCGATGCCGTGGCTCTTCATCGCCGCCGCATGATCGGGTTTGTCGCGCAGCGCCAGCAACCCGCCATGGACATTGGGATGCAGGGTCTTGACCCGCCCATCCATCATTTCAGGAAAATGGGTGACGTCAGAAACGTCCTGGACCTGAAGCCCCGCATCCCTCAGCGCTTTGGCGGTGCCGCCGGTCGAGATCAGCGCCACGCCATGGCGCGCCAGCCCCTTGGCGAAATCGATCAGGCCGGTCTTGTCGGAAACAGAAAGCAGGGCGCGGGAAATCTTGCGGTCGGTCATGGGCGGCCAAGCCTCGGATGGCCGCCGCTCTTATCCCTTCATGGCGCAATATAAAAGGGTCAGCCCCATGCTTGCGCACAGCGAATAGGTCACAGGAATAGCGAGGTGGGACCGGCCCAAGCCAAAGGCCAGACCGCCGGAAATGGGATCCAGGCCCAGCACGGCGATAGCCGGGCTGAACACCATCGCGCCCAGCAACAGAATTCCCAAACCTACCCCAAACCGCCTCATGCCCACCCCCGGGCTTGTTGCGGCTATTTCAGCAAAACCGAGTTAAGGCCTTGTTAGGAATTAGGGAAGTTTTTCGGCTATTCCGGGGCAAGACCGTGGATGGCCGGCGCTACTCGGCCGCCCGCTGGGGCTGGTGCATCATCGCCTCGCTCTTTTTGCCGAACTCCTTCGCGGACTCTTCGGCCTCGGCTGCGAATTCGGATGCCGCATGTTCGGCCTGGCGGCGCATGCCCTGCGTCAGGTTCTGGAACATCTCGGCGTAATGCAGGCTCTGGATGGCATAATCCCGCATCATTTGCCGGATCCATTCCTGCTGCGCTTCGATCAGCCCGGCCAGGTCGCGCCGTCCGTCGAAATGCGCAAAGGCATGGGTGGCATGATCCAGATTGCGCTGGGCAACGCGCAGGGATTCGGTCTTGGAGAAATGGGCGATCTCGGTAAGCAGGACCCTGTTCTGGTCCAGCGTCTTTTCCACCGATTGGCGCAGCGTTTGGATCATGTCTTGCGGCGAGGATTCGTTCACGGAATCGGATGTCTGCATGGGAAAACTCCTTGGGAGAGAGGAACCCAGCCCTTCATCAGTGTCGTGGAAACGGGAAAAGCTTTCCACGCCGGGGCTGGACCCTGAGCCGCTCTCTGTGGCAAAACCGGCCTCACGCGGGCGTGGTGGAACTGGTAGACGCGCCAGACTCAAAATCTGGTACCGCAAGGTGTGTCGGTTCGATTCCGACCGCCCGCACCATTCATCGGCGCTCTGACAGAGCGCCGATGAATGCCGAGTTTTGATATCCCTGACAGATTCTAGCGGGCGGTCGGGTTTGTTTTATTGCCCTGTGCTCGCCGGGCGAGGCCGCCCGCACCATTCCACCTTTCTAATGCCAAGCTCGAGGCGTGAAGACTCGCGTGCAATGCCGTTCTGCCTCGCGTGTGAATTGTAGAATGCGCGATCCCGTGCTTGGTTGTGCCTGTCCTGAGGGAACACGCCATGCTGGAACTGCGCCCCAATTGCGAATGCTGTGACCGCGATCTTCCGCCTGACAGTCCCGATGCCCGTATCTGCAGCTTCGAGTGCACCTTCTGCGCCGGCTGTGTGGCGGAGAAGCTGAACGGCATCTGCCCCAACTGCGGTGGCGAGTTCGTGGGGCGGCCCATCCGTCCCGCCGCCAAGCTGGCGAACAACCCGCCCTCCAGCCGCCGCATCTGGAAGCCGGAGGGGTGCGGCAGCAACCGCAATCAGGCATAAGCCGAGCGATACCAACGTCTTGGAATGATATGAACTACCGTCATCAATACCATGCCGGCAATTTCGCCGATGTCGTCAAGCATCTGGCCGAAGTGGCGATCCTCGTCCATTTGGCGAAAAAAGAGACGCCGTTCGCGGTGATCGACAGCCATGCCGGACGAGGCAGTTACGATCTCAACTCCGAAGAAGCATTGAAGACTGGCGAGGCCGCCTCTGGCATCCAGATGCTGGACGGAATTTCGGGTTCGCCGTTGCTGGATCGCTATCTGAGTCTGGTGGCGGAAGGAGGCCAGATCTATCCGGGTTCACCGTTGATCGCCGCCAAGATGCTCAGGCCCCAGGACCGTCTGGTGGCGGTGGAGAAACATCCCCAGGACGCCGACGCGCTGAAAAAAACTCTTTCGCCCTGGCGCAAGGCGCGGGTGGAGGAGGGGGATGGCTATGCACGGCTGGCGTCGCTATTGCCGCCCCCCGAACGGCGCGGACTGGTGCTGATCGACCCGCCATTCGAGGCGCCGGATGAATTCGAGAGCCTGGCCAGGGCCGTGCGCGGCGCCTTGCGCCGCTTCACCACCGGCATTTATCTCGTCTGGTATCCCATCAAAGCCGATGCCGCGGCCCGCGCCTTCGAAGGCGAAGTGCTGATGGACGCCCGAAACGCGCTCAAGATCGAAGCGGCGATTGATGCCGCCGAAGGCAAACTCGCCCGCGCGGCGGTCCTGGTGCTCAATCCGCCCTTCGGCTTTGCCCCCGCGATGGAACAGGCATTGGCCAAAGTCGCGCCACGGCTCAAGGCAAAAACACGGCTGGAGTGGCTCGCTGGCGAGGAATAGGCGGACCTATTCCGCGGCGTGCTTGGAGACTTCGGGCGTGGTCTCGCCGCCCCAGCGCTTGGCGATCAAGGACACCAGCCATAGCGCCGCGGACATCGACACCAGTGCGATCAGCCAAGGCAGTGCGCTCATGAGGTTGTCGAGCGTGATCGAAGGCATGGAGAACTGCGAAAGCGCGTCCCAGCGATCTTCCATCCAGTGCCAGGCTTGATGGGCGACCAGCGCCGACAGGATGATCGAGCCGACGCGGTAGGGCACGACATAGCGGAAGAGCAGGTTCAGTGCCGGCACGAACAGCGCCAGCATGAACAATTGCCCCAGCTCCACGCCCACATTGAAGGAGAGCAGCGAGAGGAGCACATGGGAGCCCGCCAACTGCAGGGAGTCACGCAGCACCCATGAGAAGCCGAAGCCATGCACCAGGCCGAAGAAGAAGGTGATCACCCAGCGGTGCTGGGGCTTCAGGACGACGATATTCTCCAGCGCCATATAGAGGATGGAAACCGCGATCAGCAGCTCGATCAGGGGCGGAAACCACTGCGCGTCGGGGGCATAGCCATAGGCCGAGGCGATCAAGGTGATCGAATGGGCGATGGTGAAGGCGGTGACCACCGGAATCAGCGGACGGATGCGGCGGAAGGGGATGATCAGGGCGAATAGGAAGAGGAGATGGTCAATCCCTTCCAGGATGTGGTGGAAACCCATCGACACGAAGCGCGTGGCGGCGTTGACCCAGCTCGGGTCCATGCTGACCAGGCCGGCATCGCCCGGCAGGTCATAGGCCCTGGTGACGCCGTTGGGCGAGATGAATTGCAGGGTCGTGGTCTCATGCACCGCCAGCCGGTCGAAGGCGGCATGGATGGCGAAATTGGATTGATCGGACTGGATTGGATATTCGAACCAGACATCCACCTTGGCCTGGTCCCAGAAGACATCGCCCGTGGCGGCTAGGGGTGGCGACTTCATTTCCGCCAGCGCCTGGCCATAGGTGGCGAAGGAGCGGTCCGAGTCCAGCGCCATGCGCACGGCCACGATATGCGGGAAGGGAAGCTCCCGGCCGTTCTCGTACACTTTGAGATTTTCGAACAGCGCCACCTGGGCCGCGGTGCGGAGCGGTCCATCCACGCGCGTCAGGTCCACCGACCCGTTATCATTATGATAGTAATCGCCATCGGCATAGGATTTGAGCGGCATCCGCATCAGGACCTGCAGCACATGGCCTTGCGGCTTCATGTAGGCCTGGACCAGCGAATCGACCGGGATTGTGTGTGCGGAAGCGGGGCTCGCCTGAATGAGGCCCAGCCCAAAAAGAATCAGCGCCGCCAGTACATTTGGGAACTGGCGGCGCATGATCCTAAACAACATGAAAAGCTAAAGCGAATGACCTGAAGTTACGACTTCGGCCAAGCCACTCCCTCGTCCGCGCCTTGGGTGACGGGCCCCATGCCCTTGTAAAGGAACTTCTGGATGCGGCGGCCACCATAAGTTTCGGTGGTGAACAGGTTGCCCTTGGAGTCGATGGCGATCGAATGCACGCCATGGAACTCGCCGGCAGAATTGCCGCCGTCGCCGAAGGTATAGATCGGGGTGAGCGTCTGGCGATCGATGATCACCACATGCTCGGCCACGCCGTCCGCCATGAAGATGTACTTCTGCTGCGGATCCTTCGAGAAGGCGATGTCCCACACCGAGCCGTCGGTCTTGGTTTTGATCTTGTAATACATTTCCTTGATGAATTTGCCTTCGGGCGTGAAGACCTGCATGCGGTCATTGACGCGATCGCAGACATAGATCAGCCGGTCCACCGACATGTCCGCGCAATGCACCGGATTGCGGAAGTTCGGTTCATGCGCCTGGTCATGCTGCAGGTCGGGCGTGTACCTAGGGAGCACCGTATCGTCTACCGGGTTTTGACCATAAGCGCCCCACCAGCGCTTCATCTTGCCGGTGTCGGCGTCGAGAACGGCGACGCGATGGTTCAAGTAACCGTCGGCGATATAGGCTTCGTTCGCCTTGTTATCGATGAAGATCTTGGCAACCCGGCCAAAATTCTCCTGATCGTTCGATCCGGCGGCAAAGCCGGCTGCAGAGGACTCGGCATTCGCATCCGCCGCCGTACCCGCTTTCCTGCGCGCGCCCGACTTGCCGATCTGCATCAGGAATTTGCCGTCCTGGGTGAATTTCAGGATCTGCGAGTCCGGGCCGCCATTGCCACCGATCCAGACATTGCCTTTACCGTCCACAGTGATGCCGTGATTGGATTCCGGCCACTGATAGGGCGCGCCGTCGACATGTCCGCCCCAGG
Source organism: Rhizomicrobium sp. (assembly GCA_036271455.1). GTDB lineage: Bacteria > Pseudomonadota > Alphaproteobacteria > Micropepsales > Micropepsaceae > Rhizomicrobium. The sequence goes on from DATBAP010000079.1 coordinate 84,365, forward strand.
CGTGGATATTATTGCCGGCCTCGTCGAAAGCCAGAACCGGCGGCGCCGGCTGGCAGCATGAGCCTTGATGGTTCTTCAGCTGAAGAATAGTGCGTTCCACCGTGTTGTCGCGATGGACCATCCAGATATGGTCGTTGTTGTCGACCCAGACGCCGATCGACATGCCGAGCACCCAATGATTGGGCATGGGCTTGGGCCAATACGGATCGACCACAAATTTGGGCGCCATCATGCCCTGCGCTTCGGCGTTGCCTTGAAGCGCGAACTGGGCGACGCCCAATCCTGCCAGAGCAACGGCGAATGCGGAGCCGATCAGGAAATTTTTTGAACGGATGAGCTTTCTCATAATCCTCCCCCAGAAATGACGGGTGGTATGAGTTTCGATAAAACCCCACCCCTTCAGATAGAGTTACATGAGACGGGGAAGGGCGTAAAGCACCCGCCCCCGGGGTAAGCGCCCGTATTTGGCCGATTTTATGTGTCTTTGTGTGTTACGGCTGCCTGATATTTCCTCACTGCGGCCAAGTGCCGTCAGATCACGCGGCTGAACCAGGCCAGCGACAGGCCGGCGGAGATCAGCATCACGATCGCTGCTGCAGCTGCGAAGAAGGAGGAAATCTCCATCTCCCGAGTCTCCATCACCAGCTGCTTGGACAGCACGCCATAAACCGCCTTGAGGTCGTCGGCGGTGGCGGCGTGGAAATAACGTCCCCGCGTCATGTCGGCGATCTTCTTGAGCGCGTCTTCGTCCAGCTGCGCGCGCATCGAGAATCCACCAAAGCCCACCACATTGCCCCGCGTGGTGCCGAAGCCCACCGTGTAGACCTTCACGCCATATTCCGAAGCGATGCGCGCTGCCTCGACGGGGTCGTAACCGGCATTGGTCTGGCCGTCGGTCAGAAGAATGATCACCGCGTTCTTGTAGGAGCCTGGCTCGACCGGCACATGTTTTTTGGGTGGGCCGCCGGGGCCCCGGTCACCGCCCAGGGCGCGTCCGCCAAAACGGTTGGAGCGGTCGCCGCCGCCGAAACCGAAACCACCGGAGCCGTTGCCGAAGCCGCCGCTGTAATAATTGGCGATGGGGAAATCATCGCGCGGGAAGATGCTGGACAACGCCGTCAGGATGCCGCTGCCCACCGCGGTGCCACGCTGCAGCTCGAAATGATCGATCGCGTTGAACAAGGCCGTGTGATCCACGGTCGGGCTTTGCACCAGGAAAGCGGTGGCGGCGAAGGCGACAATGCCGATCACCACATCCTTGGGCTGGCTCTTGATATATTGCTTGGCGGCGGCCTGGGCCGCTTCGACGCGCGAGGGGGCGACGTCGGTGGCGCGCATGCTGCCCGAGACGTCCATCGCCAGGATCACCGTGGCGCGGGTGGACGGCAGGCTCACCACGGCGGTCGGCCTGGCCACCGCGATCAGCAGCAAGGTCAGCGCCAGCAACATCAAGGCGGGCGGCACGTGCCGGCGCCAGCCCACCGCGCCCATCGCCGCCTTGACCATGCTGAGATTGGCGTAACGCAGCGCGGTCTTCTTCCGCTTGTACAAAAGCAGCAGATAAAAACCGGCCGTGAGCGGCACCAGCAGCAACAGCCACAGGAAAGTGGGCCAGAGAAAGCTCAGATGCGGGATGTGAGGGATCGCCAAGAAGAGTTTGCTCAGGCGTGCGCTCATGCCTGCACCTTGGCGAAACGAAGCTTGCGCATGTCGGCGAACCGCAGCACCGCGTCGGCGACATCGTCCTCGGTGGAAAGCTCCAGCGCATCGACGCCGGCGCCGGCAAAGGTCGCCCGCAATTCCTCCTCCTGGGCATGGGCGGCGGAAGCGAAACGGGCGCGGAAACCCTTGTCATGGGTGTCGACGAACACCTGTTCGCCACTTTCGGCGTCCTGGAAAGTGAGAAGGCCCAGATCCGGAAGCCGCGTCTCCAACGGATCGCTCAGCCTCACCGCGATCACATCGTGGCGGCTGGCCAATTGCGCCAGCGGTTTTTCCCAGCCGGGACTGGAAATGAAATCGGAAACGATGAAGACCAGCGAGCGCCGCCGGATCATGCGCGCGGCATCGGAAAGAACACGTTTAAGGTCGGTGCCGTGGGCGTGTCTGGGGTTGCGGTAACGCGTGAGCGCGTCGAGCAGCACCAGCAATTGCCGCCGCCCGCCTCGGGCCGGGATCATGCGCTCCACCGCGCCAGAGAACAAAAGCGCTCCGGTGCGGTTGCCTTTGCCCGTCAGGAAACGGCACATCAGGGTGGTGAATTCGGTCAAGACTTGGCGCTTGGAGACGCTCACCGACTGGAAATCCACCGACGGGCTCATGTCCAGCAGAAACCAGGCGGTGACTTCCCGGTCTTCCAGATATTCGCGCACATAGGGGGTTTGCTGCCGCGCAGTGACGTTCCAGTCGATGTGGCGGACATCGTCGTAATATTGATATTCACGGATGTCGGCAAGATCCAAGCCCTGGCCGCGGAACAGGCTGCGGTGATCGCCTTGCAGCAGGCCTTCCAGCCGCCGCGCGATCTTCAGCTCAAGGCGATGAAGAATCGCCTCAAGCGTTTGCGGCGCGGTCATGTCGCTCCAGAACTTTCTCCGGCGCGGGCACCGCCCGCATCAGATCGCGCACCAGATCGTCGGCGCTGATGCCGTCGGCCAGCGCTTCGTAGGACGGCACGATGCGGTGACGCAGCACGTCGGCCGCCACATCCACCACGTCGGCGGGAAGTGCGTAATCGCGGCCGCGTAGATAGGCCAGCGCCCGGCCGGCCTCGATCATGCCGATGGTGGCGCGGGGCGACGCGCCATAAAGAATGAGCCGTGCGTGATCCTGCAGACCGGCCTTGGCGGGATTGCGCGACGCCGCAACCAGCCGCACCGCATAGGTGACCAGAGCGGGATCGATATAGATCCTGCGCGCCTCGGCCTGCATCGCCAAGAGTTCGTCGGTGGTGGTGACGGCGCCGATCGCGGCGAACATGCCGGTGACGCGCTGGACGATCACGAATTCTTCGTCTTCGCTGGGATAGCCCACCAGCACTTTCATCATGAAACGATCCACCTGCGCCTCGGGCAGCGCATAGGTGCCTTCGGTCTCGATGGGGTTCTGGGTCGCCATCACCACAAAGGGCTTGGGTACCGGATGGCTTACGCCCGCGATGGTGACCTGGCGTTCCTGCATCACTTCCAGAAGCGCGCTTTGCACCTTGGCGGGCGCCCGGTTGATTTCATCGGCCAGCACCAGATTGGCGAAGACGGGCCCTAAGACGGTGGCGAACTCGCCGCTCTTCTGGTTATAGACGCGAGTGCCAATCAGATCGGCGGGCACCAGATCAGGCGTGAACTGGATGCGCTTGAAGCTGCCTTGCATGGCGCGCGCCAAAGTCGAGACCGTCAGCGTCTTGGCCAGGCCCGGCACGCCTTCGACCAGAAGATGGCCGCCCGCGAGCAACGCCACCAGCACGCGTTCCAGGAAATGATCCTGGCCGACCACGACCTTCTTCACTTCGTAAAGAAGATGCTCCAACCCCTGATGCGCGCCGCTGGCCATGCGAAAAGTCCTTCTTGGTCAGATTAAAATGGATTGGTCCCTACCGCCTTGGCCGCGTTCTCGATCGGCACGGCGAAGGCCATGCCGGCGAAGACGCGCTGGCCGGTCGGATTGTAGATGGCGGTGACGATACCCACCACCTCGCCGTCGCGGTTGACCAGCGGCCCGC
>DATBAP010000080.1:0-28371 GCA_036271455.1 Rhizomicrobium sp.
AAGCCGCAATGCACCATGCAGTTGGCGCATTTCTCATACTTGCCGACGCCGTATTTTTCCCACTCGGTGCCTTCCATCAGCTCCTTGAAGGTCTTCACATAGCCTTCGCCCAGCAGATAGCAGGGCTTCTGCCAGCCGAAGACGGTGTAGAGCGGCATGGACCAGGGGGTGCATTCATAAGTCTGGTTGCCCGCCAGGAAATCCATGAACAGGGGCGAATTGGTGAAGTCCCAATTCTTGCCACCATTGCCGCGTGAGAGAATCTCACGGAACATCTTCTTGGTGCGCTCGCGATTGAGGAAATGCTGCTGGTCGGGCGCGCGCTCATAGGCATAGCCGGGCGATACCGTGATACCATCAAGGCCCATCGCCATCATCTCGTCGAAGAAGCGGGCGGTGCGTTCCGGATCGGCGCCGTCGAACAAGGTGCAATTGATCTGGGTGCGGAAGCCTTTGCTCTTGGCCAGCTTGATCGCCGCCACGGCCTTTTCATAGACGCCGTCCAGGCAGACCGATTTGTCATGCATCTCCTGGTCGCCATCGAGATGGATCGACCAAGTGAAATTGGGATCGGGCTTGTACTGGTCGATTTTCTTCGACAGCAAGAGCGCGTTGGTGCAAAGGATCACGAACTTGTCACGCTCCAGGAAGCCCTGCACGATCTTGGGCATGTCGCGATGGAGCAGGGGCTCGCCGCCGGCGATCGAGACTGCGGGCGCGCCGCTTTCGTCGATCGCGTCCATGCATTGCTTGATCGAGAGGCGCTGGTTGAGAATCTCGTCGGGATAGTCGATCTTGCCGCAACCGGCGCATTCCAGATTGCAGCGGAACAGCGGCTCCAGCATCAGCACCAGCGGATATTTCCCGCCGGAGAGATGTTTCTTCATCACATAGGCGCCGATCTTGGCGGCCTGGCGCAGCGGCAAACCCATGGCTTTAAGCCCTCAATTCGGCCGGCAGGCGGAACTCGATATGTTCCTTCTTGCCGTCCATCTGTTCAACGTGAACGTCTTCGATTTCGGAAAGTGCCGCGATCACATGGCGCACCAGCTCCTCAGGCGCGCTGGCGCCGGCGGTAAGGCCTACTACGCCTTTGCCCCGCACCCAATCGGCCTTCAATTCGCTGCCGTCGGCGATGAGGTAGGACGGCACACCTTCCTCGATCCCAATCTCGCGCAGCCGGTTGGAGTTCGACGAATTCTTCGCCCCCACCACCAGGATCACGTCCGCCACCTTGGCCAACTCGCGCACCGAGGTCTGGCGGTTCTGGGTGGCGTAGCAGATGTCGCTGGTCTCGGGCCCCACGATGTCGCGGAAGCGTTTTTTGAGCGTGGCGATGATGCCTTTGGTGTCGTCGATGGAAAGCGTGGTCTGGGTGATATAGGCGACGGGACGGTCGGCGGGGATCGGCAACATTTCCACATCCGCTTCCGACTGGACCAGATGCACCGGCGCGCCCACTTGGCCCATGGTGCCTTCCACCTCGGGATGGCCGGCATGGCCGATCAGGATCAGGGTGCGGCCATGGGCGACATAACGCTTGCCCTGGTTATGCACTTTGGAGACCAGCGGGCAGGTGGCGTCCAGCACCGGCAGGCCGCGCGCTTGCGCGGTCTTGACCACCGATTGCGGCACGCCATGAGCGGAGAACACCGTCACCGCGCCTTCGGGCACTTCGTCCAATTCCTCGACAAAGCGGGCGCCCTTGCTCTTGAGCGCGTCCACCACATGGCGGTTATGGACGATCTCATGGCGCACATAGACGGGCTGGCCGAACTTATCGAGCGCCTTTTCGACGATGTCGATGGCCCGCACCACCCCGGCACAAAAGCCGCGCGGCTGGGCAAGAATAACTCGCATATTACTTCCTTTGCGGGGCCCTTGCGGACGCCTCCAGGGGAGATAAGGCCTAACCCCCGCCAAGCCAAGCCAGTTTCCCGTATCGACCCCTCGAAAACAACCCTTCGGGTTTCAGGGCCGGAACCGGGATGTTACATGTCCAAACGGCAATAGACGGACCCGCAAAGGGGCACTTTCTTTGCCTTTTCAGCCCCAAGGACCAGATGTCGCATCATGGGCTTTGGGGTGGCATAGAGGGGTGTGGACCGGGCATGCATGGGGGATATGCGCATCACCAAAGACGCCGATAAAACCGAGCTCCCGCGTGCCATCGCGGCGTCCGTTCAGGCCGTTGATTCGGTCTTGGAACGCGTGCTGCCCCAGCCGCACGGCGCCCAGGCGCGGGTCCAGGAAGCGATGCGCTATGCCATTTTCGCGGGCGGCAAGCGGATCAGACCGTTCCTGGTGCTCCATTCGGCGCTGCTGTTCGGCGTGGACGGCGCCCATGCGCTGCGCGTGGGCGCGGCGATCGAGGTGCTGCACACTTATTCGCTGGTGCATGACGATCTGCCCTGCATGGACGATGACGATCTCAGGCGCGGGCGTCCCACCACCCACATCGCCTTCGACGAAATGACGGCAGTCTTGGCGGGCGATGCACTCCTCACCATCGCCTTCGAGATCCTGGCCGATGCCGCCACCCATCCCGATCCGCAGGTGCGGGTGAACCTGATCGCGCGGCTGGCGGAAGCATCCGGCCATGACGGCATGATCGGCGGCCAGATCATCGACATGCTGGCGGGCGAAAATTTCGGACTTGATGAAGTCCGCAATCTCCAGCGCCTCAAGACCGGGCAGTTGTTTGAGTTCTCGTGCGAGGCGGGACCGATTTTGGGCAAGGCGTCGGCGGAAGACCGTCAGCGCCTGCGCGACTATGCCCATGAGTTGGGCCTGGTGTTCCAGATCACCGACGATCTTCTGGACGTGACCTCGACCGCCGAGAAAACCGGCAAGGCGGTGGGCAAGGATGCCGAGATGGGCAAGGCCACCTTGGTGACTCTATTGGGGGTCGAAGGCGCGCGCGCCGAGGCCGAGAAACGGGCCAAGGCGGCGATCGCAGCGCTCGGTCCCCATGCCGCCCGCTCGCCCGAATTGTCGGGCCTGCCCCTGTTTCTGCTGGACCGTGAAGCCTGAAAAGAGCCGAAATTTTGCCCGAATAGCTGGGGCATAATTGGCTGTTCACGCGTTTTACGCGTCAAGGCTTGCACATATTGACGAGGTTTTTTCATGTTGCATCGCATTGGGTCTACATTGTCTTTGGCCTTCCTGATCCTGGCGGCGGCCGGTCCCGCGCAGGCACAGCAGGCCGATCCCGCGGCCGCCACCATCCAGAATTTCTATGACGCGCTCACCGCCAGCATGAAGTCTGGCGGCTCGACCAAAAGCCGCTATGACAAGCTCAAGCCCGCCGTCGACCAGGCCTTCGACATTTCCGGGATGACGGCGCTGTCGGTGGGACCGACCTGGTCATCCATCTCGCCCACCGACCAGAAGGCGCTGATCGAGGCATTCGACCGCATGACCATCGCCAATTATGCGCGCAATTTCGACAGCTATAGCGGCGAGAAATTCACGGTCGATCCGGCGGTGGCTGAGCGCGGCTCGGACAAGTTCGTCAAAAGCGCGCTCAAGCCCGGCAGCGGCGACGCCATTCCGTTCAATTACCGCATGCATCAGGCGGAAGGCGGTTGGAAAATCGAGGACATCTATCTGAACGGCAATATCAGCCAGCTCGCCCAGAAACGCTCGGATTTTGGGGCGACTCTTCAAGCGTCTGGTCCGGAGGGGCTAGCGAAGAAGATCAACGCGCTGGCGGATCAAACTCTCGGCTAAATAATCTTATGATGCGCCTGTTCGGTATCCGGCGGCGGTGGTCCCAATAGCGCCGGGCTCACGAAAAGTGTCGTCACCAAAGTCCAGAACAGCGAGATCATCAACAGTTCACCCATGCTGGCGGTGCCGGGATGGCGCGACAGCCATAGCGTGCCGAAGCTGGACGCCGTGGTGGCCGCGCTGAAAATGACCGCACGGGTGAGGCTGGATTGCAGGAAATTTCTTGCCCCCGCGCGCCACGCGACCACGAAATAAATGTTGAAGGCGACGCCGATGCCCAGCAGCAAGGGCAAGGCGATGATATTGGCGAAATTGAGCTCAAGGCCCAGCGCCACGCATGTCCCTACCGTGAGCAGCCCCGCCAGGATCAGAGGGGCCAAGGTCATGGCGACGTCGGCAGCGCGGCGCAGTACCACCACCAGCAGCACCAGGATGGCGAAAAAGGAGAGGATGCCCGCCTCGACGAAGGCGCTCACGATAGTGCGCCCGGATTCCCGGATCGCGATGGGCGCCCCGGTGGCGCCGGGCGCGATCTTGAGGACCGCGTCGCTGAAATCCGACAGGATTTGCGGATCATTGCTGATGTTCTTGGGGAAGACCTGGATGCGGGCGGTGCCGCCCGGCGCGATCCATTCCCGTTTCATCGCCGCGGGCAGCGTTTCCAGGCTGACGCGGGTGGGCGTGAGCGAGTCCGACAATTGCCGGAGCATGGTCTTGAGCCCGGGGACCACAGCGTCGGTGGCGCGGTCGCGATTGGCTTTGGGGCCGTTCGCCAGTGCTTCCAGCGCCGATGCCAGGGCGCGGGCATGCGCCGAGGCCGGATCATTTGTGCCATCTGCGGCCTGGCTGAGCTTGGCCGCTGTCGCCTTGAAGCTCGCCACCAGATCCGCGTCGCTGGGCGGCGGCTTCATTTCGAACGGATTGAGGGTGGAATCCAGAACTCCGTTGGCGTCCGCAATCAGCGCCAACTTCTGGTCCTGATCGTCCGGCACGAAGCTGGAAACGGTCAGCGCCTGGGCGACGCTGGGAAGCTTGGCAAGGCGCGCCGCCAGCGGGTTTGCCAGGGCGAGCGAGGGCGCCAGCACATTGATCGTGTTGGGCGAGGTTTCCGGATTGCCCATCAGGTCGAACAGGGTGGAAACCGATTCCACGTGCCTGCTGCGCAGATCGAGCGGATTGGAATCGAAGCGCAAGAATAAAGTGAGCGCCAGGCAGACCACACCGCTCGCGGCCGCGATGCGCAGAATGGTCATGCGGTGCCGTGCCAGGAAATGGTCCACGGGCGCAAGCGCGGTGAAGCCCACATCGCGGGCTTCGCCTTCGGGCGCTAGCGACATCAGAAGCGCAGGCAACAGTGTGATCGAGGCGGCGAACGCCACCACCATGCCCAGGCCGGCGACAAAGCCCAATTCGGCCACGCCAGTGTAATTGGTCGGCAGGAACGAGAAGAAGCCCACCGCGGTGGCGGCAGCCGCCAGCGCCAGGGGCATGCCCACGCTGCGTCCGGTGTGACAGAGCGCGTCCGCCAGCGCAGGATAATGGAACCGCTCGGCGCGGTAGCGCACCGAAAATTGGATGCCGAAATCCACGCCCAGTCCCACGAACAGGGCGATGAAGGCGATGGAGATGATGTTGAACACGCCCACGAAGAACAGGCCCAGCCCCATGGTGATGGAAAGGCCCGCGAATAAGGTCACCAGGATGGCGAAAATGATCTTGAAGGAGCGCAGCGCCAGCCACAGGGTCGCCAATACGCCCGCCATCATCGCCGAAATCATCAACCAGACACGGTCGGTGAGGGTGCCGAATTCCTCGTCCGACAACGGCACATCGCCGGTGAGCCGCACCTGCACGCCATGCGCCTGGGTGAGGCCCAGTTGCACGGAGGCGGCGCGGATCGCGTCGCTGGCGCGCAGGCCGGGTTCAAGCTGGTCATAGAATAATCTGGGCTTCACTTCGATGAAGCGCCGTATCTCTTCCCGCCTTGGTTTCGCGCCGGTGATAAGCGCGCGCCAGGAGAGATAATCGGTCCGGCCTTGTGCGGCAGCGGCCAACACCTGACCGAACTGCGCCATGGGCTGATCCATGTCCGAAAGCTTGGCCTGCCCGTGGGCAATGCCCAAAAGGACGGTGGAAAGACTGTCCATCACGCCGCGCAACGACGGATCGCCGGCCAGTGCGCCCAGGAAAGGCTGCGCCTTAAACAATTGCTGGGTGGTGGCTTGCACGTCCTTGAGCGGCAGGAACAGCATGCCATTGTGATCGAAGAACGGTCCGCCATCGGGACGGCTCACATCGAGAAACAAGGCTTTGTTCTGGCTCAGACGGGCGGTGAGCGCGCCGGCGCCGGCTTCCGCCAATTCGGGCGTCGCCCCGTCCACCACCACCAGAATCAAATCGGATTGTTGCGGGAACAGGCGGTCGAAACTGTCCTGGCGTTTGCGCCAACCCACATCGGCCGAGATCAGCTTGCCGCTGTTGGTGTTCATGGCGAAATGGGTGGCGGTGTAAAAGCCCGCGCCCAGGGCGAGCAGCAGGCTCGCCAGGATCATCAATCCTTTCCAGCGGCAGCTGAAAGTGACGATGCGTTCGATCACGGGGATGGAGAGGGGCCTGAACATGGCCCCTGCTTATCCCGTTCTGCACCGTTCTAAAAGTCGGGAAGTTCCGTGGTCTGGACTGCCTTGTCCTCGACCTGCCGTTCGCGGCGCTGGCGGTAATAATCCCGCATGGTGGCGTAATAATCCACCGACGCCCGCTCGATATCCTGGAAGGTCACGATGTTGGCGGAGCGGTTGTCCACCGAGCCTAGGGTGGAGTGGACTAGGCCCACATAGGTGCTGCCGCTGTAATGAAGGAAATGGAGGGGCGAGAAATAGCCATCGACATAGCTGCCCGAGAAATCCCGAACCGAGGTGGGACCACGAAGGGGCAGCACCAGATAGGGCCCTTGAGGCACGCCATAGACGCCCAGCGTCTCGCCGAAATCGCGGCTCTTCTCGCGAAAGCCCCAATCGGTGGCGACGTCGAACAGGCCCACCACGCCCACCGTGGTGTTGATGACGAAGCGGGCGCCGGCTTCACCGGCATTGGTGAATTCGCCGATCAGAATGTCATTGGCGACATTGACCGGGCCGCCCATGTTGAGCAGGAAATTGTGGACGTTGACGCGAATGCCGCGGGGCACATTGTCGGCATAAAAGGTGGCCGCGGGCAGGGCGGCGTGGCGATCCAGCCTCTGGTTGAAATCGAAAAAGAAGCGGTTCATGGGCTCCAGCGGATCACCGGCTGCCACCGCTTCCTGGTTGTTGGTTTCGGCGCAGCCAGCATTCATCAGGCTGAGCGCCAGCACCACCAAGACCAAACTTGTTCTCATCGCCCGCCCCAAACTTGCGCCGTTCACTCCCTCGTCAGCCCAGCACAAGTCCCCCATACCGGCGGCAAGTATAAGCATGGGCCTTTGGACCTGTCTCCGCCAAAAATGCGATCCCGGTTAACGGCGGGCCGAACTTAATGCCAACTTGACGCCAACTTGGCGCCAAACTTGGCGTCTGCCGCCCCTTCGCTTAAGACTAGGCGCTGGCATGATTTACGGCCGCGGCAGCGGCGGAGAGGGCGATATGGCCGAGGCACATCCCGAGCTTCACCGGCTGAGGGACAGTATCGACAATATCGATGCGGCGCTGGTGCATCTCCTGGCCGAGCGCTTCAAATGCACCCAGGCGGTGGGCGAGTATAAGGCCACGCACGGCCTTCCCCCCGCCGATCCGGCGCGCGAGCAAGTCCAGATCGCCCGGTTGCGTGCACTGGCCAAGGACGCCAAGCTCAATCCCGATTTCGCGGAACAATTCCTGGCCTTTATCGTCAAGGAGGTGATCCGTCATCACGAGGCGATCCGCGCCGCGCGCTAGATTTTCGAGGAGACCATGGACCTTTCCTTTTCGCCCCAGGAGGAAGCATTTCGGCAGGAGGTGAAGGATTTCATCGCCGACGCCAAACCCAAATTGCCGGAAAATCTCGGCCCTCCCGAACTGGCCCGTCTTTCCAAAGACGATTACATGCTCTGGCACAAACTGCTGTTCAAAAAAGGCTGGGTGGCGCCGGCATGGCCCAAGCAATATGGCGGCGCAGAATGGAGCGTGACCGAGCGCTACATTTTCTCCACCGAAACCGCCAAGGCGGACATGCCCACCACTTTGCCTTTCGGTCTCAGCATGGTGGGGCCGGTGATCTACACCTTTGGGAACGAGGCGCAGAAAAAGAAATTCCTGCCCCGTATTCTTTCCGGCGAAGATTGGTGGTGCCAGGGCTATTCCGAGCCCGGCGCGGGATCGGACCTGGCGTCGCTCCGCTGCCGCGCCGTGCGCGACGGCGAACATTATGTGATCAATGGCCAGAAGACCTGGACCACCTTGGCGCAATATGCCGACTGGATATTCTGCCTGGTGCGCACCGACACCAATGTAAAGCCGCAGGAAGGCATCTCCTTTCTTCTCATCGACATGAAATCGCCCGGCATTACGATCAAGCCGATCATCGTGCTGGATGGCGCGCGGGAAGTGAACGAAGTGTTCTTCGACAATGTGAACGTGCCCGTGGAAAATCTGGTGGGCGAGGAGAACAAGGGCTGGACTTACGCCAAATTTCTGCTCGAGCATGAACGGTCGGGGCTGGCTAGCGCCTCGCGCTCCCGTGCTGCGCTGGCGCGGTTGAAAAAGATCGCCCAGACGGAACAGAGTGACGGCGTCCCCCTGATCAAGGATCCCGATTTCGCCCACCGGTTGAGCGCGCTGGAAGCCGATCTGATGGCGCTGGAATTCACCGAATTGCGCATCCTCAGCCAGGAAGCCAGAGGCGAGAAAGTGGGTCCGGAAAGCTCGATCCTCAAAGTGACGGGCAGCGAAATCCTGCAACGCGTGTCCGATCTGGCGATGGAGGCGGTGGGCTATTACGCCCTGCCCGATGAACTGAGCTTCGGCGACAATGAGCGGGTGGGGCCGGATTACGCCGAGGGACTGGCGGGAGTTTATTTCAACACGCGCAAGGTCTCGATCTATGGCGGCTCCAACGAGATTCAGCGCAACATCATCGCCAAAGCGGTGTTGGGGCTCTGATGGATTTCTCGTTCACCGAAGAACAGACGCTGCTGCGCAATTCGCTCTCGCGCTATCTCAAGGACAATTATTCCTATGAGGATTGGCGCAAATTCGCCGATACCCCGGAAGGCCGCGACCCCCATCATTGGCGTCAATTCGCCGAACTGGGCCTGCTCGCGGCGCCCCTACCGGAAGAATTCGGCGGCTTGGGCGGCGGCCCGGTCGAAAGCATGGTGGTGATGGAAGAATTCGGCCGTGCCCTGGTGGTCGAGCCTTTCGTGCCCACGGTCGTGATCGCGGGCGATCTTCTGGCCAAAAGCGGCGGCGCGCTGGCGGAAGAAATCCTGCCTAAGATCGCGGGCGGCGAAACCCTGATCGCTTTCGCGTTCGCGGAAGCGCAAAGCCGCTACAATCTGGCCGATCTGATGACTTCGGCCAGGAAGCAGGGTGAAGCCTATATTCTCAATGGCCAGAAAAGCGTGGTGCTGGGCGCGCCCTGGGCGGACCAGTTGATCGTCACCGCGCGTAGCGGCGGCGGCCAGCGTGAGCAAAAAGGCGTCAGTGTGTTCCTGGTGGACAAATCGGCCAAGGGTGTCACCACGCGCGATTATGCGGCGATGAGCGGAGTGCGCGCGAGCGAGATCACTTTTGAAAATGCGCCCGCGCGCCTGATCGGCAAGGACGGCGAAGGCTTTGCGCCCTTGGACGCGGTGGTGGACCACGCCATCGCCGCGCATCTGGCCGAAGCGTTGGGCGCCATCGCCGTGTTGATGAGTGCGACGGTGGAGTATGCCAAGACCCGCAAGCAATTCGGCCAGCCGATCGGAAAATTCCAGGTGTTGCAGCATCGCATGGTGGACATGTTCATCGCCGAGCAGCAAGCGCGTTCGGCTGCCCTGATGGCCAATCTCAAGCTGGGCGATGTGGATGGGGCGCGCGCTGTCTCGGCGGCCAAGGCGGCGGCCGGCAAATATGCCAAGCAAGTGGGCGAAAGCGCGGTGCAGGTTCATGGCGGTATCGGCATGACCGACGAGCTGAATGTCGGTCATTATTTCAAGCGGCTGACCTTGCTCGAAATGCTCTATGGCTCGCGCGATCACCATCTCCGCCGGATGGCTGCTTTATCTTAGCCCCCTCCCGCACGACCTAGCTTCGAGAGCAGAATTAGAAAGTCAGAAAAGGGATCAACATCGCTACCCGGCCCGCGTAATCGTCATAGGCCGGACCCAATTCCTCGCGCAGGAAATCCTCTTCCTGGCGCGCTTTCCAGTACCAGGCCCCGGCCATGATCAATGCACCGGCCCATGCCATCAAGGTGCCCTCGATGGCGGCGGTGGCGAAGGCGGACAAGAGGATGCCGGTATAGATGGGATGGCGCACCAAGGCATAAGGCCCGCTCTCCACGACTACATGATCCTGTTTGCGCGCCACGTCCGCCGACCATAATTTGCCGATGGCGATGCGCGCCCACCAGGCGAAGGCGAAACCGGCCGCGACCGCGATATCGAGAATCCATTTCCAGCGGTTTGGCAGCTGCCACAGATCGGTCATTGCCAAGTGGCGCGGCGAGAGGATGCCGAACAACAGGAGTACGCCAACCCACAGCAAGATCCGGTGCGCGAACCACATCCCGCGCGACGCGGGTTGCTTGGTGGTTGGCGCGGCCCAGAACGCGGCGATGCCCCACGACACCAGCCACAGCAACCACAACGCATACGCGGTCAGTTCAGGGGACATAATTCGTTTTTAGGCCAGCCTGCCGATGAAAGCGATAGAGCGTTTTGGTCATGACCCTTCTCCCCTGCGCGTGCGCAGCACGCTGGCAGGGGAGGTGCCCGTAGCTGGCCCTCGGGCCAGCGTAGGGCGGAGGGGTAAACTAAAAGGCGAGCGCCTTCGCGAGCTTCACGAGCGGCAGTTTGGTCAGCTGCTGCACCACCGCGTCCGGCACCGCGCCGTCCACTTCGATCAGGGCGATGGCGTCCTGGCCGGGAGCGCTGCGGCCCAAGGTGAAGTTGGCGATATTGACCTTGGCATCGCCCAGCACCGTGCCGAACTTGCCGATAAAGCCCGGCTTGTCCTCGTTCACCACATAGAGCATGTGCGGCGCGAACTCGGCCTCAAGATTGATGTCCTTGACCTGGATCAGGCGGGGACGGCCGTCGGAGAAGACTGTGCCCGCCACGCGTCGGGTCGAGCCGGAGCCCAAGGTCACGGTGATCCGGATATAGCCTTCATAGATGCCTTGCTGGTCGCGGCGCGTCTCGCTCACCTTGATGCCGCGTTCCTTGGCGATGACAGGGGCGTTGACCATGTTCACGCCTGACAGGATCGGGTTGAGCAGTCCCGCCAAAGCCGCCTGCGACAGCGCGCGGGTGTTGAGCTGGCCGGCGATGCCTTCATAGACGATCTCGACCGAGGTCAGGCTGGAATCGGTGAGCTGGCCGGCGAACGCGCCCAGCTTGGAGGCAAGCTGAATCCAGGGCCCCACCTTCTGCGCCTCGCTGGCCGAGATGGACGGCATGTTGAGGGCGTTGGTGATAGCGCCGGTCAAGAGATAGTCGGAAATCTGCTCCGCCACCTGCAACGCGACATTCTCCTGCGCCTCGGTGGTGGAAGCGCCCAGATGCGGCGTCGCCACGACCTTCTCATTGCCGAACAACACATTCTCCGTGGCCGGCTCGGTCTCGAACACGTCCAGCGCCGCGCCCGCGACCTGACCGGAATCCAGCGCCGCCTTCAGCGCCTTCTCGTCGATCAACCCGCCGCGCGCGCAATTGATGATACGCACGCCCTTTTTTGTCTTGGCGATGGCTTCGGCCGACAGGATGTTCTTGGTCTCTGGCGTCATCGGCACATGCAGGGTGATGAAATCGGCGCGGGCGAGAAGATCGTCCAGGGTCACTTTCTCCACGCCCAGATCTTCCGCGCGCTCGGCCGACAGATAGGGATCATAGGCGATCACCCGCATCTTCAGGCCTTTGGCGCGGTCGGCGACGATGGAGCCGATATTGCCGGCGCCGATCAGACCCAGCACCTTGCCGGTGATCTCCACGCCCATGAAGCGGTTCTTTTCCCATTTGCCGGCCTGGGTCGAGGCGTTGGCGGCGGGAAGCTCGCGCGCCAAGGCCAGCATCAGCGAGATGGCGTGCTCGGCGGTGGTGATGGAATTGCCGAACGGGGTGTTCATCACGATGACGCCGGCGGCGGTGGCGGCGGGAATGTCCACATTGTCGACGCCGATGCCGGCGCGGCCCACCACTTTCAGCTTCGTGGCCGCTTTCAGCACATCGGCCGTGATCTTGCTGGCCGAGCGGATGGCGATGCCGTCATATTGATCGACGATCTTGAGCAACTCTTCCTTGGAGAGGCCGGTCTTCACATCGGCCTCGACGCCGCGTTCCTTGAAGATAGCGACGGCGGCGGGAGACAATTTGTCTGCGATCAGAACTTTGGGCATGGGGACTCCATGAAAAATCGGGGATGGGGAATCCCACGCGCATATAGCGCGTGGAGTGAATGGGATTAAGCGGCGGCCGGCTGCTTGACCTGCGCCCAGGCCCAGTCGAGCCAGGGCGTGAGGGCTTCCAGATCGGCCGTGTCCACGGTCGCGCCGCACCAGATGCGCAGGCCCGGCGGCGCGGAGCGGTAGCCCGCGATGTCGAGTGCCACACCCTCTTTTTCCAGCACGCTGGCGATCTTCTTGGCCGCGTCGGCCTTGGCCTCGTCGCCGAGCGACGCGAACCAGGGATCGGTGATCTTGATGCAGACCGACGTGTTGGAGCGGATCGCCTGATCCTTGGCCAGGAATCCGGCCCAGCCGCTTTTCCTGATCCAGGAATCCAGCACGCCAAGATTGTCATTGGAGCGCTTGATCAGGCCCTTGAGCCCGCCCACGCTTTCCGCCCAGGTGAGGGCGTCGAGATAATCCTCGACCGCCAGCATCGACGGGGTGTTGATGGTCTCGCCTTCGAAGATGCCATCCACCAGCTTGCCGCCCTTGGTCATGCGGAAGATTTTCGGCATCGGCCAGTGCGGTGTGTAGTTTTCCAGCCGCGTCACCGCATTGGGCGACAGGACCAGCATGCCGTGCGCGGCTTCGCCGCCCAGCACCTTCTGCCAGGAGAAGGTGGTGACATCGAGCTTGTCCCAGGGCAGGTCCATGGCGAACGCCGCCGAGGTCGCGTCACAAATCGTGATGCCGTCGCGGTCGGCGGGAATCCAGTCGCCATTGGGCACCTTCACGCCCGAGGTGGTGCCGTTCCAGAGGAACACCACATCGCGATTCTTGGCGGTCTTGAGCTCGGGAATCTCGCCATAGGCCGCCTTGTGCACATCGGCCTTGAGCTTGAGCTGTTTGACTGTGTCGGTGACCCAATCCTCGCCGAAGCTTTCCCAGGCGAAGATGTCCACTTCCATGGGGCCCAGCATCGACCACATCGCCATTTCCATGGCGCCGGTGTCGGAGGCGGGCATGATGCCCACTTTGTAATTCGCAGGAATGCCCAGAAGCTTCTTGGTGCGCTCGATCGCGTCCTTGAGCTTGGCTTTGCCGGGCTTGGAGCGGTGAGAACGTCCCACCAGCGCTTTGTTCAGGGCTTCAGGGGTCCAGCCGGGGCGTTTGGCGCAAGGCCCGGACGAAAAAAAAGGCCGCGCGGGACGCACAGCCGGACGATTCACTTCGCTCATGTGTTCATTCCTTCCAGAATGATAGCACCTCGTTGGGGAGGCGTGGCCCACTGCCGATATACGGAGAGCGGACCGTTGCGTCAACCGCCGTCTTGGGAACAGAGATGAAATTTATGCGTTCAACGAAATGCAAAGATTTACGGGGAGTTAACCCATGGCCCGCACCGCGCGCGCACCGCATCTGGATATTCCCACCGACAAGCTGGGCTTCATTATCCTCAAAGCGCGTGAATATGACGTAAAGGAAGGCGACAGCGATCCCGACGAGGGCTCCAATCCCACCGACGACGGCGACACGGATATCCTGACGGACAATGGCGACGATCCGGTGCGTGAGGAATTGCTGGGCGCGATTCGCGGCCTGAACGAGGACGAGCGGGTGCAACTGGTGGCGCTGGCCTGGTTGGGCCGTGGAACCTACGACCTGTCCGAATGGCACGCGGCGCTGGACACGGCGCGCAGTGAACACAAGAAGCGCACTGCCGAATATCTTCTGGGCCTGCCGCTGTTGGGGGATTATTTGGAAGACGGGCTTTCCATGTTCGGCGACGGCATTGTCGATGATTCCGACACGCGCGAAGGCCTGGACGAGCCGCTGGGCAACAGGAAAGACGTCAGCCGGCACTAGGTTTTCCCCCTCCGGCCTTCGCATCGCAAGCGCTGCTACGGCCACCTCCCTGCCAGCATGCTACGCATGCGCGGGGAGGAAGGTCCCGACCAAGCTTCGAGATTTGCTTAAATCTCTATCTCGCCGGTCAGATAAAGCGCGCAGGGTCCCTGCAGGATCACGCGCGCGCCGTCATGGATGCAGATCAGATCGCCGCCACGCGCCGAGATCTGGCGCGCTTTCATGATCTTCTTGTTGAGCCGCTTGGCCCAGAACGGCACCAGCGCGCTGTGCATCGAGCCGGTCACCGGGTCTTCCGGCACGCCGAAATGGGGCGCGAAGAAACGTGAGACGAAATCGTAGGGCTTACCATCGCCTTGCGCCGTGGCCTGCAGCGAACCCGCTTTCATGTCCAGCAGGATGGCTTCCAAATCGCCGGTTGGTTTCAGAGCCTTGACCTCGGCGGGTGAATTCCACACCGCGGTCAGCGCGCCGGCGCCGGCGCCCCCCTTGACGGAGAAATGGAATTCCTTCGGAGCGCTCGCGCCCAACGCCGTGGTCAGGCGTTCGGCAAAACCAGCCGGCGGCGTGAATGGCTCGGATGAAGCAGAAGGCAGGGACATCACATGGCCGTTGCCGTCGCCGCGTCCCACTTTCAATTCGCCGGAACGCGTCTGGAAGCGTAGCTCGTTCGAGCCGGGATCAAGGAAGCGGAAAATCACATAGGCGCTGGTGAGCGTGGCGTGGCCGCACAGCTCGACTTCCAAGTTGGGCGTGAACCAACGCAGATCGTATGCGCCCGGTCCCGTCTTCACGAAGAAGGCGGTCTCGGCCAGGTTGTTCTCCGCCGCGATATTTTGCAGGAACGCGGTGTCAGGCCATGCCTCCAACGGCACCACCGCCGCCGGATTGCCGCCGAACACCCGGTCGCTGAAGGCATCCACCTGCCAAAGCTTAAGCTTCATCGCTGCCTCCCTTGCGAGAAGCCTAGCGGTAAATCAGGGGGCGGAAAGCCCCACGCTTCGCATGATGGCTATGCCGGCGCCGCAAGCTGCTTCGGCTGCATTGCTGCCTGAAGCTTCTCGAAGGCGCGGACTTCGATCTGGCGCACCCGCTCGCGGCTCACCCCGTATTTCTGGGAAAGCTCTTCCAAGGTGGCGGGTTCGTCCTTCAACCGCCGCTCTTGAATAATATCGCGTTCGCGTTCGTTGAGCGCGTCCAGCGCATGCGTCAGCGCGTCATGGCGATCGCCGCGTTCCTCGCGCTCGGCCAGCCGCGTTTCCTGGTCCGGCGTATCGTCGGCCAGCCAATCCTGCCACTCATTTTCCGATTCCGAGCGCAGCGGCGCATTGAGCGACGAATCCGGCCCAGTCAGGCGGCGGTTCATGTCGATGACTTCTTTTTCCGTCACCCCCAGCCGGTCGGCCAGCTTGGCGGTATGCGCGGGCGTGAGATCGCCTTCCTCGATGGCGCCGATATGGGATTTGGCCTTGCGCAGATTAAAGAACAGCTTCTTCTGGGCCGCGGTGGTGCCCAGCTTCACCATGCTCCAGCTTCTCAGCACATATTCCTGGATGGCGGCGCGGATCCACCACATCGCGTAGGTGGCAAGGCGGAAGCCCTTGTCGGGATCGAAGCGTTTCACCGCCTGCATCAGGCCGACATTGCCTTCGGAGACGATCTCCGCCACCGGCAAGCCATAGCCGCGATAGCCCATGGCGATCTTGGCCACCAGGCGCAGATGGCTGGTGATCAGCCGGCGCGCGGCCTCGGAATCGCCATGCTCCTTGAGGCGCTTGGCGAACATGTATTCGTCTTCGGGCGTGAGAAGAGGAAATTTGCGGATCTCGGCCAGGTAACGCGACAGGCCGGCATCATTGGAAAGAACGGGAAGACCGCGGCTGCTCATAATGTACCCCTCGAATCCGGGCGATAAAACTGTAACGCCCTTGTCCGGCGTCCAGCACCCAAACTCGCCCCTAGAAGAACGAAATGGGTGTATCTCAGCCACTATTCAATCCCCTCAGCGCCTCGACCAACACCGCAAAATCCGAGGGCCAGGGCGACTCGAAACGCATGGTCTTGTGCAGGGTGGGGTGCTGGAACCCCAGCACATAGGCGTGCAGCGCCTGGCGGGAAAAGTCGGCCGCCGCCGCGAATGCCAGTGTTTCCGCCGGGGTCTTTGGCCGGGGCGCCTGGCGGGCGCGGCCATAGGACGGGTCGCCGATCAAGGGATGGCCCAGATGGGTGAGATGAACGCGGATCTGGTGGGTGCGCCCGGTTTCCAGCCGGCACTCGATCAAGGACGCGAAAGGGCGCGCTTCCGGCCCGAACCGTTCCAGCACGCGATAGCGCGTGCGTGCCAGCTTGCCGCCGCCGCGCAAGACCGCCATGCGCTTCCTGTCGAAGGGATTGCGTCCGATCTGCCCCTCGATCACGCCATCGCCCAGGCGCGGACTGCCCCACACCACGGCATGATAGGCGCGCTCGATGGTGTGGTTGGCGAATTGCTTGGCCAGGCTTGCCATCGCTCGTTCGGTCTTGGCCGCCACCAGCAGCCCCGAGGTGTCCTTGTCCAGGCGATGGACGATGCCGGGCCGAAGTTCTCCGCCGATGCCCATCAGGCTTTCGCCGCAATGGGCGATCAGGGCGTTGACCAAGGTGCCGTCGGGATTGCCGGCCGCCGGATGCACCACCAATCCCGCCGGCTTGTCGATCACGATCAGATCCTTGTCCTCGTAGACCACGGTAAGCGGAATATCCTGGCCGCGCGGCCTGGCGGGAACAACGTCAGGCACGGCGATGTCATAGGTCTCGCCCCCTTTGACCCGGTGATTGGCGTCTTTTATCGTCGTCCCGCCGCGCGTCACAGCGCCCTGGTCGATCAAATTCTCCAGCCGCGAGCGGCTGAGATCGGGCAAGAGCGACGCCAGCACGCGGTCGAGCCGCCGGCCGGCCTGGTCGGACGGCACAAGGATGGATGCAGGATTTTCTGGCATGGACATGGGACAAGAGAATAGCGGACGCGGGCCAACCTATCGCGCCGCCCTGATCGCCGTCATCATCCTCAGTGGCCTTTTCGTCGCGGGTGTGGTGGCGTTGGTCATCGGCTTCATGCGTCAATACCAGATTTACCAGGCTGGCAGCCATTCCCACGCCAATATGAGCGCGGGCGCGCCTCCCGCGGTGGTCGAGCTGGAGCCCGGCGCGCATATCGTTTCGGTCACGACCATGTCCAACCGGCTGATCCTGCAGATTGAGACGCCCAAAGGCAGCGAAGTCGAAGTGTTGGACCTTGCCACCGGCAAGCTGCTGTTCCGGACGGCGGCGCCGCATCCATGAAATTGCTGCTGCCGGCTGATTTGCGAGGGCGGATCGAAGGCGAGACACGCGAGGCTTTTCCGCGAGAATGTTGCGGCTTGATCGAGGGGGCGCGCCAAGGTGAAGAGGCGCGTGCCATCGTGCTTCATCCCGCCCGTAATATCGCGGTGCGCGCCGACCGGTTCGAGATCGCACCCCAGGATCATTTCGCGGCCTTGAAAACAGCGCGCGCCAATGGCCGCGACTTGATCGGCTGCTATCATTCGCATCCGGGCGGGAAAGCGGCGCCTTCCGCGACCGATCTGGCGGGCGCGGGAGAAAAGGATTTCCTCTGGCTGATCGCAAGCCTGTCCGCCCGGGACGCGCCGGTGATGATCGCGGCCTTCGTCTATTCCGCTGCTGGCTTTTTTCCGGTGGACTTGAGCGATGCGGTCGGCGCGGATTTGGTCACGTCATCGCTGAAGACGCGAAACTGACCGTGGTCGGTCAGCACCTCGGTGGCGGTGATGGTCGCCAGCACCGCGCCTTTTTCGTCGACGATTTCGATCTGGCGCGGACCCAAGGAACCGCCATGCAGCAGGCGCTCGCCCAGCATCTCGCGGTTGGACATCTCTGCTTCGGCACGCGCCGCGGTGAGGTCAGGCAAGTCCTGACCTTCCCAGTCGCGGCTGATTTCGCCGTCCGGGCCTCTCACATTGAAGAAATATCTGGCCATGTCCTTGGAACCGTTCGGTTTCCTTGAATGAAGCCAACGGCCCGGCGACGGGACCGTTCCGGTCCCATTTTATGGGGGCGGGATTTGCAGAGGAACTTGCCCGCCGGAAGGGGGCTCGCGTATAAGCCCGTTCCGCTCGTTCCCATCGTCTAGCGGTTAGGACGCGGCCCTCTCAAGGCTGAAACAGGGGTTCAATTCCCCTTGGGAGCACCAACAATTCGAACGGCTTAGCAGGAATTGTTGGCCGGGCCGAAAGCGCCGTACAAGAATCATACAAGAATCGAGCGAAGTCGGCGCACGTGCCGTCGCACGACCGATGCCGGGATTGCTATATTGGGCCCTCGCTGCGAGCCACACCGCAAAGGAGGGACGCATCATGACGCGCTTAAGAAATCCAGCATTGACGCTAGCCAAAGTGATTGCTGTTGCTGCGGTCGTCTTCGGGGGTATCGCAGTGAGCAGCGCACAAACGTGGGCCGCAACACCCGATCAACCCTCGCGCCCAATAATAAGCACTCAAATTGTGCCGATCTATCCCAGCATCTCCCGGAGGTTGGGAGAGCAGGGAACCTCTCAGCTCCAGCTTGGCATCGGCACGGATGGGCACATCACGGACTGCCGGATCATCAAGTCGTCGGGCGCGGACCGCCTCGACGCCGCCGCCTGCGAATTCGTGGCAAACCATTGGAGATACCAACCGGCTACCCACAATGGCATCCCAATCGCATCGAGTGACAGAACCGAGATTGTCTGGGATTTACATGGTGTAAGTAAGAAATAACATCCGCCCGCCCGCCAGGCTTAGCGGCCCACCGGCTTCAGAATCTCAATGAAGAACGACCAAATTTTCGGCCCGGCTGCGCAGATCATTCAGATCGAAGGGCTTGTGCAACGTGTCGATGCCACGCTCCAGCATCAACTTGGGTGGGATATTCGTGTAGCCCGACATCAGGATCACTTTGAGATCGGGCTTAAGCAACAAGCTTGCTTCCACCAGCGCGTATCCGTCCATGTAAGGCATGCGGACGTCGGAAATCAGCAGTGAGATGTGCGGATGCTCTTTGAGAAGCGCCAGGGCTTCTTCGCCGTCGCTGGCCTGGAAGACTTCAAAGCCCGCTGCCTTGAGCGACTCCACCGCGGCGTCGCGGAACATCGCCTCGTCTTCGGCGATCAGTATTTGGCAGCCTCCAGGCGGCGTGTCGGACAATCGCATGAGATGTGCCGCCGGTTGCATTTCCATTTGCGCCGCCGGCGTCTTTCCGGTCGCGCGCTCGCCCAGCGTCTCGTCGACCGCGGCGATGCAAAGCCTGATCGCCACCGCCTTGGTGCCGTTCACCGTCCCCTGCATGCGCTCGCCTTCGTTGGTTCTAAGATCGGCAAGCCAGGTCCAATGCACGCCATCCGAGGAATGGACGGAAAATTCGATGCCGCGGCGAAACTGGCGCATCCGGCGATCATGCCCGGCCGCGGGAGTAGCGTCCGGACCCAGCGCCCAGGCCGCGATGGTCTCGGCCAGCCTGCGGCTGCGATTCACCGGCCAGGAACTGTTGCGCAGCGCGATCATGCGGTCCTGCGCGATTTTGCGCGCAGCCGCGCTCAGTTCTTGCGCCCGCATCTCCAAAGCCGCGGTCTCGCTGCTCTCAATGGGCAGATCGCCTTTCCACAATTCATGGCTGTGATGCTCATCGGCGCAAGCATCGCAGATCACGCCCGCGATCGCCTTGGCTTCGGCGCTGGTTTCAACTTCGAAATTTTCGCGAAAAACGACGGAACCCATAAGGTCGAAGCAATACAGGCTGTAATAGCTCATTGCGGTTCCCCAGATGGCAAGAGACTAGCACGGGGTTGTGACAAACGCAGATTCATATTGGTTAAGGTTAGCGGGCCTTCGCTGACTCCGTAAATACAACCAGAAAGGGCAGCGAACGCGGTCTGGGCCGGAAAATGGAGGGCCGCCGATACGCCACACGCGGCCCCATCGCGACAGAACCCCGTGAGTAGCCGCGCGACAGGGGAATATTAAGGCGGAACGGCAATCCCGTCTTTCACAAAATGCCGCCGGCTAACTGGCTGATTTCAATTGCTTATCATACCAGCGGATCTATCCCGCCGCTGGCCTAGTCGTATCCGAGGCTGGCAGGCCGGTGCTGACGAAGAGCTTGCCGGATGCGGTGACGGTCGCTTGGTAGAAATCGCCGTCCTTTGTCGCCGTGAAGAAGAGATTTCCGTCCTGTGCAGCCGCCAGCGTGTCGGGCCGATAGCCTGCCTTGGTGATCGCGGCCTTGGCCCGGCTTTCTTCCGCTTGGGTATAGGAATTGACGGTGGCTTGCGCCGCGAAGGCGGCGGTCGCGTTGGCGACGACCATTACCGCGGCAAGGAATGCGTTGCGCATTTTCTACCTCCTGATCTTTCCAATGAAACGGGAAAGAGCAGGCGCGCGTTCCGCGATTGACGCGTTGTGCAAAGCCTAAATGGCTTAAATCTTGTTTCGCTTCCGGACAGAGTTGCACGCAGGGAAAGAACAAAGGCGGCGCGAGAAGCGCCCCCTTTGTTCAGAAACGGATTGCTCCGTACACGTCTTATTTCGCCGGTTGCGCCGACATCGCGGCGGCGCGCGCTTTCATCTGGACGTCCAGCTTGTCCATCGCGGCGGATTGAGCGACCGGCGTGAGCTTGGCCCATTCCGCGTCATAGCGTTGCTTGCGCGCCATGCGCTGGTCCGGCGTCTCGGCCCCGTCCTTGGTCATTTCTTCCTGACGAGCTGCCTTCTTCTGGTCGTCCGTCATGCCCATGGTGGACTTGTCACGGTCCACGATCATCATCGCCATGTCCTGGCGCGAGAAAATGCCGACCCCACCTTGAGCGTTGGACTGCATGGTCATGGCGTTGCCGCCGCTCATGGAGCCGCCCGCCGACTGGGCAAAAGAAGCGGTGGCGAACATGGACGCCGCCGCGCAAAGAACCAAACCACTGATACGCATGAAGACTCTCCCTGTTTGATGTTTGTTATTCGCGAGTTCAAAGGATCGGTTACCGGCTTATAGCATGGCGGCCAAGAAAAAACCCCGCGGGCTTGCGCACGCGGGGTTTGATTTTCTGGGCTGATTTCCGGCGATTTTTAGCTGTTCTGCAGTCCGCCCAGGAAATCCTGTTTGCCCAGGGGCACGCCCTTCTGGCGCAGGATGTCGTAGCCGGTGGTGATGTGGAAATAGACGTTGGGCAGAACCCAGTTGTTCAGATAGTCCTTGCCACTGAAATGGAATTCCCGCTGGGGGAATTTCAGATGGATCTCGCGATCCTCGGCGCCGGCGAACTTGCCCGCCTCAACGCTTTTGAGGAAAGCGATGGTCTTGGTGAGGCGCGCCTTCAATTGCGCCACACTGGTCTCGTTGTCTTCATAGGCGGGAACCTCCACGCCGGCCAGGCGAGCGGCGCCGCCCTTGGCCATGTCGGTGGCGATATGCACCTGCTTGGTGAGGGGCAGCATATCGGGCGCCAGCTTGAGCTCGAGATAGGAATCCACATTCTCGCCCTTTTCTTTGGCATAGGCCTCGGCCTTGCTGAGTACGCTGACGAAACTGCCCAGCATGTGGGCCATGGGGGGCACGCATGCGTCATAGATCGAAAAAGCCAATTGTCTCTCCCTGGGGATTTTTGCGGCCGCGACTTTGAGCGCGAAACCAGATTGCAATCAAGCGTGTGATAGGCCTATCAAAGCCCTGTTCCTGTCAAGGTTTTGATCCATGAGTGATACTCCGCTGCCCGACCGGCTTTCCAACAATCCCCAAAGCCCTTTCCATGACGCTCAGTTGCTGGAACGGGGCGTGGGTGTGCGCTTCAATGGCGTGGACCGGAACAATGTCGAGGAATACTGCGTCAGCGAGGGCTGGGTGCGGATGGCGGTGGGCAAGACCGTGGACCGCCATGGCAATGCGATGACCGTCAAGTACAAGGGCAAAGTCGAGCCTTATTTGCGCAGCCCTGAATAGCGCCAGGCTGACAGCCTAACGGATTGCGGGCGCGCGCGCGGGCCGGTATCACCCAAGGCCGCGACGCAACTTTCACCCCTGGCTGCCGTTAGGCCCTTGCCATGACCGAACAAGACGGCCTGCCCTTTCCGCAACGCACCTGGGCGATCCTCACCATCGTGCTGGGGATCGTGATGGCGGTGCTGGACGGCGCCATCGCCAATGTGGCGCTTCCTACCATCGCCCAGGATCTTCATGCCACGCCGTCCTTCTCGGTGTGGATCGTCAACGGTTATCAGCTCGCCATCACCATCTCTCTTCTGCCGCTGGCGTCCCTGGGCGAGATCATCGGCTATCGCCGCGTCTATCTGGTGGGGCTTCTTCTGTTCACGGTGGCCTCGCTCTGCTGTGCGCTGTCGCACACGCTGGTGCTTCTCACCGCGTCCCGGGTGCTGCAGGGCTTCGGCGCCGCCGGGATCATGAGCGTGAATGCCGCCCTGGTCCGCTTCACCTATCCGCGCGCGAAACTGGGACACGGCATCGGCATCAATGCCCTGGTGGTGGCGGTATCGGCGGCGGTGGGACCGACTTTGGCGGCGGGCATCTTGTCGGTAGGAAGCTGGCCTTGGCTCTTCGCTGTCAATATTCCCTTCGGCATCGTCGCCTGGCTGATCGGGCGCCACTTCCTGCCGCATACGCCCAAGGCGCCCCATCCCTTCGACTGGCGGGGCGCGCTGCTTTCCGCCATCACATTCGGCATCGGCATCGCCGCCATCGACAGCGTGGGACATGGCGAGCGGCCGCTGCTGTATGTCAGCGAATTCGTGATCGCGATCGTCGCGGGCGTGATCCTGGTTCGGCGCGAGCGCCATGCCACATCGCCGCTTCTGCCGGTGGATCTGCTGCGCATCCCAATTTTCTCGCTTTCGATCCTCACTTCGATCGCGTCTTTCTGTGCCCAGATGCTGGCTTTTGTGGCGTTGCCTTTCTATCTGGAAGACCGGTTCGGTTATTCGGCCGTCCAGATCGGGCTTTTGATCACGCCCTGGCCGCTGGGCGTGGGGCTGACCGCGCCATTGGCGGGCCGCATGACCGAGCGCTATTCGGCGGGATTGTTGGGCGGCGTGGGCCTTCTGGTGTTCGCGGGCGGATTGGCGGCGCTGGCGATGCTGCCCCTTCATCCCACCACCATCGATATTGTCTGGCGCATGGCCCTGGCGGGCGCGGGCTTCGGCATGTTTCAGTCTCCCAACAACCGCACCATGATCGCGGCCGCGCCACGCGAGCGCAGCGGCGGCGCCTCCGGCATGCTGGGTACGGCGCGGCTTCTGGGCCAGACCACGGGTGCGGCCCTGGTGGCGCTGCTCTTGGCGCGTTACGCGATCGAAGGCACGCGGATTTCACTGGTGGTGGGCGTGGGCTTTGCCCTGGTGGGCGCGGCGCTCAGCACACTTCGGCTTTCCGAAGCAGGCGCCAAAGGGGGGCAGGCTGTCCGCGTTCTGGAAGCGCCGCGCGCTACGGAGCAACGATAAGCAAAAATCCTGCGCGGTATTTCACGCGCAGGATCTCTCGATTGGTCACTTCTGGTTGATGGCGAAAGAGCCGGGGCCCGTCGCCGCCAACAGCAGAAAGATAAAGCAGAAGCAGACTGCTTCGCCGCCGCCATTGAGCAGCGGAAAGGGGCTTCTGGGAAAATGAGCGAGGAAATAAGCGAACGCCATCTCGCCCGAAGCGATGAACGCGGCATAGCGGCTGAACAGGCCCAGCACGATGAGAGCGCCGCCGACCACTTCAATCACGCCGGCCGGCCCCACCGGAAACGACATCAGATTGAAAGCGTGAACCGTGGCGCCTCCGGCCATGGGATACTGAATCACTTTGTTCAGGCCATGCTCGAGAAACAGCAGGCCGATGACAATGCGGGTGATGCCTTGAATCTGCGATGCATATTTGTTGAGAAAATCCACGATAAGCCTCCCAGCCAAGTTTAATCGGGCGACTATACCGGCGGTGGAACTTACGGGATAGCAAGGGACCGCCCAGCCTTCCGCCAGGGCCACCCACCTCCGCCACGCCCTTCGCGGGTACGCGGAAGCCGCTCCATCCGTACCAAAATTGGCGCCAGGGCGGCGGGAACTATTTTCCGGCTCAGGCCTTTTGATCAGCACGGGGTGGAGCGTTCCCCGGGGCGAAACCATTCAAACGGCAAGAGATTCATGAGCATCTCCGACAGCGCATCGGCGCGCGAATATCTGAAATTGTCCACCCGGGACTTGCATGGCCGGCTCGACGCGGCGGCTGGCGTGATGCGGCTTGAGACCTATCCCGGTTATGGGGATTTCCTGGCGGCCCATGCCGCCGCCCTCATTCCCTTGGAAGCGGCGCTGGAGAAGGGGGGGATCGAACGCCTCCTGCCCGATTGGGCGCTTCGCCGCCGCAGCGCCGCCCTGGCCGAGGATCTGGCCGATCTGGGCCTGTCCTGCGAGGCCATGGCCGCTCCGATGTTTCGTTCAGACGCCGGCCTTCTGGGCGCGGCCTATGTGCTGGAGGGATCGCGGCTGGATACGCGCGCCGTGCTGGGACGGGTGAGCCCGGAAAGCCCCACGCGCTATCTGCGTCACGGCGAAGGCATGAAATTCTGGCCGAATTTTCTTGCCATCCTGGAGCGCAGCGCCGAGGTTCGGTGCGCCCCGCATCACGCGGTGGCCGCGGCCCGCGCCGCGTTCACGCTGTTCATCTCGGCGACTCCGGTTCGCGCCATGGCGATCGCTTCCTGAGCATGAATGGTGCTGGCGGATGACGGGCGCGCCAAGGCCGCCCGGCCGCTATTTGTCATTCCCGCCCAAGACATTCTAGGCTTCCCCCACGGGACCGGGGTCTTGGGGGAATTATGGGCAATAAAAGTCTGATCGCCTGCGTGGGTGTCGTGCTGGGCGGTCTTCTGGCCTGGCAATTCGCGGATGCCGCATCGCCCGCAACCACGCCATCGCTGGTCACCACCGTCGACGGGCAACTGCGCGGCAAAACCGAAGGCGATGCGGTGGGCTTCATGGGTGTGCCCTTTGCCGTGCCGCCGGTTGGCGTGCTGCGCTGGCATGAGCCCATGCCGGTCCATCCCTGGAAGGGTGCGCGCGACGCGACATCGTTCGGCGCGCCTTGTGCGCAAGCGGCGATGGGCTGGAACGACAATGTCGCCGCCAAAAGCCAAGAGGATTGTCTTTATCTCAATGTCTGGGCGCCCGCCCATCGCAGCGGGCCCTTGCCGGTGCTGATCTTCTTTCCCGGCGGCGCCTATCATGGTGGCTCGGCCGAAGGGTTGAGCGAGATCGAACCCTCTTATGACGGCGGCAAGCTGGCGGCGCGCGGGATCGTGGTGGTGACGGCGAATTACCGGCTGGGGATGTTCGGCTTCCTCGCTCATCCTCAGTTGAGCGCGGAATCGCCGCATCACGTCTCGGGCAATTATGCGCTGATGGACAATATCGCGGCGCTGAACTGGGTGAAGGCCAATATCGCCCGTTTCGGCGGCGATCCCGGCCAGGTCACGATCTCGGGCCAGTCGGCGGGCGCGTTCAGCGTGGGCTTCCTGATGACCTCGCCGCTGGCCAAGGGCCTGTTCAACAAAGTCATCGCCCATAGCGGCACGGTGCTGAGCCGGTTGATCGAGCCCGACCTGAAGCAGGCGGAAGTCTCGGGCGCGCAATTCGTGCAACGCTTCGGCGTCGCGGACATCACGGCGCTCCGCCGCATGCCGGCCCAGCAGTTGATCAAGACCATGATGGCGGACGCGACGTTCCACACCAGCGAGCCGCGCGGACCGGTGATGGATGGCTATGTCTTCCCCGAGCAGCCGTCCCTGGTGTTCCAGGCCGGCCGCGAAGCCAAGGTACCGCTGATCCTGGGCAACACAGCGCGCGACGGCGACGAAGACAGCATGGGCGTCTCGGGCACGCCCAAGGCGGACAAGACATTGGCCGACACGAGCCGCCCGATTTCCGCCACCCACAAGGTGATGCCGCTGGGCGCAGACGGCGCGAAACAGGTGCAAGCCTATTACGCCCATTATGGAGACTTAGCCGGCCAGGCGGCGAAGCTTTACGGCGATGTGCATACCACCGATCCGGTGGACGGCGATGCGATCCATGCCTTTGCCACCGACACGGATTTCCGCTGTGGGGCCGACGTGATCGCCCTATGGCATTCCCGCGTCGCGCCCACCTGGCAATATCAGTTCAGCCACGGTTACGAGCCGCTGGGCGCCGTGCATCTGTGGGACATGTTCTATCTGTTCGGCCAACTGAAGCCGCCGGCGGATCAGCCGCGCGACCGCATGCTGGTGGATCAGGAGCAGCTTTATTGGGCGGCGTTCGTGAAGAGCGGTGATCCCAATGCGCCGGGCCTTCCCGCATGGCCCAAAAGCGGCGCGGGCCGCGCGTGGCTGGATTTCGCTTCCGGCGGCGCGGTGGCCAAGACCGGCTTGCGGCAGGCAACGTGCGCGCTTTATGCGCGCAAGATCGAACAGGATTTGACCAAACTCGCGGCGGTTCACTAGCGCAAGGAGAGGCGTTCCATGGGGAAATTGAAGCGTGCGCTGTCGGCCTTGGTGGTTGCGTCGCTGGCGGGCGGCTATGTCTGGCAGGCGACGGCCGCGGATACGGTCCCGGACTATCTTCACTGGCCCTCGGTGGACGCAAAATATGCGGCGATCGACGGCAAGCATATCTGGCAGGTCGTCAAGGAGCAGGCGGATATCGCCGAACACTACCGCGATGACGGCCATCCCCAATTCTGGGGCCGGTTGGCCGGCACCTCCGGCGATGTCGAAGATGCGAACTGGCTCCTGGGCAAATATCGCCAGATCGGCCTGACGGACACGCACCTACAGACCATCGCCATGTTCAATCCCCAATGGTCGGCGCAAAACTGGAGCGTCACCGAGGCGTTGGGTGATGAAATCGTGCCGCTCGCCTCGGCGGAGCCGTCATACGGCAGCCCTGACACCGGCGGGAAAGAGCTTAATCTGGAAGTCGTCTATGTGGGACTGGGCGGCGAAGCCGATTTCGCGGACCGCGACGTGCGCGGCAAGGCCGTTTTGTTCGTCAAGGGCGAGCCCAGTTATCAGGCCGGCCCAGCGGATATCTTGAAGCGCATCGAGGATCACGGCGCGGCGGCGATCCTTTCCACCGACATGCGCGGCGGAAATTTCAACGCGCAATCCTATCGGGCCTACACCCATGTTCCCACCTTCAATATCGGAACCAAGGACAGCGAAGGGCTCCGGGCGCTGATCGGTCGCGCTTCAACCCCGCCGCACCTCAGGATCCGCCTGGATGCCAATTGGTTGTCCCACCAGAAATCCTATCTGGTGTGGGGCACGTTGCCGGGCGCAACCGACGGGACCATCTATGTGATCGCGCACCGCGACGGCTTCTTCGACGCGGCCGGCGACAATGCCACCGGCATCGCCACCATGCTGGGACTGGCGGAATATTTCGCGAAAATCCCCAAGAGTCAGCGCCGCCGCACCATCATCTTCATCGGTATGGACGGACATCACAATATCAAGCCCGGCGGGTTCGGCCGTGAATGGCTGGTCGCCAACCGCGACAGGTTCTTCGCCAAGACTGCGCTGATGATCAATGCCGAACATCCGGCGGAAGTGCTTTCTCACGGCGGCACGTCGGGAACCACCACAGCCACCGTCCCGCTGGAATGGTATGCCGGCGGCTCGGAGCGGCCCGGCCTCGCAAAAATCACCGCCGACGCCTTTCATGAATTCGGCGTGCCGGTGTGGGCCAAGCCCAGCGAGAGGCCGCCCGGCGGCGATTTGGGACGGTTCTATTGGTTCGTGCCCGGCCTGGTGGCCCAGTCCAACGATTTCGTGAACATGCACACGGCAGCCGACACGCCGGACAATGTGCCATGGACCGGGTTGGAAGCGATCACGCGCGCCTATGCCAGGATCATCGATGGCGTGAACATGCTCCCGCTGGCGGATTTGCAGCGGCCCGCAACCGCCGATCCGAATGCGCCGGCCACGCCGCAAGGGTATTTGAGTCTGGCCAATTGCCAGGCCTGGGTGAAGGATTCGACGGCCAATTGCGTCCAATGAGCGGAGAGGAACATGCAGGCAACCATTCGATCTTTTGTACTGGCCGCTGTCACCCTGTTGTGTTTGCAATCCGGCGCCTCGGCGGCCGCGCCCGCGACGCCATCGGCCGATGGCTCGCATGATTTCGACTTTCT
>DATBAP010000081.1:0-3664 GCA_036271455.1 Rhizomicrobium sp.
ACATCTCACTTATTTTGCCTTGGCCAGGGCCGACGCCAGGGTCTCGCGGAAGCCGAGGCTGGTCATGGTGGCGGAAGATACCAGATCGACCTGGGCGTTTTGCGCCGTGATGGCTTCGCTTTTGAGCAGCGGCTTGGCAAAGTCGGTGATCTCCACCGATCGGGCGCGGTCGAAAGGCATCTGCAGGAATTGCACATCGGCGATCCTGCCGCTCTGAATCACGGCCTTGACCTGGACATTGCCCCAGAGGATTTCGGCCGGATCGCCGGTGAATTCGCCATCCTTGTAATGGGCGGATTGCGCCTCTGCCCGCGCGGCGGCCAGAAGCGCAAGCGCGGTGGTAATCAATATTCGGGGGGTGCGATTTGCCATGGCTTTCTCAAGGAGCCGAATTTTATCGAAACGCCCGGCCCTGTCCAGAATTGGACGGACCGCAAAAGCCAAGACAAAGACCCATCTCTTGCGTCGGCTTTTTTGGGGCGCTATCTAAAAACCCCGCCGGATCTTGGAAACCGGCAGCAGAGGAGCCGTTGGGCATGTCGAGATTCTCGCTGGTTCTGGCAGCCTTGGCCGTGGCGGCTGCACCCGCGCTGGCGCAAGATAATGCAACGCGCGCCGGTACTCCCACCACCACCAATATCTGGGCCGGCGTCTATACCGACCAGCAGGCGGCACAGGGCGCGACGATCTATCCCTCCGCCTGTTCGTTATGCCATGGCAAGCAGCTGGAGGGCGTTCCTGACGAAGGCAACCCGGCGCTGGCCTCCAATGGCTTCATGGTGGAATGGGACGGCCAGACCATGGTCGATTTGGTGCGCCACATTCATATCGGGCCCAGCGACAATTCTGGCGGCATGGACCCCGACACCGCCGTGGCGCTGGCCGCCTTCATCCTGAACCAGAATGGCGTGCCTTCCGGCAAGACTCCGCTTTCCACCGATGCGAAAGAGGAAGCCAAAATCCAGTTCACGGAATTCAAACCCAAATAGCGGACGCTTTATTGGATGTCCTTCGCTACTTGAGGACGCCTATAAGGCCAGAGCGACAGGCCGCTGGATTGCGGCCTGTCGCGCTCGGCTTTAATTGGCCTAGGGCAGGCTGTAGGCGATGTAGTCGCCCGAGTAATTGCCGCCGCTCACCGCGACAACGATGTACTGCTTGCCATCCACGCTATAGGTCATGGGTGAACCGGACTGCGGCGCGGGCATCCACACCGCGCCCATCTGCTGACCGGTCTTCTGATCATAGCCGCGCAAATAAGCGCCGCGCGGGTGACCGGGCTGGGTCGAATCAAGCCCGTCGCCGACCACCACCAGAGACTTGGTGATCACTTCGCCCACGGTCGCCTGCTGTCCGGTATTGCCGATGTTGAGACCCTTGAGTGCAGGATTGTTCTTGATCTCATCCGGCGTGTCGCCAAGGGGCACCTCCCAGATAATGTCGCCGCTATCCAGATTGGTGGCGGTGACGACCCCGTAAGGCGGCTTCACGAAGGGCAGTCCGTCCACATTGCGTGGCGGCGGCGGCGCTTGCGCTGTTTGCGGATGCGCAGCCAGAATGGCCGCCAACTTGGCGTCGTCCGCACTCACTTTGGGTGCGTCGGAAGATGAGCCGAAGCCAGGCCCGCCATTGATGCGGAAAGGCTGACCCGCCGTGCCTTCCAGATACTTGTTGTCGGTCAAGCCGGGCGGCGGCTCAACCAGACCCATCAGCGAAACACCGGCATTGGCTGCAGGTGTAAAGACCACATGGGTCTCCGGATTGAAGCCGGCGCCAGGCCAGTTGGTGCCGCCGCCGAGGGTGCCGATATCCATCACCGCGTAGGGACCGCCCGGCTTGCCCAAAACGGCTGGCGAGAACATCGGACCCATCGTGTAGTTCTTCTTGATGATCTCGACAGCCTTGGCGCGCAATGCGGGCGTGAAGTCGATCAGATCGTCCGTGGTTATGGCGTTACGCGCATAGGATTTGGGCTTGGTGGGGAAGGGCTGGGTCTTTGAGGTCTGCTCGCCCGGCACTGTGCTCTGCGGCACCGCCTTTTCCACGATCGGCCAGATCGGCTTGCCCGTCACCCGATCGAATACATAGAGGTTGGCCTCCTTGGATGGGACGGCAACCGCTTTGATCTGCTTGCCGCCCACAGTGATGTTCACCAGCAGGGGCGGGGACGAAAGATCATAGTCCCAGATCGGATGATGGGCGATCTGGTAATACCATTTCATCTTGCCGGTGGTGAGATCCAGGCACACCAGGCTGTCGCCGAACAGGTCGTTACCCGGACGCGCGCCGCCATAGGCATCGTTGGTGGGATCCTCGATCGGCACATAGACGCTGTTGAGTTCGGGATCGACGGTCATGCTGGCCCACGTGCCAGTGTTGCCGTTGAAGTCGGCGGAGTTGTTCTTCCAGCTATCGTAGCCGACCTCGCCCTTTTGCGGGATATTGTGAAAGGTCCAGAGCAGCTTGCCGGTCTTTGCGTCGAAGGCGCGGGTCAGCCCCTTGGTGTTGTTCGCTTCCAGCGGCTGCGAGCCTTCCTTGAAGGACGAACCCACCAGCACGGTGTTGTTCACCACCGTGGCCGTGCTGTGCAGCCCGATTTCTCCGGTCACAAGATCGACCTGCTTGTATTCGCCGGGTTGTCCAAGCACGCCGGCATAGGCGCCTACCTTCAAGTCCACCATGCCGTGATCGCCGAACGATTCGATCGGACGGCCGGTGTGAGCATTGAGTTCGATCAGGCGATAGCCGGTCGAGACGTAGATGATGCGGTCATCACCATTGCCGTCGGTCCAATAGGACACGCCGCGGCCCGAAAGTTGGCGCGGCGCAAGCGCGGCACGGATGCCTTCGTCCAGGCTATAGACCCATTTGATTTCACCGGTTTTGGCGTTCAGCGCGACCACGTCGCGGCGCGAGCCCGCAGTGGTGTAGAGCGTGCCGTTGATCTCGATCGGCGTCCCTTCGAGCTTGAACTCGGGACGTCCACCCAGATTGTCGGTCTTGAAATGCCAGGCCTGCTGCAACTGGTTGAAGTTGGAGCCGTTGATCTGGTCCTGCGGCGAATAACGCGATCCTGACGGATCGGCGAAATACATCGGCCAATCGCCTTTGGCGGTGGAAGGCTGGCCCGTGCTTTGGGCCGATGCCGTGCCGATGACGGACAAAAGTGCAATCGCCGCGACCGATGCCAGACGCGGTGCTAAATTCTTCCCAGACATTCGTATTCCCCTCTTGGATTATAGAGAGGGTGAGGTACCGGAACGCGCCCTCGCCCCTCCGGTGTTGTAGGACAAGCTTTTCATAGGACGAAAGGACTGGCAATGGACGCGGCAAAAACAAACAAGCGCCGGACGGAGCCGGCGCTTGTCGTAGATTTATGCTGCGATGCAGAAGGCTTACTTGAGGGCCGGATTGACGTAGCCGTGCTCCAAGACCTTTTTGGGATCGGGACGCACGCTGAGATAGGTGACGTGGTCGGTGATGTCGGTCCAGCCATGCGGCAAACCCGCAGGTATCACAGAGATATCACCGACATTCATCTTGCGCGCGACATAATTGCCTACAATTTGACCACTGCAGGATGGGCCATTGAGAATCTTGGTGACTTCGCTGTCGGGACCGGAGCGCCGGCCATTCATGATCTGGCCGCCCGTGACCAGAGTGC
>DATBAP010000082.1:0-7219 GCA_036271455.1 Rhizomicrobium sp.
CGGCAAAGTCTCGAGGGGCCCCGAACGCGCGCACGGTATTTCCGTGAAACTGTCGGCGCTGTCGCCGCGCTATGAAGCAGTGAAAGAGGCGCTGGTATGGCAGCTTCTTTATCCCCGCCTGTTGCGGCTGGCGGTGATGGCGGCCAAGGCCGATATCAACTTCACCCTGGATGCCGAGGAAGCAGACCGGCTGGTGCTGTCCCTCAAATTGCTGGACCGGTTGGCGCGGGAAAAATCGCTGGGAACCTGGCGCGGATTGGGTCTGGCGGTACAGGCCTATCAGAAGCGGGCTCCGGAGGTGATCACGTCATTGGCGCGCTTGGCGGAAGATTCCGGGCGCCGCCTGATGGTGCGGCTGGTCAAGGGCGCGTATTGGGACAGTGAAATCAAGCGGGCGCAAATGGCCGGTTATCCCGGCTATCCCGTCTTCACCACCAAGCCGGCCACCGATCTTTGCTATCTGGCCTGCGCGCGGCGGTTGATTGCAGCGCATCCCTATCTCTATGCCCAATTCGCCACCCATAATGCCCACACCTTGGCGACGGTGCGGGCGATGGCCGAACAGGCCGGCGTGGCCATTGAACATCAACGCCTGCACGGCATGGGCGAAACGCTTTATCGCGCGGCGGCGGACCAGTTCGGGCCGCTCTCGGTCCGGGTTTACGCTCCGGTGGGCGCGCATGAAGACCTTTTGCCTTATCTGGTGCGGCGATTGCTGGAGAACGGCGCCAATACCAGCTTCGTGCATCTTCTGTTCGATGATGAAACACCGCCGCAGGAGGTGGCGCGAGACCCCATCACTGCCATCGAAGCGAGCGGTGGAATGCCCAATCCGCGCATCCCCCTGCCGCGCGAGCTTTATGGCGATCGACTCAACAGCGAGGGCGTGGACCTCAGCATCGCGCAGTCCCGCCGGGAGTTGGAAAGCGCCTTGTCAAATTTGGACTGGCCCAGACGCGGCTGCAGCGACGCCAGTCAAGACGCGATCGACGTAGCCTTTGCCATCGCGGCCAAGGCCCAGCCCGGCTGGGATGCGCAGGGCGGTTCGGCGCGCGCGGCAACCCTGCGCGCCATGGCGGACACGCTGGAGCAGCATCGCGCGCGGCTCAGCGCGCTCTGCGTGCGCGAGGCGGGCAAAACCTGGGGTGACGCCATCGGCGAAGTGCGCGAGGCGGCGGATTTCTGCCGCTACTACGCACTCCTGGCGGAGCGGCACTTCGCGGCCGCCGCGACTCTGAAAGGACCCGCCGGCGAGACCAATGCGCTGGAGCTGCACGGAAGAGGCGTCTTCGCCTGCATCAGTCCGTGGAATTTTCCCCTTGCCATCTTCACTGGCCAGATCGCCGCGGCGCTGGCGGCCGGCAATGCCGTGATCGCCAAGCCGGCGGAGCAGACGCCACTCATCGCGGCCGAAGCGGTCAGGCTGTTTCACCAAGGCGGCCTACCCCCTGAGGTCCTGCATCTTCTTCCCGGCAAAGGCGAAACTGTGGGCGCGGCGCTCTGCGTTCATCCCATGCTGGCAGGAATTGCTTTCACCGGCGGTACCGAGACCGCGCGCGCCATCAACCGCACGCTTGCGGCGCGAGAGGGCGCGCTTCTGCCTTTCATCGCCGAGACCGGCGGCCTCAATGCGATGTTCGTGGACACCACCGCTCAACGCGAGCAGGTGATCGACGATGTGCTTCTGTCCGCCTTCGGTTCGGCGGGACAGCGCTGCTCGGCGTTGCGGCTTCTATTCCTGCCGGAAGAAACCGCGGACGGAATGATCGAGGGATTGAAGGGCGCCTTGGCGGTTCGCAGCTTGGGCGATCCGGCGGATTTCGCCACCGATATCGGTCCCATCATCGACTTGGAGGCGAAGGCCGCGCTGGACAGCTATGTGATCCATCTCAAGACGACGGCCAGGATATTGAAAGAGCTGAAGCCGGCCGTGCCCGCACCGTTGCTGTTCGCTCCCGTGATGGCCGAAATCGGGCTGGACCAATTGCCGGATCGCGAAGTTTTTGGGCCCGTTCTTCATATAATCCGCTACCGGTCACAGGATCTGGAAAAAACCTGCAAAGCCGTGGCGGAGAAGGGCTATGGCCTCACCCTGGGCATTCATTCGCGGCTGGCGAGTTTCGCCGAGCGGGTGCGCGCGCTGGTGCCGGCCGGGAATGTCTATGTGAACCGCTCCATGATCGGCGCGGTGGTGGGCGTGCAGCCATTCGGGGGCGAGGGCCTGTCCGGCACCGGCCCCAAGGCCGGCGGGCCTTATTCGCTTGCGCGCTATGCGGTCGAACGCAGCATCAGCGTAAACATCGCCGCGCAGGGCGGCGATCCGGCGCTGCTCAATTCCTGAATTTACTTCGAGCCGGGTTTGACCGCTTCGAAACGGACCAGTGTCTGCGCCGAGGGATCGGCGGGCAGTTCCGTATTTCCTGCCGGAAGCCCGTTCGATTGCAGGATGAACGTGGCGATGTCGGTGACGGTGGCCATGTTGAGCGTGCCGGGATTGTCCATCGGCATGGTGCTCTGGATGCGATGCACCAGATCGCCGGCAGTCTGGCCGTCGAAATCCACCATCAAATGGGCGCCGGTCAGCGCCGGGATCTCGTCATTGCCTTCCAGCGACGAGCCGTGGCAGCGGGAACAATTGTTGGCGTAAGCGGTCTTGCCGCGCGCCGCCTGTGCGGTGGTGTAGGCGCCGTCCCAGATCGACTTGGTGGAACTTTGCGCCAGCACGATGCCGGAGGCGCCGAACAACGCCGCGCCGGCCAGGACGATCAACAGATGGGTTTTCATGAAATCCCTATATCCCGGATCGCATCCGGCGTGAACAGCGGCGGGCCGTCTTGCGACGACCCGCCGCGCCGGTCAAGCGGCTAGTTTGCGGACGGCAGGCTATAGGCGATGTAATCGCCGGAGTAATTGCCACCGCTGACCGCGACGATGATATATTGCTTGCCATCATAGCTATACGTCATGGGCGAGCCCGATTGCGCGGCCGGCATCCACACCGCTCCCACCTGCTGACCGGTCTTCTGGTCATAGGCGCGCAGGAACGCCCCGCGCGGATGGCCCGGCTGGGTGGAAATCTGCGGATCGCCAATCACCACCAGATTCTTGGTGATTACTTCGCCCACATTGCCGTTCTGTCCGGTCTTGGGAATGTTGAGGCCGCGAAGCGCAGGATTGTTCTTGACCTCGTCCGGCGTATCGCCATGCGGCACTTGCCAGAGCGTGTCGCCGGTATCGAGATTGATGGCGGTCACGACTCCATAAGGCGGCTTCACCAATGGCAGGCCATCCACGTTGCGCGGGGGCGCGGGTCCCTCCGTCGCCTCGGGATGCTCCGCAATGATGGCATCGAGCCTGGCCTGGTCGGCGCTGACTTTGGGTGCGTCGGAGGACGAGCCGAAACCCGGACCGCCATTGATGCGGAAGGGCTGGCCTTCTGTGCCCGCCAGATAGCGGTTGTCGGTAAGGCCCGGAGGCGGGGCCACCAGTCCCATCAGCGAGATGCCCGAGTTTGCCGCCGGCGCAAACACGACATGGGTTTCGGGATTGAAGCCCGCGCCCGGCCAGTTGGTGCCGCC
This sequence comes from Rhizomicrobium sp., assembly GCA_036271455.1. Taxonomy (GTDB): domain Bacteria; phylum Pseudomonadota; class Alphaproteobacteria; order Micropepsales; family Micropepsaceae; genus Rhizomicrobium. The sequence goes on from DATBAP010000082.1 coordinate 3,579, forward strand.
GCCGCCCGTACTGATATTCACGACCGCGTAAGGCCCGCCTTTCTTGCCCAGAAGCGAGGGCGAGAAGAGGGGTCCCATCGTGTAATACTTCTTGATGATATCGACCGCCTTGGCGCGCAATTCCGGCGTGAAGTCGATCAGATCGTTGGTGGTCACGAAGTTGCGCGCATAGGGCGCGGGCTTGGTGGGGATAGGCTGGGTCTTAGAAGTCTCCTCGCCCGGCGTGGTGCTCTGCGGCACCGGCTTTTCCACGATCGGCCAGATTGGCTTGCCGGTCTCGCGGTCGAACACATACAGGAAATCCTGCTTGCTGGGCAGCGCCACCGCTTTGACGGTTTTACCATCGTGCATAATGTTCACCAGCAGCGGCGGGGACGAAAGGTCATAGTCCCAGATCGGGTGATGCACGACCTGGAAATACCATTTCCTCTTGCCGGTGGTGAGATCGACGCACACCAGACTGTCGCCGAACAGATCGTTGCCCGGACGCGCGCCGCCATAATAATCGTTGGTGGGATCCTCGACCGGCAGATAGACGCTGTTGAGTTCGGGATCTACCGTGATGCCGGTCCACACCCCCGTGTTGCCGGTATAGTCGGCGGAGTTGTTCTTCCAGCTGTCGTAGCCGAACTCGCCTTTCTGCGGAATGTCGTGGAAGGTCCAGAGCAGCTTGCCGGTCTTGACGTCGAACGCGCGCACGATGCCTTTTGTGTTGTTGAACTCGAGCGGTTGCGCGCCTTCCTTGAAGGACGACCCCACGATCACGACGTTGTTCACCACCGTGGGCGTGGTATGCAGGCCGATCTCGCCGGTGACCAGATCGATCTGCTTATATTCTCCGGGATGGCCTTGCACGCCGGTATAGGCGCCGACTTTCAAATCGACCATGCCATGGTCGCCGAAGGATTCGATGGGACGGCCGGTGTGGGCGTCCAATTGCACCAGCCGGTAGCCGGTGGTGATGTAGAGAATGCGCTCATCGCCATTGCCGTCGGTCCAATAGGACACGCCGCGGCCTGACAGCTGGCGCGGCGCCACCGCGGCGCGCAGCCCTTCATCCAGGCCATAGACCCATTTGAGCTCGCCGGTCTTGGCGTTCAGCGCGATCACGTCGCGGCGCGAACCACCCGTCGTATAGATGGTGCCGTTGATCTCCAGTGGCGTGCCTTCCAGCTTGAATTCCGGCCGCCCGCCCAGATTATCGGTCTTGAAATGCCAGGCCTGCTGCAACTGGTTGAAGTTGGAGGCATTGATCTGGTCTTGCGGCGAATAGCGCGATCCAGACGGATCGGCGAAATACATGGGCCAATCGCCCTTGTCTGTGGAAGGCTGGCCGTGGCCTGTCGTTTGGGCCATCGCCGTTCCCAATCCCAAAGCCGGCAACAGCGCAATCGCCGCCACCGATGCCAAGCGCTGTGTTGAAATCTTCCGAGACATGCTTTCCCCCTCAGGAATCAAAGGGGTGCCGCCCCCTTGTTATCTCCCCGAGCTTTTCACAGGCAAAAGGTGCTTGGCAACGGCTACGGCCGTCGCGGTGATTTATGCTGCAGCGCAGAATTAATCTCCGCAAATTGCCCGCAACAGGAAAATCGACGGTCCGGGGCAGGCGCACTGGTATCAAAGTTCCTCATCCGCCGAATTTGGCGATCAATTGCGGCTGGGTCTTTTGATCATTTGATCAGGCCCCCGGTGAGCGCTCTCAACTTGCTGGGCTGGGAGGCCAGGAGTACCCTTTGCCAACGCATTACTCAGAGGTCGCGCAGCGAATTCCAGCCACATCCCAGGAGAAAATCGCATGACCAGACTCATCACCGAAGAAGGCAAAGACGATCTTCTCAGCCGCGGTTTTTCGCGCAGGCAGATGTTGCGCACCGCCGTTCTGATGGGCGGCGCGTCCGCGCTGGCGGGCTTCAGCCCGGAGTTAGCGTGGGCACAGGATGATGACGTGAAGGCGGAGCACACGCACGCCAAGATTCGCATCGGCCAGAATGAATGCTGGACCGGACCTTTCGCGGTGGGCGTGGCGGCAGGCTCGGCGATTCTGGCCAGGAGCAATCGCTACGCGCCCGATGACCAGCGGGGTGATTTCATCCGCACGGTTTCGCAGGTCGAGAATGTGCCGGAAGACCATATCTCGCCTTGGCCCGGTTCGGGCGAACCATTGGGCCGCTCGATCGCGGTGTTCTGCTCGCCCACCAAGGGACTGGTGACCGCCGATCCGACCTATGAGACGCCAGGCCGCGCCGCCAAATTTCTGGAGATCCCCGTCAAGCAGGTGCCGCTGAAGGCGGATTACAGCCATGATGTGCGCGCCATGCTGGCCGCCAATCCCAACGCCGGCGTCTATTACATCGTCAATCCCAACAATCCTTCCGGCACTATGACGCCGATGGCCGACATCGAATGGCTGGTGGACAACAAGCCGGCCGGCTCGATCGTGCTGATCGACGAGGCCTATCTCCATTGGAGCGACGCCTATCCTAACAACTCCGCCTCGCATCTGGCGGCGGCGGGCAAGGATGTGATCATCCTGCGTACCTTCTCCAAGATCTTCGGCATGGCCGGCGCGCGGGTAGGCTATTTCATGGCTCGCCCCCATCTGGTCAAGAAAATGCAGATGTATGACGGCGGCACGCTGTCAGGCCAGTTGCCGATGCCGTCGCTGGTCTGCGCCACCACCAGCCTGACGGCCCATGACGAGATCGCCAAGCGCCGCAAGGAGCTGATGGCGGCGCGCGCCATGACGATCGATTTCCTCACCAAGCGCAATCTCAAGCTGATCGGACCCAGCCAGACCAATTTCGTGATGATCGACTGGAAGACCAGGTCGGCCAAGGAAATGCAGGCGGCATTCAGGGCGCAGGACGTCGAGATCGCCGGTGGCCGCTGGCCGATCTGGCCCACCGTATCGCGCATCTCCATCGGCTCGCACCAGGACATGGAAGGTTTCTTCGCCGCCTTCAACAAAGTCGTGTCGGCCTAAACTCACCGAACCAACTACCAAAAAATGGATGAGCGCGATATCATGGCGCCCGGACCGAGAGATTTTGTCTTCGCGGGACGCAGGATCGATTGAATGGCAGATCGTTACGGTTTGGTGCCCTGATGAGATCCTTGCGCGTTCTCAACACCTCCTTCCGCGAGCACCCGCTAACTCGAGAAGCGCCATTACGCGCCTGGAAAAGATTTATTTCGTGGCAACTGCGCTCGCGGTTTAAGGGTGAACTAATAGAGCCATGGGTAGGCGGCCAAAGCCTCGCCGTTCGGAAAGGAATGACGGGCGCTACCGGAAATCTTTACACAGGCCTGCATGAGTTCGTCGACATGAGCTTATTGCTCCACTTCTTACGTGAGGGTGATCTCTTTTTTGATATTGGCGGGAATGTTGGAACCTACACCGTATTGGCCGCCGGTATTTGTCGAGCAAGGACTTGGGTGTTCGAACCTGATCCACAGGCCGCGCGAGATCTCGCCCGGAACATCGAGGTCAATAACCTCGGAAATTTGGTGACACTTTACCGGGTCGCGCTTGGTGCACAGGACGGTGAACTCTCGTTCACAGTGGGCCTCGACACTACCAATCACGTCGCAACATCCTGGGAGCGCCGTGTCCAAACCGTTCCTGCAAGATGTCTTGACTC
>DATBAP010000083.1:0-5127 GCA_036271455.1 Rhizomicrobium sp.
GGATGGACGCATGTCTTTCGCATCCTTCGAGACCGTCATGAGCGAGCAGCAAGAAAACCGGGCCACTTCTTATGCATTGCCGCGGCGGCAGCAGGTTCTGATCCTGGGCGCGCTGGCGGTGGCGACGGCCTTCGCGGTGGGCCTGCTGTTCCTGGGCGGCGCGATCTTCGGCCATGGTGAAGCGAAAGCGCATGCGGCGCAGCCGCAATTGTCGCGTTTCATCCCGCCCAAGCAGCAGCTGGCGGCGCTGGAGATCGAGCCGGTCCCCCTGCACATCTTCCATAACGAGGTGATCACCGATGGCACGATCGCCGCCAATGGCGGCTTCGCCCCGGCAGGCGGCAACGGCCAAGTGCAGAACGGCGCCCCCATCCTTCCCGGCCAGTCAGGGGATCTGCTGCAGGCGGAAAGCGACCTCGCCACCGCGCATGCGCAATATGAGATGGCGGCCAAGACCGAAAAGCGCCAGCACGCGCTTTACCAGACTGATGGCGCGGCCCTGAAGGACTGGCAGCAATCCCAGACCGATCTCGCCACGGCGGCAGCGTCGGTCGCTTCGGCGAAGAACCGCCTGCGCCTTCTGGGCCGAAGCGACCACGAGATCGCCGCGTTCGAGCAGGCCGAAACCAGAAGCGGCAGCGACAATTTCTTCGCGGTCGGAAACGGCGCTCATGTCTGGCTGGTCGCAAATGTGCGCGAGGAAGACGCGCCCAAGGTGCATCTGGGTGACGACATCGAAGTGAAGGTGCCCGCCTATCCGGGCCAGGTGTTCAAATCCAGGCTGGGCTATATGGCGTCGCTGATCGATCCCAACACACATCGGCTGGTGGTGGGGGCGCTGGTGCCCAATCCGGATGGGACGCTGCGGCCCAACATGACGGCCACCGTGACCATCAATGGCGGACCCGGCAACGCCGCGCCCGCGATCCCGGCCAGGGCGGTGATCTATGAAGGCGATACCGCCCGGGTCTGGGTGGCGGGCAGTGACGGCAGCCTGGCGCTGCGCGACGTGACTCTGGGGCGCACCAATGGCGATCGGCTGGAAGTGACGCGCGGCCTCACCAGTGGTGAAAAAATTGTCACAAGTGGCGCGCTATTCATAGACAGGGCCGCCAACGGCGAGTGAGCGGAGCAGGGCCTCGCCATGAATCGCATTGTCGAGTTTGCGCTACGCCAGCGTGTGTTGGTGGTCGTGCTGCTGGCCGTCCTGATCGCGGGCGGCGTGGCCGCCTTCCTGCAATTAAATATCGAAGCCTATCCCGACCCCGTGCCCCCTTTGGTGGACATCGTCACCCAGAGTTCGGGCCAGTCGGCGGAAGAGATCGAGCGCTACATCACCATCCCGGTCGAGATTCAGATGGCGGGTATTCCCCATGTCACGGCGGTGCGCAGCGTCTCGCTGTTCGGCTTGTCAGATGTGAAAATCCAATTCACCTACGACTTTACTTATGACGAAGCCCAGCAATGGGTGATCAACCGCCTGTCGCAGCTTAGTCCGCTGCCCAATAACGCCAGCCCACAAATCTCGCCGGAAAGCCCGATCGGGGAAATCTATCGTTATCGCGTGGTGGGACCAGCGCGTTATTCGGTGCTGGACCTGAAAACCATCGAGGATTGGATCCTGGAGCGGCGCTTCAAAGCGGTGCCCGGCGTGATCGATGTTGCAGGCTGGGGCGGCAAGACCAAGACCTATGATGTGACGGTCGACCTGCACAAACTTGAGACCTACGGCGTCACCCTGCCGCAAATGCTCCAGGCGCTCAACAACAGCAACATCAATGTGGGCGGCCAGACGATCGACATTTCCATGCAGGCGGCGGTGGTGCGCGGCGTGGGCCTGATCCATTCCCTCGATGATATCAGGCACACTTTGCTGAGCGCCCATAACGGCACGGCGGTGGAATTGCGCGACGTGGCCAAGGTCACGGTGGGGAACGCGCCCCGGTTGGGCATCGCCGGGCAGGACAATGATGACGACATCGTCCAGGGCATCGTCCTGATGCGCCGGGGCGAGCAGAGCATGCCCACCATCACGCGCATCGAAGCGGAAGTGGAGAAGGTCAATGGGAGCGGCATCCTGCCCCCTGGCGTGCATATCGAACGCATCTATGACCGATCAGATTTGATCAAGGTCACCACCAATACGGTGCTGCACAATATGATCGCAGGCATCCTTTTGATCTTCCTGGTGCAGTGGGCCTTCCTGGGCAATCTGCGCAGCGCCCTGATCGTGGCCACGACCATTCCCTTTGCCCTGTTCTTCGCCATCGTGGTGATGACGGTGCGGGGCGAGTCCGCCAATTTGTTGTCGGTGGGGGCGATCGATTTCGGCCTGGTGGTGGATGCCACCGTGATCATGATGGAGAATATCTTTCGCCGCATCGCCCATGCGCGGGTCGATCGCGGCCGCGTGGCGCTGGTGACGGCGGCGCAGCGCGCTTCGGGCTTCACGGGCAAGATGGGCGCCATCGCCGACGCCGCCAGCCGGGTCAACCGCGCGATCTTCTTTTCCGCCGCGATCATCGTCGCCGGCTTCATTCCGCTTTTCACCATGAGCGGCGTGGAAGGCCATATTTTCGGGCCGATGGCGCGCACCTATGCTTATGCCATCCTGGGCGGTTTGATCGCCACCTTCACCGTGACGCCGGCGCTGTCGAGTTTCCTTCTGCCGGCGCGGCTCAGCGAAGCCGACACCTTCGTGGTGCGTTGGATGCGCAAGATCTACACCCCCGTGGTCCAATTCGCGCTGGCGAACCGCATCGTCGCGCTGGGTGTAGCGGGGATCATCTTTCTGATCGCCATTCTCGCGGCGCGCGGGCTGGGTTCGGAATTCCTGCCCCATCTGGAGGAAGGCAATCTCTGGATTCGCGCTTCGATGCCGGCCTCGATCTCGCTTCAGGCGGGCGATTCCTATGTCAACAAGATGCGCCGGATCATCAAATCCTATCCGGAAGTCGAGACCGTGGTTTCCCAGCATGGCCGGCCTGATGACGGCACTGACGCCACCGGCTTTTTCAACGCGGAATTCTTCGCGCCGCTGAAGCCCGCCGATCAATGGCCCTCCGGCGTGGACAAGGCCAAGCTGGTGGACGATCTCACCAAGCGCCTCAGCGGCGAATTCCCCGGCGCCGATTTCAACTTCTCCCAATATATCGAGGACAATGTCGAGGAAGCGGCCTCGGGCGTGAAGGGCGAGAACTCCGTCAAGCTCTATGGCAACGATCTCAATGTGCTGCAGGCGACGGCGGAAAAGATCGACAAGGTGATGGCTAGTGTGCCCGGCATCGCCGATCTGGCGGTGTTCAATTCGCTGGGCCAGCCGACAGTGGACGTGAATGTCAACCGCGACAGGGCGGCGCGTTATGGCCTGGCGACCGGCGATGTGAATTCCGTGGTCCAGACCGCGATCGGCGGGCAGGCGGCGGGAAATCTCTATGAAGACGGCAGCGACCGCAATTTCCCCATCATGGTGCGGCTGGCGCCGCAATACCGTGCCAGCCTGGAGGATATCCGCCGCATTGCCGTGGGAGTGCAGAATCCGGCAGGCAATGGGATCATGCAGATTCCGCTGTCGGACCTCGCCACCGTCACGCTGGTGTCGGGCGCGTCCTTCATCTATCGCGAGAACCAGGAACGTTACATCCCGATCAAATTCTCGGTGCGTGGGCGCGATCTGGGCGGCGCGGTGAGCGATGCGCAGGGCCAGATCGCGCAAAAGATCAAGCTGCCTTCGGGCTATCGCCTGGAATGGGTGGGCGAGTTCGGCGAGTTCGAGGAAGCAATCAAGCGTCTGGCGTTGATCGTGCCGCTTTCGATCCTGCTGATTGGTTTCATGCTCTACATCAATTTCGGCACACTCACCGACACGCTGCTGGCCGCCAGTGTGATCCCCATGACCCTGGTGGGCGGCATCTTTGCTTTGGTGGTCACCGGCACCGCCTTCAGCGTCTCGGCCGCGATCGGCTTTGTCGCTTTGTTCGGCATCGCGGCGATGGACGGCATCATCGTGCTTTCCTATTTCAATCGCATGGTGGACGAGGGGCGCGACAAGATGACGGCGCTGCATCGGACCTGCGAGATTCAGATGCGCCCGGTGATGATGACTTGCGTGGTGGCGTGCGTGGGTCTGTTCCCCGCCGCGATCTCGACCGGCATCGGCTCGCAAGTGCAGAAGCCCTTGGCGCTGGTGGTGGTGGGCGGCATGCTGTTGGCGCCGGTCTTTATTCTTCTGGTGCTGCCGGTCTTGATCGAGATTTTCTCCCGGCGCGATCGTACGCCGCCGGAAGACGGCGCATCCCCGATGGCGGCGGCGGAGTAGGGCGATGAAGAGAATCCTCCCGCTGCTTTCCGTGTTTTCGCTTCTGGGCTGCACCATGGGACCGGATTTCAAGCCGCCCGCGCCACCCGCCGCGGCCGCATACACAAAAGAGACGCTGGGTTCGACTTCGGGCGATACGTCTGTCAAGGACGGCCAGCCGCAGAATTTTGCGATGGACCGCGATATTCCGGCGGAATGGTGGTCGCTGTTCCATTCGCCGGAGTTGGACGCGGCTGTGCGCGCTTCGATTGTGGGCAATCCCAATCTGACGGCGGCGCAGGCTTCGCTCAACGCGGCGATGGAAAATGTAAAGGCGCAGATCGGCGCTTATTATCCGCAAGTGACGGGCGGCCTGGGCGCCAGCCGGCAGAAGAATTCAGCGATCCTCTCGCCCACTTTGGCGTCGAACACCCTGCTGTTCAATCTTTATCAGGCGCAGTTGGGCGCGAGTTGGACGCTTGATCTGTGGGGCGCGAATCGACGCCAAGTGGAAGCGTTGCGCGCGGAGGCCGAGGCCCAGCGTTATCAGCTGGAAGCCACTTATGTCGCGCTCACCGCCAACGTGGTGGCCGCCGCCGTGCAAGAGGCCTCGCTGCGCGACCAGATCGCCGTCACCAACCAGATGCTGGCGGCGGAGCGGCAAATCCTGGCCATCGAGCAGCATCAAAAGGAGCTGGGCCAGATCGCGGGCGCCGATATCGCTGCGCAGGACGTCGTGGTGGCGCAAACTGAGCAGGCGCTGCCGCCTCTGCAGAAGCAGTTGGCGCAGACGCGCGATCTTTTGACCGCGCTGGCAGGACGTTTTCCGT
>DATBAP010000084.1:0-24889 GCA_036271455.1 Rhizomicrobium sp.
CTTCAACCGGGTGCGTCACGCTATCGTCCCATATCGGCGCCGCCGAATGTCAAGAACCCGGCAGCCAGCGCGATCAGAGCAATGACAATGAAGGCGACAAGCCAGCGGCGCACGATTTTCCTCTTTGGCGACAGGACAAACCTGTTTAGGTAGATGACGCCTTCCACGCAACCCCAATAGCGCCATGGAAAAGAAGAAAAGCCACGCCATTTGCGTCTTCTGCGGCTCGTCCTATGGCCGCGATCCCCGCTTTCGCGATGCCGCGCGCGCGGTCGGCGCGGGAATCGCCAAGGCTGGCTGGTCGCTGGTGTTCGGCGGCGGCGGCAATGGGTTGATGGGCGATGTGGCCAAGGCGGCGCAAAATGGCGGTGCGCTGGTGCAGGGCATCATTCCCGCCTTCCTTCAGGCGCTGGAACCGCCCATTTCCGAGGAAGAGAAACTCATCGTCACGCCCCATATCCAGGAGCGCAAGGCGTTGATGCTGAAGATGGCCGATGCCTTTGTGGTGCTGCCGGGGGGGCTGGGCACGTTCGACGAATTCTTCGAAGTCTGCACCGAGGCGCAGCTGGGTGTGCACAAAAAGCCCATCGTGGTGGTGAATGTGGACGGCTATTTCGACGCGCTCGATGCGATGCTGCGCGCCATTGTCGAACGCGGTTTCGCCCGCGAGATGATCTTCGATCTCTATCACCTGGCCGAAGGTCCGGAGGCGGCGCTGAAGATCCTGGAAAGCACGCTCGATGGCTGAGATCGCCTTCGACGATTTCCTGAAGGTGGATATCCGCGCCGGCACCATCATCGCCGCCGAAGCTTTCCCCGAAGCGCGCAAACCGGCGATCAAGCTCACCATCGATTTCGGGCCGGACATCGGCATCCGCCGTTCCTCCGCCCAGATCACGCGCCACTACGCGCTGGACGCGCTGGTGGGCAAGCAAGTGATCGCGGTGGTGAATTTCCCGCCGCGCCAGATCGGCAAATTCATGTCCCAGGTGCTGACTCTGGGCGTGCCGGACGAGAATGGCGAAGTGGTGCTGCTGCATCCCTCGCTTTCCGTGCCCAATGGCGGCCAAATGTTTTAAATTGGTGTTCTGAAAAGAAAACAGGCCGCGCAAGCGCGGCCCGTTTCCAGATTATCCCCACACTTCCTACATCGGCGCGCTTGAACTCGCAGCAGCCGCAGCTTGCGGGATATGGATATGCGCGCCCGGCGTGCCGGCCCGCATCAGCCAGGGCGTGCCCGCCGCGGTGGGCTTGGTGGGCAGGCCGGTCTCGGCGGCCGTCATGCCCGGCACCAGCACCACCCACATGCCGCGCGCGGTGGCCTGGGTCTTGCCCGAGAGCGAGTACATGGTCGTGCCGATAGTGGGCTTGGGCAGCTTGCCCGAGGCCATCGCCGCGGCGACATCCTCACCGACCGTCTTGGGATCCTTGCCTTCGGCCTTTTCCTTGGCCTGCAGGTCATGCTGCGCCCTGAGCAGTTGGGCGTAGCAATTCACCGAATAATTGTCCTTGTTCTGGTTGGGCGTGCAGACGACGCCGTTGGTGCCGGCCCTCAGAACCACCGGATCGCCCTTGGCGTCATAATTCACCACGGTTGCGCCCGCGCGCAATTCGTCCGGCGCGGCCGACACGGCTTGCGCGATCAAATCATCCTTGCTTTGCGCCATCGCTGGCGCAAACGAAGCGGCCGACATCAACGCGGCCATGATCAACAATTTTTTCATTCCCATTCCTCCTTTTGGCGATCCCCTGAACGGCGGGGACCCTAACCGGATTTCTTGTCGTTAGAAACAAACACGGCGCCTTTTGAGGGGCGCCGTGTCCTTAAGCTTTAAAAAGCCGTGGCTTACATGCCCTTCGGCGGAGGCGGCGGCATGTCGTCCATCGACGCCGTCTGCGGCATCATGATGTGCGCGCCGGCAGTGCCCGAACGCATCATCCAGGGCGACGACGCATTCATGCGCTTGGTCGGCAGGCCCAGATCTTCGCCCTTAACATTGGGCATCAGAACCACCCACATCTCACGCGCTTCGGCTTCGCTCTTGCCGCTCTTGCCATAGATGGTGGAGCCGGCGGGAGCGCGCATCAGCTTGCCCGCCGCATAAGCGGCATCGGTGTCGGCGGCGATCGCCTTGGCGTCTTTGCCTTCAGCCTTTTCCTTGGCGGTGAAGTCCGAAGCGGCGCGCAGCGAATCGCCACGACAGCTCACGCTGAAGCTGTCGGCGGTCGACAGGTTGGCGCAGAAGATGTGATTGTCGCCCTGACGCACAACTTGCGGCAGGCCCTTGCTGTCATAGCTGATGACGGTCGCGCCATCGCGCAGAGCGGCCGGCAGCGCGGAAGTCGCCGTCTTGATCTGCGCGTCTTTCGACATCATGCCTTGCGCCAATGCGGCGCCCGCAAACGACGCGCTCAGCATCGCCGCGGCGGCAATAATGGTTAAACCTTTCATGGAATTCTCCTCCTAAACCTTTCCCCAAACGCCGGGATTTCGGGAGCATATACGATATGCCCCCCTGCCCGAAAGGCGGCAAATTCGGACTTTACGCAGACTTTACGTGAACATACCCGTATCCCTATGAGGGAAATCAGGGAACCACGCCTTCCTTGAACAGCTTGTAGGCGATGGAATCCGTCAAAGCCTCAAATGAGGCATCCACGATGTTGGCCGAGACCCCCACCGTCGACCAGCGGTTTCCCTTCCCGTCAATGCTTTCGATCATCACCCGCGTCACCGCCTCGGTGCCGGTGGTGAGGATGCGTACTTTATAGTCAGCCAGCTTGAGATCGCTGATCGCCGCGGAATACCGCCCCAAATCCTTGCGCAGGGCGGCATCCAGGGCGTTCACCGGGCCATTCCCCGTGGCGACATTGTGAATACTCTGGCCCGCCACATCCAGCTTCACCACGCCTTCCGAAACCGTCACGAAATCGCCACGGGCGTTGCGGCGGCGGTCCACAATCACCTTGAAATTTTCGACCAGGAAATAATCCGGCACCTGGCCCAGGGCGCGGCGCGCCAGAAGCTCGAACGAGGCTTCGGCGCCGTCATAGGCATAGCCCAGATATTCGCGTTGTTTTACATCGTCCAATAAACGCGAGACCCGACTGTCCTGGGCGTCGAGGTCGATGCCCAGTTCCGCTAGCCGCGCCAGCACATTGGACCGCCCGGCCTGGTCCGAAACCAGGATCTTGCGGCTGTTGCCCACGCTTTCGGGCGGGACATGCTCATAGGTCCGGGGGTCCTTGGTCACCGCCGAGGAGTGAAGCCCGCCTTTGTGCGCGAAAGCCGACGGCCCCACATAGGGCGCGTGACGGTCCGGCGCACGGTTGAGGATCTCGTCCAGCAAGCGTGACAGTTGCGTGAGGTGCGCCAGGCCGTCGGGGCTGATGCCGGTCTCGAACTGGGAAGCATACGGCTCCTTCAGCATCAGATTGGGAATCAGCGAACAGAGATTGGCGTTGCCGCAGCGCTCGCCCAAACCGTTGAGCGTGCCCTGGATCTGGCGCGCGCCACCACGCAGGGCCGCCAGACTCACTGCCACCGCCTGTTCGGTGTCGTTGTGGGCATGGATGCCCAGCTTCGCGCCAGGCAGCTTCGCTTTCACTTCGGAGACGATGCGATAGACATCTTCCGGCAAGGTGCCGCCATTGGTGTCGCACAGCACAATCCATTCCGCGCCCGCATCGTGCGCCGCCTTGATGCAATCGAAGGCATAGGACGGGTTGGCCTTGGTGCCATCGAAGAAATGCTCGGCGTCGAACAGCGCTTCGCGCTTTTTCGCCCGCGCCGCTTCGATCGAGCGGGCGATATTGTCGATATTCTCTTCGCGGGGAATCTCCAGCGCCACGTCCACTTGATAATCCCAGCTTTTGCCCACCAGACAGACCGCGTCGGCGGGTGCATCCAGCACTTGCGCCAAGGCCGGATCGTTGGCGGCGCTGCGCCCCGAACGCTTGGTCATGCCGAAAGCGGTGAAGCGAGCACGCTTGAGCGGCGGGCGTTCCGCGAAGAACGCCGTATCGGTGGGATTGGCGCCGGGCCAGCCGCCCTCAATGTAGTCCAGCCCCAGCCCGTCCAAAGCCAGCGCGATCTGGCGCTTGTCCTCGACCGAGAAATCCACGCCCTGGGTCTGCGCGCCGTCGCGCAAGGTGGTGTCAAACAGATAAAGACGTTCGCGGCTCACGGCTTGACCTCCCAGGTCGTGCCCTGCGGGCCGTCCTTCAGCACGATGCCCCTGGCCAGAAGCGCGTCGCGGATGCGGTCGCTTTCGGCAAAATTCTTTTCCGCCCGCGCCTTCTGGCGCAGCGCGATGGCGTCGGCGATCTCCTTCACATTTACCTTGGGCTTGAGGGTGATCCGCATCGCCACATTGGAGAAGCCCAGAAAGCCCAACCCGCCCGCCAGCGCCAAAGGCTCAGCCTGGTGCAGCGAAGCGATCGCCTGCGGCGTGTTGAGATCGTCGCGCAGCGCCGCCATGAAGTCCTGATCCGGCGCGGGGTCCGCCAACGGCTCGGTCACCTCGTACCAGCGCTCCAGCGTTTTCCAGCTTTCGCGCAAACCCGCCAAGGTGAAGTCGATCGGCTGGCGGTAATGGCTGCGCAGCATGTTGAAGCGCAGCACTTCGCCCGGCCAGTCGGCCAGAAGATCGCGGATGGTGAAGAAATTGCCCAGCGACTTGGACATCTTCTCGCCTTCCACTTGCAGGAAACCATTGTGCATCCAGATTTTCGCCAGCGCATGGCCGTGATGGGCGCTTTCGCTTTGCGCGATCTCGTTCTCATGATGGGGAAACATCAGATCGATGCCGCCGCCATGAATGTCGAACGTCTCGCCCAGATATTTGCCCGCCATGGCTGAGCATTCGATATGCCAGCCGGGGCGGCCGCGTCCCCACGGCGATTCCCAGCCCGGCAGCGGCGGCTCTGACGGCTTCCACAACACAAAATCCATCGGATTCTTTTTATAGGGCGCCACTTCCACGCGCGCGCCGGCCAGCATCTCGTCCAGGCTGCGGCGCGAGAGCTTGCCGTAATCGGGCTTGGACGAGACCTCGAACAGCACATGGCCTTCCGCCACATAGGCGTTCCCCGACGCGATCAGGCTTTGGATCATCGCCACCATCTCGGCGATGTGATCGGTGGCGCGGGGCGCGATGGTGGGGGCCAGGCAATTCAGCGCCGCCATGTCCTCATCATAAATGCGCGCGGTCTCTTCGGTCAGTTCGCGGATCGAGATACCGCGCTCAGCGGCGCGGGCGTTGATCTTGTCGTCCACGTCGGTGACGTTGCGCACATAGGTGACATGGGCGTCGCCAAATTCGTGGCGCAACAACCGGAACAGCACATCGAAGACAATCGAAGGGCGCGCATTGCCGATATGGGCGAAGTCGTAAACCGTCGGCCCGCACACATACATCCGCACGTTCCTGGGATCGAGCGGCGCGAAATCTTCCTTGGTCTTGGTGAGCGTATTGAACAGGCGCAGAGACATTGGTCCTCAAGTAGCGAAGCGGTAGGACATAAAAAAGAATCCTACCGGGCTAGGCTTATGAAATTGGCAAATTGTGGGGGCGAGCAGAAGGGTTTTTGCGGGCTAGCCGCAAATCGAAATCCGGCAAATGACCATGAATTGCGTCACGCGGTCTGTCCTTCCAGCCGGGCCAATGCCTTGGTCCGTCCGATCAGGGGTAACAGTTTTTTGAGTTCGGGACCAGAGGCTTGGCCGGTCAGGGCCAGCCGCAAGGGATGAAACAGCGCGCGGCCCTTGGCGCCGGTCTCGGCCGCCACGGCCTTGGTCCATGCGCCCCAGGTCTCTTCGCTCCAGGGTTCGGGCGGAAGCAGCGTCAGGGCTTTTGCCGTGAGGCCCGCATCCTCGATCACGGGTATCACCGGGCCGGTCACCATCAGAGCCAGCGCCTCGGCATCGCCGAGCCGCACCACATTGGCCTTGACCGCGTCCCAGATCGCTTCGCTCACATGGACGCGCGACGCCACCGCCGCATAGGGCATGGCGTGCAAGGTCTTGGCGTTGAGCGCCAGCAACTCATGCATCTCGAAATGCGCCAGCGCCCGGCCCATTTTCTCGAAAGCGAAACCAGCCGCCAGTTCCTTCAAAGTCAGCGCCGGTTCGATGTCATCCGAGGTGCCGATGCGGGCCAGATAAGCATTGAGCGCCATCGGCTCTATATCGTCAGCGCGCAAGGTCCGCAGCGACGACGAGCCCTCGCGCTTGGACAACACCTCGCCGCTGGAGGCCGCGAACAGGGCATAGTGGGCGAAGCGCGGCACCGGCGCGCCCAGCGCTTCAAAGATCTCGATCTGCGGCGCGCTGTTGGTGACATGATCCTCGCCGCGCAGGATGTGGCTGATGGCGAATTCCACATCATCCACCACCGACGACATAGTGTAGAGAAAGCGGCCATCCTCGCGGATCAGCACGGGATCTGACAAGGTCGCGGTGTCGATCTCGACGGCGCCACGGATCAGATCGTCCCATTTGACTTTGTTGTGACTGAGCTTGAAGCGCCAATGGGGTTTGCGGCCTTCGGTTTCAAATTGGGTACGCTGCTCATCGGTGAGATTGAGCGCGGCGCGGTCATAAACCGGCGGCTTGCCCGCCGCCATTTGGCGCTTGCGCCGCCGGTCCAGCTCCGCCGCCGTTTCGTAACAGGCATAGAGCCGGCCGCTCTGTTTCAGCTTTTCCGCCGCCGACTGATAATGCGAAAGGCGGTCGGACTGGCGGGCGAAGAGATCGTGATCCAGACCCAGCCAAGCCAGATCCTCCATGATCGCGGTTTCGAACTCGGGCTTGGAGCGCGTGTCGTCGGTGTCATCGATGCGCAGCATGAATTTGCCGCCCGTATGATGGGCGAACAAATAATTGAGCAGCGCCGCGCGAGCATTGCCGACATGAAGATAGCCGGTGGGCGACGGCGCGACGCGGACGATGATCTCAGCCATCAGCGCGCATCCCGGAAAGCATTGGTGATGGGATAGCGGCGGTCGCGGCCGAAATTGCGCGGCGAGATCTTCACCCCCGGCGGCGCCTGGCGGCGCTTATATTCCGAGACATAAAGCAACTGCTCCACCCGCTTTACCGTCGCGGGATCGAAGCCTTTCGCCACCGTGTCCTCGAAGCTCATTTCGCGCTCGACCAGACATTCCAGGATACCGTCCAATATCTCATAGGGTGGCAACGTGTCCTGGTCGGTCTGGTTGGCTTTGAGTTCCGCGGTGGGCGGCTTGTCGATCACATTGTCGGGGATCACCGTGCCATCCGGTCCCAGCCCGCCCTCGGGCGCGTGGCTGTTGCGCCAGCGCGCCAGGCGGAACACTTCGACCTTGTAGACATCCTTCAGCACATTGAAGCCGCCGCACATGTCGCCATAGAGGGTGGCGTAACCCACGCTCATCTCGCTTTTGTTGCCGGTGGTGAGCAGCATGGGGCCGAATTTGTTGGAAATCGCCATCAGGATCAGGCCGCGAATGCGCGACTGGATATTTTCCTCGGTGGTGTCGGCGGCTTTGCCCGCGAACACCGGCGCCAGTGTCTCGCCGAACGATTTCACCGCGCGCTCGATCTCGATGGTCTCGTAACTCACGCCCAGCCGCCGCGCGCATTCGTCGGCGTCATCCAGGCTTTCCTTGCTGGTATAGCGCGAGGGCAGCATCACGCAGCGCACCCGCTCTTTCCCCAGCGCATCCACCGCCACCGCGGCGGACAGCGCGGAATCGATGCCGCCCGACAATCCCAATACCACGCCGGAAAACCGGTTCTTGTTCACATAATCGCGCAGGCCCAGCATCATGGCGTTATAGACCGCGCTTTCGCGGGATTCCTCGCCCGCGCGTTCGCCCGTCGCGCAGGCCCATTTGCCGTCCGCGCCCTTGTTCCATTCGCTCACGATCACGCCTTCGCGCCACGACGGCATCGCCAGCGCCAGCGAGCGGTCAGCATTCAGCACAAAGGACGCGCCGTCGAACACCAACTCGTCCTGGCCGCCCACCTGGTTCAAATAGATCAGCGGCAGACCGCTTTCGTTCACCCGCGCCACCGCCAGCTGCACGCGCATATCTTCCTTGCCGGCTTCGAAGGGCGAGCCATTGGGTACCGCGAGAATTTCCGCGCCGGTCTCGCTCAAACATTCGCAGGCATCGGGCGCCCAGATATCCTCGCAGATCGGCACGCCCAACCTGACGCCGCGCACATTGAGCGGCCCCGGCAGCGGCCCGGCGGCGAAAACGCGCTTCTCGTCGAACACGCCGTAATTGGGGAGTTCATGCTTGAAGCTTTTGCCCGCGACCTTGCCGCCATCCAGCAGCAGCATGGCGTTATAAAGCAGGCCGTCTTCCACCCAGGGGGCGCCAATCAGGATGGCGGGGCCGCTCGCGGTGTCCGCCGCCAGGCTTTCCACCGCTGCGCGCGCATCGGCCTGCAGCGCGCCTTTCAGCACCAGATCCTCGGGCGGATAGCCAGTGATGAAGAGTTCGGAGAACAGGATCACATCGGCATTGAGCACGCGGGCGCGGGCCTCGCGGGCGCGTTTGAGATTGCCCGCGATGTCACCCATCACGGGATTGAGCTGGGCCAGCGCGATGCGGAAGGGACCGGTCATGCCGGGTTTAGAGCATTTTCACGTGGAAAAGAGAAAGCCTGTACTTCAGGCCATCGCCGCGCGGCGCATGAAGGCGGCGCGGGCAGCGGGCGGCATCGAGGCTTCCGCCGCTTCCTCGATCAGAAGGGCGGTTTCAAGCGCCTGGGCGGCCTGTTCCGGCTGGACCAGCGGCTCGGCGCCGCCCTGGACGGCGGCCACGAATGCCGCGACTGATTCGCCCAGCGGATCACCCATCTCCAGCGGCTGGAGCGGGCGGGGCGTCGTGTTGGTCACCTGGCGGGTGAGGAAATCGATCTCGACCACGCCATCGGCATAGACGGCACGGAAGCCGCGCTTGCGGGTCTCGGCGATGCGGCTGGTGTCGAGGCGGGCCTTGGTGCCATCGGCAAAGGCGATCTCGGCCACGACTTCGTCCGCATACGGACCATATTGGGTAAGGCCCTGGGCGCTCACGCGCGCGATGGGGCTTTTCACCATCGTGTGCACCAAATCGAGGTCGTGGATCATCAGATCCAGCACCGCGCTTACATCGTCGCCGCGCCCGGTCCAGGGACCGCGCCGCCAGCATTCGATCGACAGCGGCTTGACCTTTTGGTCCAGCAATCCGGTGCGCGAGAAGACGAAACGTTCTTGATGGCCGACGGTGAGGATTAGGCCGGTCTTTTTCGCCAGCGCCACCAATTCGTCGGCTTCGTCCACCGTGGTGGCGATGGGCTTTTCCACCAGCACATGGGCGCCGGCCGAAAGAAACGCGCGCACGATGGGCGCATGGGTGGCGGCGGGCGAGCAAATGGACACCAAGTCCACTTTGCCCAGAAGTTCGCGCCAATCGACAACAGCCAGCACGCCGTGCTGCGCCACCATGGCGCGGCGGGTCTCGGCGCTGGAATCGGCAATGGCATAGAGTTCGACGCCGGGGATGTGGCGATATTTGGTGCAGTGATGGCGGCCGAAAGCACCGGCGCCAATGACGGCGACCTTCAACGGTCCCTTCTCAGGAATACGGCGGCGCAAAAACATTCGCCCTCAGCCCTTTAGCCTCAAACCCAAGCCCCTTGTGCGCGGGTATGGTTTATAGGGCGACTCATAAAGTATTGCCGGTTGTTACGAACGCCGTAAGCCGTTGAGATTATGAGGTTAATTATTAGTTAACGTACTTTTTTTGGCTCGGGTCAGCCGTCCGGCGAGCTTGCGAGCAAAGTCGCCAGCGCCGCCACCACCAGATACGCCAGCATCAACGGCGCAAGCCCGATCAGCAGCGCCCCGGTGATGTTGTCGAAAGCGCTGCAATTGAGCCAGGGATAGGCCGAGCCCACGAACAGGAATTGCATGCCCACCACCGCCACCACGCCCAGGCAAAAGGCGCGGATCGAAGGTTCCAGCCCTTCCGGCCGCGTGTTGCGTTCCAGCCTGATGATGCCCGCCTGCAATTTGAGCCGCGAGCAGGTCGAGGCCAGGAAGATCACCGCCAGCAGCCAGGCAAAGGCGGCGGCGAAGATGCGCCCGCCATCCAGGCTGCAGACGTCGAGCGCCTGGACCAGCGCGCGCTGGCCGGGAACGACGAAATAGATCGCCTGTTCCAGCGGTCCCACCACATTGCCGTGCAGAACGAGCGGCGCGAACCAGGCCTGGTTGGCAAAGGACAGGCAGACGAAGAGAAGGAACACGATCTCGTTGAAGCCGGGCATGACATGATGAAATCCCAGCCGCGCCTTGAACGAGGTGCCGGGCAATCCGGCCGAGACGCCGAAGCCGCCCGCGAACAAAAGGCCCATGGCGGCGAACAGGATCACGCAGATGCCGATCATGAACAATGACGGGGGCAGCGGCTGCCCGCTGATCAGCGCCAGGCGCAGCGCATGCGCCCCGGCAAAGAGACAGAAGACGATCCAACCTTTTGCCAGAAGCCGGGCGATCCCCATTACGGCGCGTCCCGGTGTTTTATCTTAGGCCGACGCGGCAAGAGCGGAATCCTTGATGCGCTCGGCGCGGATGCCCTGGGCGATCAAAAAGGCCAGCTCCAACGCCTGACTGGCGTTGAGCCTGGGATCGCAGGCGGTCTGGTAACGCGACTGGAGATCCAATTCCTTGATCGCTTGTGCCCCGCCCAGACATTCGGTGACGTCCTGGCCGGTCATTTCGAAATGCACGCCGCCGGCATGGGTGCCTTCGGCGCGGTGGACGGCGAAGAAGCTGCGCACCTCTTCCAGGATGCGGTCCACCGGCCGGGTCTTGTAGCCGGATTTGAGCTTGATGGTGTTGCCGTGCATGGGATCGCACGACCACACCACTTTGGCCCCTTCCCGCTTCACTGCGCGCACCAGAGGCGGCAATTTCTCCGCCACCTTGTCCGAGCCGAAGCGGGCGATCAGGGTGAGGCGGCCCGGAATGTTGGCCGGGTTGAGCACCGCGATCAGGCGCAGCAACTCGTCGGCATCCAGGCCGGGCCCGCATTTCAAGCCGATCGGATTCTTGATGCCGCGGCAGAATTCGACATGGGCGCCGTCCATCTGGCGGGTGCGATCGCCGATCCAGATCATGTGCGCTGAAGTGTCGTACCAGTCGCCGCTGGTGGAATCGACGCGCGTCATGGCCTGCTCGTAAGCCAGCAGCAAACCTTCATGGCTGGTGTAGAAATCGGTGCCACGCAATTGCGGCACGGAACCAGATGTGATGCCGCATGCCGCCATGAAGTCCAGCGTCTCGCTGATGCGTTGGGCAAGCTCTTTATATTGCTCGCCCGCCGGACTGTCATCGATGAAGCCCAGCATCCAGCGATGGACATTGTGCAGATCGGCATAACCACCTGAAGCGAAGGCGCGCAGAAGATTGAGTGTCGCCGCCGCGTGAGCATTGGCCTGAATCAGCCGCTGTGGATCGGGCGTGCGCGCTTCAAGCGTAAATTCCTGGCCGTTGATATTGTCGCCGCGATAGGAAGGCAGCGTGACGCCGTTCTGGGTCTCGAAATCGTCGGAGCGCGGCTTGGCATATTGGCCGGCGATGCGGCCCACTTTCACCACCGGCACGCCGGCGGCGAAGGTCAAGACCACCGCCATCTGCAACAGCACACGGAACGTGTCGCGGATATTGTCGGGATGGAATTCGGCGAAGCTTTCGGCGCAGTCGCCGCCCTGCAGCAGGAACGCCTTGCCTTCGCTCACCTGGGCCAGGCCGGCCATCAGGTTGCGCGCCTCGCCCGCGAATACCAAAGGAGGGTGAGTCTTGAGTTGCCCCAGGGCGCGGTCCAGCGCCGCCCGGTCCGGATAGTCCGGCACCTGACGGATGGGCTTATCCTGCCAGCTTTGCGGGGTCCAAGGCTGGGCCACGCGCGTCTCCCTCATGATCGGCCTGGGATATAGGCGATTGGCCAAGCCTTTACCAGCAAGCCGGTTTTCAGCGGCGCGGCCCTGAAATCGCGCGGCAAAGCGGCGGCGATGCGCGTGCCATCTTGACGGTTCCCGCGCATGTGCTACAGTTCGTAGCATTGAGGGAAGGGGCCATGTCCGACACACTGCCCGATCTTGGCGAACTCGAACGCGAAGTGATGCAGCGCGTCTGGGAAGACGGCCCCCTCACCGCCGAGGCGGTGCGCGAGAAACTTTCCCGCAAATTGAAGGAATCCACCGTCCGCACAGTGCTGCGCCGCCTGGAAGACAAAGGCTATGTGACGCACACGGTGGAAGGCCGCACCTATATCTTCGCCGCGGCCGAGCAGCGCGGCGCCGTCGCCGCCAAGGCGGTACAGCGCATCGTGAACTGGTTCTGCGACGGCTCGCTGGAAGAAATGCTGGTTGGGTTGGTGGACAATCAGTCGCTGGATGCGAAGCAGCTCAAAATGTTGTCGGACCGCATCGCCAAGGCGAAGACGCGCAAGAGATAGGCGGCCATCATGCTTTTCCTCATCCTGGAATCGGCATTGCGGTCCGCCTTGTTGGGATTGTGCGTATGGGCCGCATTGAAGCTGGTCCGGCTGAAAGACCCCGCGACCGAAACCATGGTCTGGACCTGTGTGCTGCTGGCGGCGGTGGCGATGCCGTTCTTCGCGCCATTGCGGCAAGACGGGCCGGCGCTGCATCTGGGGCAATGGTGGACGGCGAACGAGGATACGCTGTATTTTGCCGTCCCCACCGAAAACATCGGAACCCAAGCCTCCTGGCTCTCCCTCCATGCCATGCGCCTGGCGCAGCTGGTCTATGCCGCCATAGTCCTGTGGAATCTGGCGCGGCTGGCGACGGGATTGATCCTCTCCTGGCGGCTTTGCCGCAATGCGCGAAACGTGACCGAGGCTTGGGCGCAGGGCCACGACATCCGCACCAGCGAGGTGGTGGAGAGTCCCTACTCTTTGGGCTTCATCATTCTTCTTCCTGCCGATTGGCGCGAATGGCCCGAGGCCAAACGCAACGCCATCATCGCCCACGAAGCCACGCATGTCCGCCGCGGCGATTTCTTCCTGCAATTGATGGCCCGCCTCTATCGCGCCATCTTCTGGTTCAATCCGCTGGCCTGGTGGCTGACCGCGCGGCTGGAAGAATTGGCCGAGACGGCGTGCGACGAAGCGGCAATCCAGACCGTTGAAGACCGCGCCTCTTACGCGGCGATCCTGGTGGAAGTTTCGCTCCGGGGCCGCACCGAAGCCTTGACGGCGATGGCGCGCAAGGCAGGCCTTCTCGCCCGCGTCGATCACATTTTGTCGGAGCCGCCGCACCGCGCCGTGAGCCTTCCGCTGCGCGCCGCGGCGATCATTCTTTTGGCACCCTTGTCATTCGCCTTCGCCACCGCCCATGCGGAGGTGGCGCCCACCCAGGCCATGCGCCTGCCGGTGATGGCGCCGCTCGATAAGCCTCTGCCACCCTATCTGGGGGAAGCCGCCGTGCAACCGGCGCCGCAGCCCCTCTCGGCGACCCCTCCGGCCGGCCGCGCTGCCCCCAGACCCAAAGCCGCCGCCGCCAATCTCGACTCGCCCAGCTATAATCCCCGCGCGCTGCTCGACGAGCCGCAGGCGGTGGTGCTTCCCACTGTCATTCCCGTGATGGGTGCGGGCAGCAAAGCCAGGAAACCGGTGGTGGGTACGATGTCAGCGGTCAGCGACGGCTCCGTCACCATCCTGGCGCAACCGCAATGAGTGGAGGATTCATGCGCTTGATGTCCCTGTCCGCGGCGATCCTACTGGGGCTTTTGCCGCTGGCTGCACCGGCATCGGCGGCGCCGTTCGACGGCCGCTGGATCGCCGAGATGCCGCCCGAAGCCGGGCCGGGCTGCGGGACGGCGGTGATGAATGTCACGGTGGTGGGCGACACGGTGATCGGCCAGATTCCGAACCGCCACGCCATGTTCCGCGGCACGCTGGAAGACGACGGCACGGGGCCGATCTCGTTCGGGCACGATACCGGCACCATCCGCTTCAGCGGCGATCATTTCGAAGTCAATTACATCACGCCCAAATGCGGCCAGCACCATGTGATGGGCGACCGCGCGCCGACCGATGCCGACAATGCCCGGATGGTGGGTGAGCGGCAAAAGAAGCAGTCCCGCTTCGCCGAACTGACCGGGGCAGCCGAAGCCGGCGAGACGGTGGACTATTCCGCGCTGCGCGCGCTTTATCCTTATACGGAATATTGGAACCCCTACGGCAACCGGACCGACGCGCTGGTGCAGGAAGCCAACGGCGCGGTGAAAGGCAAGGACTGCGCCCAGGCGATGGCCCTGCTGGGTCAGGTGCTCAAATATGACTTCACCATCGACGGCGCCCATGCGTTGCGCTCCGATTGCTTGAAGACCGGCGATCCCCATCGCGCCGCGATCGAAGACGGGGTCGCCAACGGCTTGGTCCGCTCACTGATGCAATCGGGCGACGGCAATAGCGAAGCCACCGCCTATGTGGTGAGCACGGCGCGGGAAGAGCGCGACGTACTGGCCAACCGCAGCATCCAGCTCAAGACCCAGGAGACCCAGGTCCGCGGCGCCAACGGCCATTATTACGAGCTTCTCGACGGCGTCTCGCTCAAGGACGGCGTCACGCTCCAAAAAGTCTATTTCGACGTCAGCGCCTTCGTCGCCGGGCGGCTGAGCCGCGCAGCGGCGGTGGCGGTCGTCGCGGAGTCATTGCATTGAACCATAATGAACAGGGATAGAAACATGCGCCCTTCCTTCCTGCTGCTGACGGGTTTTTTCTGGGCCGCCAGCGCGCTTTCCGCACTCGCGGCGCCCTCTGACGGCAAGTGGGTCGCCGACATCCCGGCGCAGAACCGCTGCAACTACACCTCGACCATGACTTTGTTGGTGGCGGACGGCGCCATCACCGGCCAAGTGCGCAATCCGGGCAACCAGAGGCTCGTGACCGGCAAGGTGGAAGCGGATGGCACCGGATCTTTCGAGATCGGCGGGCTACCCGGGACGATCAAATTCACCAGCGATCATTTCGACGCCAGTTGGCAGAACAGCGCCTGTATCCGCCATGCCGAGGGCGATCGCGATCTTGATCCCAGCCAGGTGGCCACCCTGGTCGCGGAACGCAAGCAATATCAGGATCGTTTCGCCGATCTGGTGGCGCGCGTCGAGGCCGGCGACAAGAAGATCGATTACACGGCGTTGCGCGCCGCCTATATCTATAGCGAGCATTGGGATTTTTACAGTCCGCAGGTGCTGAGCCTTTTGCAGCAGGCGGTGGCGGCCAAGAAAGGCGGCGATTGCGCCACCGCGATGTCGGCCACCGACGATCTGCTCAAGCTCAATTTCACGGTCTCGGAGGCGCACGAACTGCGTCACGACTGCCTGGAGGATACCGACCGCGCCAAGGCGCATATCGAATCCGATATCGCCGATGGCCTCACCGATTCCATTCTCGCCAGCGGTGACGGCGAAAGCGAGAAGACCGCCTATGTGGTGAATACCCAGGAGGAAGAGAACCGCGTGCTTGTGCATAAGCACTACCAGCTTCGCGGCCGCCAGACCGAAGTGCGCGGCGCCGATGGGCATTTCTACGACACGGTCACGGCAATCGATATCGAGAATAATGCTTTCAACAGCTATGTGCGCGTGAGAACGATCTATTTCGATGTCACCAGTTTCTCCAAGGCCCGCATCAGCAAGCGCGCCGCCATCGCCGTCGCCGCCGCCAGCATTCACTGACCGTGGCGATCAAGGCGCCTTGCTGTAGGCCTTGGCCCGCATCGTCACCAATTCCTCGGCGGCGGTGGGGTGAAGCGCGATAGTGGCGTCGAACTGGGCCTTGGTCGCGCCCATCTTGAGCGTCACCGCCGCAAGCTGGATGATCTCGGCGGCGTGATCGCCGAAGATGTGTACGCCCAGCACTTTGTCGGTCCAGGCATCCACCACCATCTTCATCAGAGTGCGCACCGGCCGCCCGCCCAGCGTGTGCAACAGCGGGCGGAAGCTGGACTTGTAGATATCGACGCTATGGCCAAGGCCCAGGGCCTTTTCCTCCGACATGCCTGCCACCGCCAATTCCGGTGTGGTGAAGACGGCGCTGGGCACATGGAGATGGTCGGGCTTGGTGGGATTGTTCTTGAACGCGGTTTCGACGAAGCACATCGCTTCGTGGATCGCAACCGGCGTCAGTTGCAGCCGGTTGGTGACGTCGCCGATGGCCCAGATGTGGGGCGCGCTGGTGCGAGAATATTCGTCCACCACCACCTCGCCCTTCTTGCCCAATTCCACGCCCGCCTTCTCCACATGCACGGCGTCGGTGTTGGGCTGGCGGCCAATGGCAAGCAGGATCTGATCGCATTCGATGGTGGCGCCGCTGTTGGTTTCAGCGTGCAAGGAATTGCCGCGTTTCTCCACCTTGGCGAATTCGCAGCCCAGCAGCACCTCCAGCCCGCGCGATTTCATGGACTCGCACAGCGCGTCGCGCATGTCGTTGTCGAAACCGCGGAGTGGCTTTTCGCCGCGATAGACCAGGCTCACATGGCTGCCCAAGCCATGGAAGATGTGCGCGAACTCCAGCGCGATATAGCCGCCCCCCGCGACCAAAATGCGCTTGGGCAGCTTGTCGAGATGAAACGCTTCGTTGGAAGTGATGCAGAGCTCGCCGCCGGGGATCACATGAGAGGTGCCCATCTCGCGGGTGGGCCGGTTGCCGGTGGCGATCAGGATCTTGTCCGCCGTCACGCGTTTCTGCCCATTGACCAGCAGCAGGGTATGCTCGTCCTCGAACACGGCCCGGTCGGAAAAGATTGTGACGCCGGCGGCTTTCACATTCTGGGTGTAAAGGCCTTCCAGCCGTGTGATCTCGCGGTCCTTGTTGGCGATGAAAGTCGGCCAATCGAAGCTGGGCGTGCCGGGAATGGTCCAGCCATAGCCGGGCGCATCCATGAAATTCTCGGAGAATTGGCTGGCATAGACCATCAGCTTTTTGGGAATGCAGCCGCGGATCACACAGGTGCCGCCCATGCGGTATTCCTCGGCCAGCGCCACGCGCGCGCCGGTCATCGCCGCCATGCGGGAGGCGCGAACTCCTCCGGAACCTCCGCCAATGACGAAGAGGTCAAAATCGTAGTTCATAGGTCCTCAGCCCGATCTCCTCATGCTGAGCTTGTCGAAGCATGAGAATTGCAAAATCCGTCCGCACGCTCCTCATCTTTCGACAGGCTCAAGACGAGGAGGCTAAGCGCCCGCGCTACAGGCTTATTTGTTTATCACTTCGACTTCGCCGGGGGTCGCGACCAGAAGCATGGTGGCGATGCCGACGAACAATCCATGCTCGACCACGCCCGGCACGGCATGGATCGCGCTGCCCAGTTTGGCCGCGTTCTGGATCGCGCCCAGATGACAGTCATAGATCACATTGCCGCAATCGGTCTTGAACGGTTCATCCTCGGCCTGGCGCAGGCGAAGCTGCGGCTGGACGTGGCCCAGTGCTTCCAGCGCCTTGACCAGGCGCGCCGCCGTCGCTTTGTGGCCGAACTCTACCACCTCGACCGGCAGGGGAAATTTCCCCAGCCGCGGCACCATCTTGGTCTCGTCCGCGATCACGATCATCTTCTTGGACGACGCGGCCACGATCTTCTCGCGCAGCAGCATGCCGCCGCCGCCCTTGATCAGATCCAGATTCCGGTCGGCTTCGTCGGCGCCGTCCACGGTAAGGTCAAGCGGCGCCAGATCGTCCAGGCTAGCCATGGTGATGCCCAGCTTCCTGGCCTTTTCCGCGGTGCGCTCCGAGGTGGGCACGCAAAGCAGTTTCTGTCCGCCCCGGACCCGAGGCGCCAGCATCTCCACGAATAATTCCGCGGTCGAGCCGGAGCCCAGCCCCAGCTTCATCCCGTCCACCACGTATTCCAGCGCCTTGGCGGCGGCGGCACGTTTGAGAGCATTGAGGTCGGTCATCACTCTCGACCATACTAAGAGGGCATGAACCGGCCAAGACACCTCGCAAAGATTATCGCGCTGTCATGTGCGCTTCTGCCGCTTGCCGCCCAGGCTCAGGAGAATCCGCCGCAGCAAAATTGGGGCACGCCCGAAGTGGTGGAAGTTGAGGCCAAGCCCGGTCCCGCGGTCTGGCATCTCACAAGGGGCGATTCCGAAGTCTGGATTCTGGGCACGGTGGGCGCCATGCCCGATGGCCTCAAATGGAATAAGGATTATCTGGCCGAACTTTTGGAGGGCGTGCGCGCGATTGTGATGCCGCCGCGGCCATCTATCGGCCTGTTCGAGGGCGCGTGGTTTCTGCTCACCAATGGCAGCAAATTCAGCCTGCCGCGCGGCCAGAGTTTGGAAGCCACCCTGCCCGCCGATATCGAGCCCCGCTTTGCCGCCGTCCGTGAAAAACTCGGGCGCGATGTGGAGCATTACCGCACCGATACGCCGCTGCGCGCAGCGCTGCGCATCCAGGAAGATGTGCAGGATAAGCTCGATCTCAGCCGCGACGAGCCGCGCGACACCATCCGCCGCCTGGCGCAGAGCAAGCATGTGCCCAGCGCGCCGGTTGCAAAATATGAAGTGCTGGATGCGGCTAGAGACGTGCTCAAACTCACACCCGAGCAGCAACAAGTCTGTCTGGGCCAATCGGTGGATGACGCAGATTGGGATTTGAGCCATGCAAAGGCCGCCGCCGATGCCTGGACGGTGGGCGACATCAGGGCCGTGAAAGCCAATTATGGCGAATCGCGGCTGGCCAATTGCGTGATCGCGGCGGTCCATTCCGTGGCCGACATCGCCGAGCGCGACGCCGCCGATTACACCGCCGCGATCAATGACGCTCTCAACAAACCGGGCAAGACCATCGCCGTGATCGATATCGGACCGCTGCTGCGCAAGAACGGCGTGCTGGAGCGGTTGGAAGCGTTGCATGTCACCATCGAAGGCCCGGTGGAGTAAGCCCTATTCGACGGTGACGGACTTCGCGAGATTCCTCGGCTGATCCACGTCGGTGCCTTTGGCGATGGCGGCGTGATAGGCCAAAAGCTGCACTGGCAGGGCATATATCAGTGGGGCCAGGAACGGATCGGCGTCGGGCACGGTAATGCTGGCCCAGACCGGGCCGGCTTCCTTCACGCCCCGCGCATCGGAAATCAGCAGCACCTTGCCGCCCCGCGCCATCACTTCGTGCATGTTCGAGACAGTTTTCTCATACAGCGCGTCATGCGGCGCGATCACGATGATCGGCACTTTATCGTCAATCAATGCGATGGGACCATGCTTCATCTCACCCGCAGCATAACCTTCGGCGTGGATGTAGGAAATTTCCTTGAGCTTGAGCGCGCCTTCCAGCGCCAGCGGAAAGCTCTGCCCCCGGCCCATATAAAGAACGTCGGTGGCCTTGGCGATTTCCTCGCCCAGCGCCTTCACCTTGGCTTCCTGTTTCAAGAACTCCGCGATATGGCGCGGCGCTTCCAACAGCGCGGTGCAGAGCTTCTTCTCTTCGCTTTCGCTGAGCCGCCCGCGCGCCACGCCCGCGGCGATGGCGAACGCGGCCAGCGCCGCCAATTGGCAGGTGAAAGCCTTGGTCGAAGCCACGCCGATCTCAGGGCCCGCATAGGTCGGAAGCACGATGTCGGCTTCGCGGGCGATCGAGCTTTCCGCCACATTCACCACCGCGATGGTGATCTGGCCTTTGGCCTTGGCTTCCCGCAGCGCCGCCAAAGTGTCGGCGGTCTCGCCCGATTGCGACACAAACAAAGCCGCCCCGTCCTTGGGGTATACCGGATCGCGATAGCGCAGTTCCGACGCCACGTCGGATTCCACCGGCAGCGCCGCCAGCTTCTCGAACCAGTATTTGCCCACCATGCCCGCGTAATAAGCGGTGCCGCAGGCCGAGATGGTGAGCCGCGACGCCTTGGTGAGCGCGGCGCGCAGTCCCACACCATAATGGCGCACCGATGGCCCGGCGGGATCGAGATAATGTGCCAGGGTATGTCCGATCACTTCCGGCTGTTCATGGATTTCCTTGGCCATGAAGTGACTGTGGCCGGCCTTGTCCACCAGCGCCGCCGAAGCCGTGGTGATCTTGATCTCACGATTGGCGGGGCGGCCCGCGGCATCGAAGATCGCCACCTGGTTGCCGCGGATCACCGCGACGTCGCCGTCTTCCAGATAGGCCACGCGATTGGTGAAAGGCGCCAGCGCGAACGCATCCGAACCCAGATAGGATTCCTGTTCTGCATAGCCCACCGCCATGGGCGCACCCTTGCGCGCACCCACCAGCAGGCCTTCGTGATCGCGGAAGATCATGGCGATGGAATAAGCGCCGGTCAGCCGCGCCACCGCCGCCTTGGCGGCCGCGTCGGGCGCCATCCCGGAATCCATATTGGCGGTGACCAGATGGGCGGCCACTTCGCTGTCGGTTTGGGATTCAAAGGTGTGGCCCTTGGCGATCAGTTCGTCGCGCAGCTCGCGGAAATTCTCGATGATGCCGTTATGAACGATGGCCACGCGCGGGGTGGCATGCGGATGGGCATTGCTTTCGGTGGGCGCGCCATGGGTGGCCCAGCGCGTATGGCCGATGCCGGTCCGGCCCGGCAGCGGCTGGTCCTTCAGCACGGATTCCAGTTTCGATAGCTTGCCGGGCGCGCGGCGACGTTCGATCTTCCCGCCCACCAGAGTGGCGATGCCGGCGGAATCATAGCCGCGATATTCCAGGCGCTTCAGCGCTTCCAGGATCAGCGGAGCCGCGTCGCCCCTGCCCGCGATGCCGACGATGCCGCACATTAGGTCTGATCCCGCTTCTTGCGTTTGAGGTCGCGGAAGAGTTTCGCCCAGCCGGGCTTTTCGGTTTGGTTCCCACGCGCCACCGCCAGCGCGTCGGGGGCCACATCTTTGGTGATCACCGAGCCCGCGCCCGTGATCGCGCCCGCACCCACTTTGACCGGCGCCACCAGCGCGGTGTCGGAGCCGATGAAGGCGCCGTCGCCGATTTCGGTCTTGTATTTGCCGAAGCCGTCATAATTGCAGGTGATGGTGCCCGCGCCGATATTGACCTCCGCGCCCACCGTCGCATCGCCCAGATAGGCAAGATGATTGGCCTTGGTGCCCTTGCCGATGGCCGAGTTCTTCACTTCCACGAAATTGCCGATATGGGAGTCTTCGCCGATCACCGCACCTGGACGCAGCCGCGCAAACGGCCCGATGATGGCGCGGGCCTCGACGACGGCGCCTTCCAGATGGCTATGGCTTCTGATCCGCGCACCGCTTTTCACTGTGACGCCCACGCCCAACACCACAAAGGGTTCGATCTCCACATCGGCCTGCAGCACCGTGTCGTGCGAAAGGAATACCGTCTCCGGCGCGGTCATGGTGACACCGGCGGCCAGCGCCTTGCCCCGCAAGCGATCCTGCATCCGCCGTTCCGCTTGCGCCAATTCGGCGCGGCTATTGACGCCCAGCGCCTCGGTTTCTCCGATCAACGCCACCGCGCAGCGCGCGCCGTCTTGTTTCGCCAGTGTGGGAATATCCGTGAGATAGAATTCGCCTTGCGCGTTCTTGTTGTCCAGCTTGGCTGCAAGAGCGAAGAATCTTTCCGCCTCCGCCACCATCAGCCCGGCATTGCAGAGATCGGTCTTGCGTTCGGCGGCCGTCGCGTCCTTGAACTCCACGATCCGGTCCAGTATCCCGTCCTTGTCCAGCAGCACGCGGCCATAAGCGCCAGGATCGGCGGCGTGGAAGGCGACGATGGCAAGTCCGTCCTTGGGCCGGGCGGCAAACGCCGCCGCGAACGCCTCTCCGGTGAGCAGCGGCATGTCGCCATAAGCAACCATAACCTCGCCCTTGAAATTCTTCAGCGCGGGCGCCGCCGCCGCCGCGGCATGGCCGGTGCCCAATTGCTTGTCCTGGACCACACTGTCGGCCCCCAGGCTGGTGGCATAGGCGCGCACCTGGTCGGCGCCGGGGGCGGTCACCACCACGATGCGGCTGACGCCGGCGCCTTTCAGGCCAGTGATGACGTGCCCCAGGATCGGCAAGCCTGCCACCTGGTGCAGCACTTTGGGCGTCGCGGATTTCATCCGCGTGCCGGCACCGGCTGCGAGAACAATAGCTGCCCTGTCCATGTTTTCCGGTACGTCTCCGCCTCGATAAGTGGAACTGACGAATTGCGACCCTTTATTGCGCGCAAAGCATGAGGAAAACCGCCAAGCCTTCCCCGATCACGCCTATATAGTGCGGCGATTCTCTCTCGTCTGGCTCCATGACCGCCACTTTGATCTTTGATTTGGACGGCACCCTGGTCGATACCGCGCCCGACCTGCTGAATGCCGCCAACGCCGTTCTGGCGGCGCGCGGCCGTCCCGCCATAGACCCTGCTACCCTCCACCACATGGTTGGGTTCGGCGCCAAATCGCTCATTACCCAGGCCTTTGCCGCCACCGGAGGCGAGCCCAGCCCGGCAGATATGCCCGCCCTGGTCGAACTCTTCCTCGCCGATTATGGCGCGCACCTGGCTGACCATAGCCGACCCTTTGCCGGGGTGGCCCAGACGCTGAGCGAACTGAAGCAAAAGGGCGCGATCCTGGGCGTGCTCACCAACAAGCCCCATGCCATGGCGGGGCCATTGTTGGACAGGCTGGGGCTCGCCCCCTTCTTCACCGCCATCTATGGCGCGGGCTTCAAATCCTATGTCAAACCCGATCCCCGCATCTTCCACGACGTGGTGGAGGCCTCGGGCGGGGCCATGGATCACGCGGTGATGATCGGGGATTCGGTCACCGACCTTCACACCGCGCGGGCGGCTCGTGTGCCCTGCATCCTGATGTCCTATGGCTATACCCCGGTGCCGGCGGCCTCGCTGGGCGCCGACATTGTGTTGGACGAATTTACAGCCCTGCCCGAGGCTTTGGGCCGTTTGCATGCGCGCTATGCTTGAATTTTTTAACCCTCCCTTCGCGGCAAGGGTCTATCCTGGAAGGCGTCATGGCCCGTCCATGATTCGAGACTGGGCGAAAAGAAGAAAGTAAAGTCATTCGCCGGGGGGCATTGTGCGATGACGTCGGTTGCGTTGAAGGACTCCGTCGGAGCGCCCACTTTCCGTTCCCTGTGGCTGGCGCTCATCACCTATGCCGGCTTTGTCATCCTCGGTTATGCCGGCATTTTCGTCAGCGGTCCCGGCCATAATGGCCAGGCGCTGATCTGGCCACCCACCGCTTTCGCCGTAGTGATGATCGTGCGGTTCTCGCGCAACCGCGCCACCGCCATCGCCATGCTGGCCGCCGTCTTCCTGGGTGAAGCCACCATCAGTTTCACCGGCCGCACCCTGGGCGCACTGGGATGGGGCTTGTGTTTCGTCACTACTATCGAAGTGCTGGCGGCCGTGTTCGCGATCCGCCGGCTGGCGCCCAAACGGGTGCGCGATATGGGCGACGCCCTGAAATTCGGCATTCTGGCGATGATCGCGCCCTGCGCGCTGGGCGGGCTGTTGGCGCAAGCCTGTATCACGATGCTGGGCCGGGCCAACTGGCAGGCCGATGGCCTTCATTGGTTCGCGACCCATGTACTGGCATTCTTCATCATCCTGCCGTTCGGCCTGAACTTGTCGTGGCACCAATTCAACAAGCTGCAATTGCGAAAGCGTTGGCTCGAGGCGCTGGTGGTATTCATTGCGCTGCTGGGCATAAGCCTGGTCTCGTTGAGCTACTATGAGCGGCCGCTGGCCATCCTGATCATTCCGGCGGCGCTGGCGGCGACGGTGCGTTTTCGCCTTCTGGGTTCGGCGACGGCTTTGTTCATGGTGGTGGCGATCGTCTTCACTAAGCGCGGGGTATCGGCAGACAACATTGTACTCGCCCAGGTGTTCCTCGCGGTTCTCTCGGTGATCACCGCGCGCACCGCCATGTTCCTCAACGAGCGCGACCTTTATCTCGCCATTGTCGAGCGCCATCGCCGCCGCGCGGTGCGCGCCTCGCGCTTCAAGAACGAGCTTCTCAGCCATGTGAGCGCGGAAGCGCGCGGACCGCTCACCGCCATCATCGGCTTTTCCAGCATGCTGGAATCGGGTGAATTGTCGACCGCGCGGGCCCAGGAATTCGCCCATATCGTGGCCCATAACGGCGAATTGCTGCAGCGGCTCTATGGCGATTTGCTCGACATCACCCGCGCCGCGGCCGACGATCTCTCCATCGTGCCCGAGGAAGTGGAAGTCGGGCCCACGCTCAAAAGCTGCATCAGCGCCATCCGCCAGGAAGCGGCGCTGGGCGGCAAGCCGGTGGTGATGGACAAGATCGAGGACATGGTAATCCAGGCCGATCCGCAGCGGCTGGCGCAGATCCTCAACAATCTGATCGCCAATTCCTACAAATATGGCGACAATCATTCGCCCATCCGGGTGCGCGCCTCGCGGCTGGGTGACGGCTTCGGCCGGATCGAAATTTCCAATTCCGGTCCCGGCATCCCGATGCGGGAACGCGACTCCATCTTCAAGCCGTTCGGCTCGGAAGGCGGCGGCCGCCAGGTGCCTGGCGCGATGCTGGGCCTCTCCGTCGCCAAGGTGCTGGCGGAAAAGCAGGGCGGGCGCATCGATTTCGAGAGCATCCCCGGCCGCCAGACCCGCTTCTGGATCGACCTGCCGTTAGTCGCTTGATGCGACTAGCCTTTATTCATGGCACCTTGAGGCCGTTGATCCAGCCAACTTGACAGTCTCGCCGCCGGTCCTTAAGGCGTTGCTCCCCTTGGACAAAGGGTGCGTAGCTCAGCGGGAGAGCACTCCCTTCACACGGGAGGGGTCACAGGTTCAATCCCTGTCGCGCCCACCATTTTTGTTTGCTTCGCGAACAAAAATGCCACGCCGAAGCCCTTGCGGCCGGTTTTCGAATTTTTAATTCCTAAAT
>DATBAP010000085.1:0-8253 GCA_036271455.1 Rhizomicrobium sp.
CTGACCCCTGCCCACATTGCCATTTTGATAGCTCTGGCGGCGCTCTTGATCTGGCTGTTCAGCCGCTATCAAGGTTGAGCTATCGCGTCAGAACGTCGAAAAACCAGCCGCAACTCGGACAACCCCAACGGTCGAATTTATCGTGCTTCTGGGACACTCTGGGCACGACCGTGATTTTCTTTCCGTGCTGCACCCAGCAATCCGGACACGCATCCGGCGTCGGCAGGCCCTGATCCACGCGCGCATTCTGGGCGCTGATGCGCGCTCTGACGGCCTGCGCCTGCGCGCCCAATTCCTCGGCCTTTTTAATCTCGCCGTCGAAAAGAACTCTGTATTGCAGCATTCGCTTCGCGATTTCGCGGTCAGCATCTGCCATATGCAAGTCTCCCAAGCCTTATCGGTCCACCCAACCCTGCCCCAAGGCTCACGGGTCTTCATCGGCATTTCTCGCCATGAGACGGAGGCCCGCGGATACAATGCTGCCAATGGAGGCTTTGGAATAGACGCCATCTTCGCCGCAAAGCGGGCATTTCAGGGGGAATGGATCGGGCAGCGCTTCCATCTTGGCGCCCGATTCAATTCCGACATCTTTAAGGGTAAAAGAGTGATGGCAATGATTGCAAGATATGCCCCGCCGTGCGGCTGCTGAACTCATCGCGGCCCCCCGAAGCCAAACGCAGCGTGCAGGATAGCTCCTTTCGGGTTCCAGTTGCTACCACCATGCCACCAGCCAGCGCGGCTTATCCTCCCAAGTAATGACCTGCCGTGAGGCGTTGCGCGTCGGGAAGAGAAATTCGTCGAGCACACGCACTTGCGGCCAATGCACACTGACGATGCGCCGCTGGCCCAGCCGGTCCATCATCTCGAGCGCGCGGGGGATATCCTTCACGTAATAAATAATTTCGAACGCCGTCACCAGGTCGAAGCGTTCGCCAACGCCGATATCCGGCAGCCTTCCGGCCGAGAAACTGGCCTTTGGGTTGTTGGCGAATCTGCTGCGGGCGCGCTCGATTGCGGTCGGGCTGATGTCGATGCCTTCAACCCTGTCAGCCAATTTCAACAGCCACTTGGTCTGGTCGCCCTCGCCCGAGCCGATCTCAAGGATCGTTTCGACCGGACCCACCCTCTGGCGGATGATGCGGTTGGTTTCCTCGAAGCGGTAGATTTCGCTCGGGATATCAAAGCGCCACGGATTTTCGGTGGCATATAATCGCTCCCATCGGGAGATCGGATGGGCGATATACTGCAGCGCTTGCCGAAGGCGGCGCTTCAACGCGGGGATTGTCTTCAAGGCCAGGATCAGCGTTTGCGCATTCGCTTGATCACCATCTTATCGACACGCTTTAAGGCTGCCTGTTCCGCCTTGGTGGTCGGGCGGGCAAGATGCGGCTTATCTTTGGCCTTGGGCGTGATTGGCTTGGGTGGAAGTTTGGGCATCCCGCTTGGAACTCCGTCTTGGCTTTGGTCTTGAGTCTTTGGCATGGCGCGGCAAGGACCGCAATTCGGTCAAAGCTCGGCCAATTTCCCAACCTGGATCAGCCATGCTACCCACCCCTGATGAAAGATAACGACTCCAGCGCCAAAGACATGAAACGCCGTGCCGAAGCGGCCCTGAAGCGGGTGCAGGCGGCCAAGGCGCACGCGCCCGACGCCAACGCCGGCCGCGCGCACGATCACAAGGTCAACAAGGTCCAGCCCGCGAAGCAGCGGAGCAAGCTTCAAAAAGGCCGTTGAAGCTTTGCCGTTACGCGCTCCAATGGCCGCTTTTGCTTTTGGCCTTGAGCGTCTTGAAGGCTTCGCCGGCGCGCGCGTCGGCCTGGGTGAATTGTACCGAGTCCATGCCGTGGGTGGCCAGCGCTTCCCACGCCGAATTCAGCTTGTCGACATACTCTTTATAATATTTGGCGAATTCCTGCGGATCGGCCATCGCGATATCTCCTGCTTGTTGCTGGTCAAGAATTACGCCCGCCTCTTCTCGATCAGGGCGCGGATGCGGATCCAGAGCGTCGTGCATTTGACGTCCTCCACCGCAAATTGCTCGGAATCCAGCCCGCGCATATGCAGGACGGAAGACGCCCGCTCCACCGCCAAAGTGAGCTTCTCGTAAAGACCGATCAGTTCTTTGGATTCATCCAGATTGAGCGCGGTCATGCCGCTTTATAGCAGCGCGCGGGCAAAACGGCGAGCCGTCCCCTGCCCTTACTCTTTGCTCGCCGGCACCTTGGTGACGACAAAATTCTTGAGTTGCTCGACCGCCGGGGTGAAATCGGGCGCGATCTCGAGCGCCTTTTTGTAGTCGTAATAGGATTCCTTGATCCGCCCCATATAGAATTCCGCCACGCCGCGATTGTAATAGCCCACATGCTCGTAGGAGAGGCCCAGCGCGATGCCTTTGTTGATGTCGGTCATCGCGTCGTCATAGCGCTTAAGGTGGATCAGGGCCGCGCCACGGTCGACATAGCCGTCGCCCAGATCGGGCTTGATGCGGATACCTTCATTATAATCCTGCATCGCTTCATCGTTCCGGTTCAACGCCGCATTGATCACCCCGCGATTGATATAGGTGCCGGCGCGCTGGTCGGGATTGAGAGCCGCTTCGCGCAGGGCTTCGTCGCAGGTCGCGATTCCCACCAGCGGCTCGTGCCCTGCCTTGGCGATCAGGAAACAGTCATGCGCAAGACTATTGCCCAGCACCTGCACCAGCGCGTGGGCATGGGCGGGGATCAGCAGAAGCGCCGCGCCCAGAAGGACAGCAGCTTTTTTCACTGGGTTGGCAGAACCTTGAAGCGCGCCAACTGGCGCTGCGCCGGCGCATAATCCGGCTTGATCGCCAGGGCCTGCCTGTAGTCGCGATAGGCGGCGTCATACTGGCCGGCATCATCCTCGATCTCGCCACGGCTGTAATAGGCGATTTGGAGATTGGTGGCGCCCAGCGCGATGCCCTGGTTGACCGCCGCCAGCGCTTCACTCGGGTTCTTTTCGCTGATCAGGACCAGCGCGCGATTGAGATAGGCGTCGCCCAAGGTGGGATTGTTGTTGAGCGCGATGTTGAAATCCGACAGCGCTCCGCTGCCGTCGCCCAGATCGTAGCGGATGATGCCGCGATTGACGAAGGTCTGGGCGCGATAGCTGGTCATGGGATCCACGACTGCCGTGTTGCAATGCTCCAGCCCGAATCTCAAATCCGCGCCGTTCTGCGCCGAATTAAAGCATTGCTGCGCGGCGTTGGTGGCGTAGAGCATGATCACGCCCGGATTGTCCGTGTTGGGCATGGGCCCTTGCACGGCAAAGGCGGCTGAAACGGCGCTGAGGGCGAAAGCGGCGGAAAGAAGAGCTAGAGTTTTCATCATGATCCTCCCGAACCTGTGAAATCCTGCTTTGCGGATCATAGCATGGTTCGGGGTTAGCGGCGTAAACTTTATGGCGTAAGGAAATCCAGGCTTTGCCCGTCAAAAGCGGGCTCCACGCCAGCCGGCAACTCCCGCTTCAGGGTTTCATAGTCCATGTCGAGATGCATGTTGGTGAGAACCGCCCGTTTGGGCTTTACTCGCGCGATCCACGACAAAGTCTTTTCCAGATGGGCGTGGCTGGGATGGGGCGTGCGGCGAAGCGCATCCACGATCCAGCATTCCACGCCGGCAAGCGCCGCGAAGGCGGCTTCATCCAAATCATCCACATCGCTGGAATAAGCGACGGAGCCGAATCGGAAACCCAGGCTGCGCACCCTGCCGTGGCCCTGGCCGAAAGCCAGCACAGGCACCTCGCCGCCCGCGCCTGAAATCGCGAAGGGCTGGAAGGGTTCGGCAATCTCGTGCGCGTTGAGGATGGGCGGGTAATCGCTGCCCTTGGGCTGGATGAAGCAATAGCCGAACTTGGTCATCAGGCTGACCCAACTGGACTTGTCGGCCCAGACATCGGTGCGCTTGTGGGCGTTGAGCGTGATGGCGCGCAGATCGTCCATCCCATGCGTCTGGTCGGCGTGATCGTGGGTGATGAGAACGCTATCCAGCCTGCCAATGCGCGCATCCAGAAGCTGCTCGCGCATGTCGGGCGATGTGTCCACCAGCACGCGCGTTTCGCTCGCGCCGGAGATCCGCTTGACCAGGATGGAGCAGCGGCGGCGGCGATTTTTGGGATTGGTGGGATCGCAGACGCCCCAATTGCCCGCCTCGTCCGGGCCGCCCAGGCGCGGAACGCCGCCGGAAGAGCCGCAGCCCAATATGCGAAGCTGAAGCATGTCAGGCATGGGTGGGGCGTTTCACTTTGGAAAAGAGGCGGAAGAAATTGTCTGTGGTGATGCGCGCAAGCTCTTCCTCGCTCACGCCTTTGAGCTCGGCCAGCATTTTGGCGGTGTGGACGACAAAGGCGGGTTCGTTGGTCTGGCCGCGGTGCGGCACCGGCGCCAGGAACGGCGCGTCGGTTTCCACCAGCAAGCGCTCGAGCGGCACGGTCTTGATCACGTCGCGCAACGCCTCGGATTTCTTGAAAGTTGCGATGCCGGAGATGGAGATATAAAGCCCCAGTCTCAGCGACGCGTCGGCCAGCTTTTGCGTGCCGGTGAAGCAATGGATCAGGCCCGAAAACGCTCCCTTTTGCATTTCCTCTTCCAGCACCCGGATGGTGTCATCGTCGGCGTCGCGGGTGTGCACGATCACGGGCAGCCCGCTTTCGCGTCCCGCCGCGATATGGGCGCGGAAATTCGCGAGCTGTTTTTCGCGGGGTGAATGTTCGTAGAAATAATCCAGCCCGGTTTCGCCGATGCCGACGACTTTGGGATGGTGGGTTTCGGCCAGAAGCAATTGGTCATCGGTCAGAAGTTCATTCTGCGCCTCATGCGGATGGACGCCCACGCTGCACCAGACATTGTCGAAACGCTCGGCCACCGCGCGCACGCCGGGAAAACGCTTGAGTTCGGTGCCGATGCTCACACAGGCGCCCACGCCCGCATCGCGGGCCCGCGCCACCACGTCGTCCAGCTTTCCCGCATATTCGGGAAAATCCAGGTGACAGTGACTGTCCACCAACATTAAAGCGCTCCCGCCCGGCGCGAGGTCACCGCCAGTTCGCGCGCCGCGCTGAGCACAGTCTGGCGCGGTTCCAGATTAAGCCCGCGGGCGCGGGCGAAATTCTCCTCCAGCCGGGAGAGCAGCGATGTCCATGCTCTAAGGTTCTGCGCCGATTGATGGGCCCGGGCGCGGATGCGCGCCGCCAGCGCCTCGGTGAAGAAATCGCCGAAGCGCGAAAGCCCGTCGCGGATGCGCCAGAGCCTGTCGCCCAAAGCCAAAAGCGCGATCACATCGGGGGCCGACGCGCTCTCGATCAATTTGTCGGCTTCCGCCGCCAGTTCGCGTCCCTCGCCGTCCGCCAGCGCCAAGGCCGCGCCGATCGAGCCGCCGGAAAGCGGCGCCAGGGATTTGCGTTCCTCCGCATCGGCCTCGGGCAGATGCATTTTCAACGCATCGCCAACGGTCTTTTCATCCAGCGGCCTCAGATCCAGCCGCTGGCAGCGCGAGCGGATGGTGGGAAGAAGCTGGCCCGGCCGGTTGGTGAGCAGGATCAGCATGGCCCGCGACGGAGGCTCTTCCAGCAATTTAAGGATGGCATTGGCGGCGCTGTCATTCATGTCGTCGGCGGTATCGACGATAGCGACGCGCCAGCCGCCCGCGCCCGAGGTCAGGCCGAAGAAGCCGGCCAGGCGGCGCACTTCGCTCACCGGCAATTCGGTCATCGGCTTGCCGGTTCGCTCGTTGATGCCGCGCTTCAAGACCAGAAGGCCCGGATGCGAGCCTGCCTTCACTTGAACGGCGTTGGGATCGTTCGCCGGTACCGAGAGATCGGCCGCGCCGATATCGCGTGCGCCATAAGCCAGCAGATAGCGGGCGATGCGATAGGCCATGGTGGCCTTGCCGATGCCCGGCGGGCCAGAGATCAGCCAGCCCTGGGGCGGCTTGCCGCTGCGGATGGCGCGGGCCGCGCGCCGCAGCGCCACATCATGGCCGACCAGGCTTTGGGTCTCGCGGGGATGCGGATAACCCTCGAGTCGGTCGCTGTCGTCGGATTCGCTGATGCGCGCGCGTTTGGCCATGGCTTTCCCTACCGCGTCACAACATCAGAACCAAGACTAGACGTCATAACGGCGGGAAACCTCAGCCCAGATGGCAGCCGATACTTCGTCCTGGCCGCCGCCGGCATTGATCAAAGCGCAGCGGTCGGGATGGCGCTTGGCGATGTCGATGAAACCTTGGCGCAGTCTTTCGTGGAAATCGCGGTCGAAATTCTCGAAGCGGGTTTCTGTGCCGCCCCGCGACCCCGCCCGCTTCAGGCCAGTGTCCACATCGATATCCAGCACCAGGGTGAAATCGGGCTTGAAATCGTCCAGCACGATGGAATCGATGCGCCGGATGGTTTCGCGCGGCACGCCCCGGGCAATGCCCTGATAGACATATGTGGAGTCGGTGAAGCGATCGGAGATCACCCATTTGCCCGCCAGCAACGCCGGGCCGATCACGCGGCGCACATGGTCGGCGCGCGCGGCATAGAGCAGAAGCGTCTCGGTGAGCGGATCCCAGCGTCCCGGCTCGCCCTGGACCAGCAGGGCGCGAATTTCCTCCGCACCCGGCGAACCGCCCGGCTCGCGGGTGGTCA
This sequence comes from Rhizomicrobium sp., assembly GCA_036271455.1. GTDB lineage: Bacteria > Pseudomonadota > Alphaproteobacteria > Micropepsales > Micropepsaceae > Rhizomicrobium. The sequence goes on from DATBAP010000085.1 coordinate 6,646, forward strand.
GGACGGCGATGCCCTTCGCTTCAAGAGCAGCGGCCAGGCGCTTGACCTGGGTGGATTTTCCGCTGCCCTCGCCGCCTTCCAGGGTGATGAAACGCCCCGCCAACCCCGCCCCCGTCAGTGCTTGTGGAACACGCTATCCCAGGCGCGCACGAAGATGTTGGCCCGGCTCACCGCCTGGGTGGCATAGATCGGCACATTCATGGTGGGAAAGTCGGGCGCGGTGATTGCCATCATGCCCACTTTCTGGCCTTGGGCGATCGGCGCGGCCAGATTGGGATCGGGCTGCACCTGAGTCTTTAGGCCATTGTGGGAGTCTACCTGCATGGTAACGGCGATGGCTTGGGCCGGCGTCACCGGCACGGTCGGCTGCGCGCCGCCTTGCACCACCGCTTGGCCAACCACCTGGTTGGCGTTGGTGATGGTGTAGTGGCGGAATTCCCGGAACGCCATGTCCATCACCCGCGCGGCTTCCTCGGCGCGCTTGATGTTGGGGAAATAGTCATTGTGATATTGGGGATAGCGCAATCCGTTGAGAACCAGGATCAGGCGTTGGCCATTGCGCTGGGCCGAAATGGTGATGCCGTAACCGGCCGCATCGGTATGGCCGGTCTTGAGGCCGTCCGCGCCCGGCAGATCGCCCAGCACCAGGTCGCGATTGGGCTGCTTGATACCGTGCCACATGAAGCTGGTTTCGCTGAAATAGTGATAGTAGCTGGGATAATCCCGGATCAGGTGGCGCGCCAATTTGGCCAGGTCGAGCGCGCTCATCAGCTGGCCATCGGGATCGGGCAAGCCATCGGGATTGACGAAGTGGGACTGTTGCAGGCCCAATTCCTTGGCCCGCTTGTTCATGTTGTCGACAAAGCCTTCGACGGTGCCACCCAGGCCTTCGGCCACCACGATGCAGGCGTCATTGCCCGATTGGATGACGATGCCGCGGATCAAATCCTCGACCGGGATGCGCGCGCCCAGTTCCACGAACATCTTGGAGCCCTGAGTGCGCCAGGCACGCTCCGACACCGGCAGTGTGTCGGTGAGCTTGATGCGCCCGTCCTTCAGCCGCTGAAACAGCAGCTCCAAGGTCATCAGCTTGGACATCGAGGCTGGCGGCATCGCTACCAAACCGTCCTTCTGCCAGAGGATCTGTCCGGTGCCCGCATCCATCAGCATCGCATGCTCGGCGCTGGTCTGGATCTCGGCCCTGGCGGGGGCCGCGCTCATCAGCACGGGCATGGCCGTCAGCGCGGCCAGGGAAAACAAACTCAGGAAAAAGCGGCGCATACTTTGGACTCCGTGGGGCATTATTGATCGACCACGATGTGGGCGTCGTTGCTGCCCGCCCCGGTCATACGGGACAGCGCCGCGTCGGCATCCTCGACCGAATTCAGTGGCCCGGTTCGCACTCTATAGAGAGTCTGCCCGTTCCGTTGAAGAGTGGATATCCGTAGATCTCCCCCCAGCTTGCCGAGCAGCGTGCGGGCATTGCTGATGTTGGAGAAGGCTCCCACCTGCACATAAAGGTGAGTCGCGACCGGAACCGGAACTTCGGTGACCTGTCCGGTGGGCGCGTTGGACGCCATCTGGATCGGCGCAGACGGCGCCACCGTG
>DATBAP010000086.1:0-13579 GCA_036271455.1 Rhizomicrobium sp.
CTTTGCTTGAGAATGACCCCGGTCGGGCCTGCCGCCCATTTGCCGCCGCCCAAATTGGGATCGGTCGAGGAATTCCAGACAAAGTCCGGGCCGACGGCCCAGATGAACCCGCCAGAGTCTTTCGGCGAGAAGAAGAAGCTCTGCGCGATATCGCCGATGCCGAAATGGGAGCCGATGCCGGGAGCAGTTTCCTGCTGATCGATCACAGGCACGATCGTGCGCATGATCATGTTCCAGTCGTCACTGATGGAGAACGGGATCACGGGCTGGATGTTCAGCAACACGCGGCTGCCGTTGCGTGGGCCGGTGCAGCAGTCATAGTTGAACTGGAACGGCACGCTGATCAGGCTGGACACCGGATTGGAAAGCTTGGTCGCCAGCGCCTCCGCATCGCTTCCGTCACCGCCCGGAGGGGGCATCTCTTCCGCCATGGCGGGGACAGCGACCAGAAACACCAAAGCCAAAGCCGCGAGCGTGCGCATGATCTTTCCCGTGATCGCGCAGCAATCTGGCCATGGCTTCGCCCAGGCACATCATTGGGCTTAGGTCCAATGGAGGCCCGTTGGTCTGAAGCGAGATTTTCAGTCCGCCAGGGCCCTGAGTAGCTTCTTATCGAAGACCTGCAGCACCTGGGCCAGTTCATGGCCGCGCTTCATCACCAGGCCGCCTGCGGCGATCACACAATATTGGCCCTGGCGCTGGCGCAATTTGGGCCGCTTCTCCACCCGGAACAGGGGCATTTCGCTGGCCCGGCGGAAAATCGAGAACACCGCCGCCTCCTCCAGGAAATCCACAGCATAATCGCGCCATTCCCCAGCCGCGACCATGCGGCCATACACGGTGAGAATGCGGTTGAGTTCGGAGCGGTCGAATCGCGTCACCGGCGAAGCGGTGGAATTTTCCTGAGGATTCCGCGCTCCTTCCGGGGAAGGGGCGCGGAACTCTATGGGTTCTTCAACCATCCCCCATATGATGGCCCTGGAACCCTGTCCCCGCAAGCCTTTCGGACTTGTAACAGCCGCCCCGAAATGGTCACGATTGAACCATGCGCTGGCCGCTTTCGGAATCGAACATCCCTTCGTCGGTTGGCCGTGCTTCTTGAGTCGGCCCGGAACTTCAAGCCCCCCAGCCCTTTCCGGGTCTGGCCTGATCGTGCCAACCGACACTTCCCCTCTCTATTTCCGCGAACGCCCTACTTCTGAGAGCGTAGGAACGCCTTGAACAGGGCGTCGAGCTGTCCGAACAACCCGCCCACGATTCCCGTGAAGGTAAGCACCATCACGCCCCAGGGAATAAAAAGATCAGGCCGGTCGCCGAGGATGTTGGAGGCCGCAACCGCCACCACGCCGCACGAGGCGCCCACCGCGCCGCCGCCCAGCGCGCCGGCGCGAAACCCGCGCGCCAAGTCGCGGGCATAAAGCAGCCCGGCCACGCCGGCGATCAGCATGCAGCCGAACATCAGGAAGAGATGCTTGAGCCAGGGGCGGTAATGCGCCGCCACCACCACCAGCAGCTCGAACATCACGCCCACCGCGATGGCGCGGCGCAAAATCTTCAGATTGACCAAACTCCCACCCAACTTTCTTGAGGGCGGCCCGTGACGAGAGGTCCGCTTGCGGCTCCGTATCGATTTCTCTAAACGGATAAAAAGGTTCCCGCCAATATGATTGAAATTCAGCATCTCACCAAGCGTTTCGGGCCCCTGACGGCGGTCCGGGATCTCAGCCTGACCGTCAGGCCGGGTGAGGTGTTGGGCTTTCTGGGTCCCAATGGCGCGGGCAAATCCACCACCATGAAGATGGTGACGGGCTATCTGGCCCCCGACGAAGGCTCTGTTCGCATCTGCGGTCATGACATCGTCCAGGACACCATCGCCGCCCAGCAGAAGATGGGCTATCTGCCCGAAGGCGCGCCTGCCTATGGCGAAATGACGCCACGGCAATTCCTGCATTTCATCGCCCAGGTGCGCGAATTGTCTGGCGAAGCGGAAAAAACCGCGACCGCCCGCGCCGTCGCTGGCGCCGAGCTTCAAGGCGTGATGGACCAGCCGATCGAGACCTTGTCCAAGGGCTTTCGCCGCCGCGTCGGCCTGGCCCAGGCCATTCTTCACGATCCCGACGTGCTGGTGCTGGACGAGCCCACCGACGGACTGGATCCCAACCAGAAGCATGCGGTGCGCCGATTGATCCAGGGCATGGCGAAGAACAAGACCATCATCATTTCCACCCATCTTCTGGAAGAAGTGGATGCGATCTGCACCCGCGCAGTGATCATTGATCGTGGCCAAGTCGTGATCGACGCCACGCCGGCGGAACTGGCGGCGAAGGCGCCATCGGGCCGTCTTGACGATGTCTTCCGCCAGTTCACCACCGGTGACACCAGCGGAGCGGCGGCATGAATGCGCTGAGCGCCGTCTTCGCGCGGGAATTCAAATCCTATTTCGCCACGCCGCTGGCTTTCGTCTTCATCGTGATCTTCCTGTTCGCGATGGGCGCCTTTACTTTCTATCTGGGCCATTTCTACGAGAATGGGAGCGCCGACCTCACCGTCTTTTTCGGTTATCACCCCTGGCTTTATCTGTTCCTGGTGCCGGCCTTGGCAATGCGGCTTTGGGCCGAGGAACGCCGCAGCGGCTCGATGGAGTTGCTGCTCACTTTGCCGGTTCCGCTGTGGGCCACGGTGGTGGGGAAATTCCTGGCGGCCTGGGCGTTCGCCGGCCTGGCGCTGGCCCTCACCTTTCCGATTTGGATCACGGTCAATTATCTGGGCCATCCCGACAATGGGGTGATCCTGGCGTCGTATATCGGCAGCTTCCTGATGGCGGGGGCCTATCTTTCCATCGGCGCCTGCATCTCGGCCACCACCAATAACCAGGTGATCGCCTTTATCGTCAGTGTGGTGGTGTGCTTCCTCTTCACCATTTCCGGCGCGCCGCTGGTCCTGGACGCGTTCCGCGCCTGGGCGCCGCTGCCCCTGGTGGAAGCGATCTCGTCCTTCAGTTTCATCACGCATTTCGCCTCGATCACCGCGGGCGTGATCGATCTGCGCGATGTGATCTTCTTTTTCTCCCTGATCGGCCTGTTCCTCTACGCGAACATGCTGGTCGTGGACCTCAGGAAGAGCGGTTGATGAGCATGATCTCCCGCCGCACGTATACCTTCTCCGCCCTGGCGCTGGCTGCGATCCTGTTCGTGGGCGTCAATGTCTTTGCCGACACCGAGATCACCAACGCGCGGCTGGACCTTACCCAGACCGGCCAGTTCACGCTCAGCCCCGGCACCCGCAACATCCTGCACAACCTGCAAGAGCCGGTGACGCTCAAATTCTATTATTCCCGCGATGTGGGTTCTCGTTACGCCTCGATCTCCGCCTACGCCAAGCGGGTGCGCGATCTGTTGCAGGAATATGCGGCGCTATCCCACGGCAAGCTGATCCTGGAAGAGATCGACCCCGAGCCCTTTACGCCCGAGGAAGACCAAGCCAGCGGCGCGGGCCTCACCCCTGCCCCCACCGACCGGGGCGATGTGGTCTATTTCGGGCTGTCCGGCTCGAACAGCATCGACGGTCACCAGACCATCGCTTTCTTCTCGGCGGACCGTGAGAATTACCTCGAATACGACCTCACCTCGCTGATTTATCATTTGGCGACACCAAAAAAGCCCAAAGTCGCGCTGATCACGTCGCTGCCGATCATGGGCTCGCCGCAAAATCCGCAGCCGCTGGCGGCTTACGCCGCGCTGGCCCAGGAATACGACGTCACCAATCTCTCCAGCGATTTCACCGGCATTCCGGCGGACACCGATCTGTTGGTGATCGCCCATCCGCCGCAATTGCCACCGCAGATACTGCTGGCGATCGACAATTTCGTGCTGAGTGGCAAGCACGCGTTGATCTTCGTTGATCCACTGTCCGAACTGGCGCAGCGCGGCGATCCGCAAAGCGCGGCGGCGCCTGCCTCCGACCTGGGTCCGCTGCTCAAAAGCTGGGGCGTTGATTATCCCAACAACATGGTGCTGCTTGATCGCGCGCTGGCCCAGCAAGTAGCAGCCGGCAACGATCCGCGCGAGCCTTCCATCGCCTATCCGCTGTGGCTGCATCTGACGCCGGCGGATTTCGACCTGCACGATCCTATCACCGCGTCGCTGCAATCGCTTAACCTCGCCTCGACCGGCGAGATCGCGCCCATGCGCGGCGCCACCACGATCTTCCACACGCTGATCGGCTCGTCCGACCAGGCCAGCATGGCGCCCCGCGAGCAGGTGATGATGCTGCGCGATCCTACCCACCTGATCGATTCCGTGCGCCCCACCGGCGTGCGCTATGCGCTGGCCGCGCGCATCACCGGCTTGGCCAATTCCGCCTTCCCCAAAGCGCCTGGCGCGGTACAAAGCGGCCATGTGCAACTGGTGATCATGGCCGACAGCGACGTCTGGGATGATCGTTTCTGGGTCCATATCAACAACCAGCTGGGCCGCCCGGTGGCCGAGCCCTTCGCCGACAATGGCGCCTTTATCCTCAATGCGGTGGAGAGCCTCACCGGCTCCGACGATTTGATCTCGCTGCGCACCCGCGCCTCCAACGACCGGCCCTTTATCGTGGTCCAGGCCTTGCAGCAAAAGGCGCAGCTCAAATACCGCGAGACGCAAGACGAACTTCAGACCAGCCTCACCCGCGCCGAAGCCACTCTGGCGAGTTTGCAGCAGGGCGCCAGCGGCAACAGCGTTGCGCTGAACCAGAAGGAAAAGGATCAGATCGAAACCCTGCGCCGGGGCATGGCGCTGACGCGGCGCGAGCTGCGCGACGTGCAGCGCAATCTGCGCGCAGAAGTGGATGCGCTGGGCGCGCGCCTTGCATTCCTCAACATTTTCGGCGTGCCCATTCTGGTGGCCGCGTTCGCGCTGGTGCTGGGCCTGATCCGGCGGCGGCGCGCCGCAAGGAGCCAGGAACGGAGAACCGCATGAGCGATTTTCGCCGCCGCAATCTGATGATCCTGGGTGGGGCCGCTGCTCTCAGTGTGATCCTGGCGGGCGCGGCGCTCTATCAAGAGTCGCAGGCGACCAGGAGCCAATTCACACAAGGCGAATTCCTGCCCGGCTTTGCCGCGCGGGTGAAAGATTCGGCGCGCATCCATGTGGTCTCGCACAGCGGCAGCTTCGATGTCGCCTATAGTGCGGCTAAGGGTTGGGTGCTGCCGGCCAAAGGCAATTATCCCGCCGATTTCAACCAGGTGCGCCACACGTTGCTGGGCATGGCGGCGCTGGAAACGGTCGAGCCCAAGACCGCGCGCGCCGATTGGCTGGGTTATCTGGGATTGGACACGCCGCCCAAGGGTAATGGCGTGGAGATCCTGGTCAGCGACGCCGCCGGCCACGAGATCGCCGGAGTCATTACCGGCAACACCACCCAGATCGATACGGGCGAAGGTGGCACCGGGGTGTTTGTGCGCCATCCGGGCGACAATCAGAGTTATCTTGCACGCACGGTCTTCACCCCCCATGGCGATCTGTCCGACTGGGTGGACACCAACGTGATGAGCGTGGATGCGGCGCGGGTGAATAGCATCACTATCACGCCTTTCTCGGGCGCGCCTTACACCGTGTCGCGCGAACACAGCTCGGACGTGGACTTCAAGCTGGACGGCGCGCCGCCGCCCAAGGGCCTGGCCGCCAGCACGTCGCAGATCGACCTGGTTCCCCAGATCGTCTCGGGTTTTGCCTTCACCGACGTGAAGCCGGCCTCGGAGTTGGATTTTTCCAAAGCGGCGCATCTGACGGCGCACACTTTCGACAACCAGAACATCCGCATGGACGCGGTCAAGGTGAACGGCGCGGTCTGGGTGCGGATTTCCGCGGAAGCCGATCCGGGCACGCCCGCCATGCAGAAGCAGGAATCGTCGATGATCAATGCGCGCGCCGGAAATTGGGCGTATGAATTGGCGACCGAAAGGGGCCAGTTCTTCTCCATGACGCGCGACAATCTTTTCGCCAAGGCGCAAGCGCAACAAGGCGATGGTCAACCGGGTGAAGGCATGCCGCAAAGCGGCCCGGGCCATGTGCCGTTGGGTTCTTTGACAGGCGCGCGCCACTGATGGCCAGCGAAGCAGAGCCGCTGCGCGGTCTCTGGTACATGCCGGCATTGGCATCGTCACTGAAGCCCGGACAAATGCGGCGCGAGATGCTGCTGGGCGAGCCCGTGCTTTTGGGCCGCATGCGCGACGGCCAGGCCTTTGCCATGCGCGACATCTGCCCTCATCGCGGCGTGCCGCTGTCGGCGGGAAAGATCCTGGCCGAGAACACGGTCGAGTGCCCCTATCATGGCTGGCGCTTCCGCCGTGACGGCGTGTGCAGTGCGATCCCCTCGCTGGTGGAGGGCCAGGACTTTACGCCCGACAAAATTCGCGTGAAGCATTATCCGGTGCGCGAGCAGGACGGGCTGATCTGGGTCTATGTCGCGGCCAAGAACGAAGCGCCCAGCCTCGAACCGCCAAGCGTCCCTGCCCCCAACGCGATCCCGCGCTGGCATGAGACACAGAGTTTTCCCTGCGACATCGACCATGCCGTGATCGGGCTGATGGATCCGGCGCATGGTCCCTATGTGCATAATCACTGGTGGTGGAACCGCACGCCGCGAGTGAAGGAAAAACATTACGCGCCCCTGCCGATGGGCTTTGTGATGACCGCGCACAAGCCGACTAAGGCGGCGTATAGCCTGCTCGGCGACGTCACCACCGAAATCACGTTCGAGCTTCCCTCGACCCGCTTCGAGATCATCAAGGGCACATTGCTGGGCCGCGCCTTTACTATCGTGGGGCTTACGGTCTGCACGCCGCGCGATGACCAGCACACCGATGTGATCCAGGTGTTCTATTGGCCGGGCTGGCTGTTCTTCATCCGGCCATTCTTTATGGCGCTGGGCCCCACTTTCATCGGTGACGACAGAAAAATCGTGGAGCTGCAGCGCGAAGGATTGAAGTTCAATCCCAATCTGATGCTGATCCAGGATTCCGATCAACCCGCCATCTGGTATCGCCGGGTGAAGAAAGCCTGGGCGGACGCGCAAGAAACCGGCGGCGCATTCGTCAATCCCATGCCCGAACGCACCCTGCGCTGGCGGTCGTGACTAAAGCAGTTCCCGCGTCCGCCGGCCTTCCCTGGATCGCATTCCCCACGTAATAATCCCCGTCCGGCGGAATGAGGGTTCCATGTCCCGATGGAAGATGATCATGCGCATGCTCGCGGCGGTCGGGCTTGCCGCCGCTTGTACCACCGGGGCTGCCGCGCAAGAGGCACAACCCGCCGCCAGCGATGACGGCTTCTGGTCGCGGATCACCATCGCCGCGCCGGCCTTCACCCGGCACTATCCGCACGACAGCGAATTCAACGACAATAATTGGGGTGGGTTCGCCTTCTACGCCTTCACCGATCAGCTGTATTTCGCGGGCGGAGATTTCATCAACAGCTACAAGAAGAACACCGCCTTTGTCGCGGTCGCCTATCTACCGTTGAATTTGAGTTTCTCGCGCCTCAACATCGACGCCGGCGGCATGCTGGGCGTGGACCTGAATGGTGGCTACAAAGGCTACAACAGTCTCGACCCCGCGCTGGGTGCGCTGATCATAAAGTTCAGCGGAAATTATTTCGACGCGCCGGACTATCAGTTCCTCAACCGTGCCGGCCTTCTTTTGACCATCATTCCCGGCGTCACCAGCGGTACAAGCACGGCATTCAATCTGGCGCTGACCTACCGTCTGTAGTGGGCAAGAAAAAGATTCCGCGGAATCCCACGATTTCAAGCAAGAGTTGCATAAGGTGACGCGGTAAAGCGGGAACGCTTTGGCGTTGCAAACAATTTAAGGTTGCGAAGGTCGGCTGGAAAAAACAAGGAGAGGTTTTTCTATGCCGCACCGCAAAATATTTTTGACACTGGCCGCTCTGACGGCCGTTCTTCTCACCGATTGTGGACACACCGGCCTTGCCGCGGGCAGCGGCGCTGGCAGCGGTGGCGGCGTGGCGGCAAACGGCGCTTCGTCCGGATCCGGCACAGATACGTCAGGCTCCGGTGGAGCTTCCGCCACGCCCGCCAGCACGAGCGGCGGCGCAAGCGGCACGACAAGCACCGGCTCAACCGGCACAGGCACGGGTGCAACCGGCAGCGGCACCAACGGGGCTGGAAATGGCGTCATTACCGTGAGCGGCACCGGCACCACGCTAGGGTCCGGCACGGGCCTGGGAGCGACCGGATCCGGCATATTGACGCCCGTCAACGGCGTGTTGAGTTCGGCCGGTAATGCCGCCCTACCCCTGACATCGGGCACCGGCGCCAACGGCACCACCACATTGAACGCTACCACGCCGCTTGCCGACGGCACCGTCACCACCAATGGCGCGCTGATGGGCACCAATGCCACCCTGTCGACCAACGGGACCGCCAACGGCACCGGCCTTACCAACGCCCTGACCGGCGCCACCGCCAATTCGCCGGCTGGCGTTACGGCGGCCAACAACGCGCTTTTGTCGGGGACCAACCCGGCGGTGGGCGTTGGTGCGCTTTCGAACAGTAACAGCACCGGCTCGCTGGCAAGCGTCAATGCCCTCAACAACGGGACTGCGGCCTCGGCCAGCGTGACGCCCAACAATCTCACCGGCACGACCAGTGGCCTCACCAGCGGCGTGACCAATAACGGGCTGGCCTCGGCCACGGCAGCCAACAACAATGTCCTGACCAGTTCCAGCCCGGCGATCGGCGCAACCGCGCTTTCGAACGGAACGGCGACCGGCTCGGTGGCAAGCGTCAACGCCCTCAACAATGGAACCGGCGCGGTGTCGGCCAATGTCTCACCCACCGGTGTGACTACGCCCTAAGCCACGCTCGTCACGGGAAGTCATGCACGCTATGGTGGAGGACGCGAGTCCTCCACCATTTTTTTGAGGGCAATTTATTTGGGGGGGCAATGAAACGGAGCATTTTTGTACTCCTGGCGCTGGCTTTGATCGTCGGCGCCGTTCCGGCTCGCGCGCAATTCCTGGATCAGAACCGGACGGACCGCGCTGCTCCCAACACCGCGAAAGATTTGGGCGCCCAGGGCCCGCAACCCGCGCCTACCACGCCCATCACGGTCAAGCCATTCGCTCTCGTCTCAGTTGAGATTTCGGGCGCCAGCGTGCCGCCCGAATTGGTGGGTGCCGCCTCCAAGTCTTTTATCGGGCAGACCATCGACGCGGCGGGCATTAAAAAGATCACCGATGCGTTGGCCACGGCCTATGCCAAGTCCGATATCGCGCTCTACACCATCGTGGCGCCGGAACAGGATTTCGCCGGAGGTGTGCTCAAGATCAGGGTGGTCGAAGGCTATATCGAGAATGTGGACCTTCAGGGTGACACCAAGGGCGATCTCGATCTCGTCAAGGCGTACGCGAAGAAGCTGATGGCGGAGCGGCCGTTGAAGCGCGCCACCTTGCAGCGCTATCTCTCGCTGATCCGCGACATCGCCGGCCTCACCGTGGATTCCCAACTGGTGACAGGCAGCGCGCCGGGGGCGACGCGGCTGGTGCTGAAACTGTCGCAGAAGGATCTGCTGCTGACCTTGGGCGTCAACAACAATGGCAATCCGCTTTTGGGCCGCACCCAGCTTTCAGGCTCCGCGGCGTTCTACGGTCTGTTGCAGGAAGGCGAGCAGACCACCGTATCGCTGGGCGCGCCCACCGACCTTTCGCTTTATCAATTCGTTTCGGTGGCCGATGCCGAGCCGATCGGCAGCGAAGGCACCATGGCGCAGATGACCGCGGGTTATCTCCACACCAAGCCCAAGCTGATCGGCGAAAGCGGCGAAGCGGAATCGCTCCAGATGCTGGTCGCCCATCCCCTGATCCGCAGCTATGACGAAAGCCTGGTGGTGAGTGCCGATCTCGATGGGCTCAACAGCAATGATGCGTTTTTAGGCCAGCTCTTTTCGGACGAGCGCACGCGCGCGGTGCGCCTCTCCGCCAATTATTCGCTCACCAGCCCCAAGGATTTCATCAATCTGGCGCTCACCTTGAGCAACGGCCTGGATTTCCTGGGCGCGCGCATTATTCCCAATGGGACGGCGGTGCCCGATTTCCACAAAGTCAATTTCTCCGGCGGCTACAACCGGCTGCTCGATCCCGATTGGGTCGTACGGCTTAAGACGGCGGCGCAACTGGCGGGCAATCGCCTGCCGGTCTCGGAATTGTTCAGCCTGGGCGGGCCCGATTACGGCCGCTCTTTCGCCGTCGCTACCGCCATCGGTGATGAAGCGCTGGCCGAGTCGGCCGAGATCGCCTGGCATCCCACGACATTCCCGATCGATTTTCTCAAAGGCTCGGAACTCTATGGTTTCGCCGACCGGGGCGAGACTTGGTATCTGAGCAGACCGCCGTTCAACAGCGGCACCGTGACCCTGAGTTCGGCGGGTGTGGGCACGCGGCTGGCGGTGTGGAAAGATACCAGCCTGCAGCTGGAAGTGGCCAAGCCGCTGGATGCGCCGCCCGGCTTCAAGCATGGCTGGACCTTCGAAGTCGGCTTCAAATCCGTCAATTGACGCGCGGCGAAATCCTCCCACCAAGAAACGCGGCGATGGCGCCGCGTTTCCTGACATGAGAACAACAAGCCGGGCCACTTATTTCGCGACCGCGCGCGCGAGGCGTACCGCCTTTACAGGCTGCGCCGAAATCGCGGCGGCCTGGTCAGGCTTGACGGCAACGGCGCCCGGAATGGCCATGGTGGAAACAAATGACCCCGGCGGCACCGCGGCATCTTCCTCGCTGCCAACGGCGGCATAAACCGGCGCGCTCAGACCAACCACCAAAACACCGGCCAACAGAATTCCAAGATTGCTACGCATTATGATCTCCCTCAAGGCGCGGCCTCCAATAGGTGCTCGCATGGAGATAAAATGGGAGCATATGCTCTTTTTTCAATATCCTTCGACCCACACCCCTCCGCATGCCAGCCAAGCGAGGAGTGCATCCGCCGGCCGCTTCCGTGCCCGGAAGCCGATTCGGCTGGCTTTTCAGAAAGATGTGAGCGGTTTTCAGCCTGTTTCCGCGCGCTTTAAAAATGGGGTTGCAGCGCGGGGCCGGACCATCTAGACGGTCCCCTTAACCTACAATCCGGTCGGTCCGAAGCGCCTCTGGCGCGGGCCCGTCCGCGCGCGCGAGTCCTGATGCCCAAACGCACCGATATCCATACCGTCCTGATCATCGGTGCGGGACCTATTGTGATCGGCCAGGCGTGCGAATTCGACTATTCCGGAGCGCAGGCGTGCAAGGCGCTGCGCGAAGAAGGCTATCGGGTGGTGCTGGTCAATTCGAACCCTGCCACCATCATGACCGACCCCGACATGGCGGACGCCACGTATATAGAGCCCATCACCCCGGAATTCGTGGAGAAGATCATCGCCCGCGAGCGGCCGAATGTGCCGCCCGGCAAAGTCTTTGCCCTGTTGCCCACCATGGGCGGGCAGACCGCGCTCAACACTGCGCTCAGCTTGCGCAAGATCGGCGCGCTGGAGCGCCATAATATCGAACTGATCGGCGCCACCGCCGACGCCATCGACAAGGCGGAAGACCGCGAGCGATTCAAGCAGGCGATGATCGCCATCGGGCTGGAAGTGCCCAAGGGCATCACCTTGAAAGGCCAGCTGCGCCAGAAGAAGGACGGCGCCGGCAACCCCGTCTATGACGGCAGCAACAATCCCATGATGGAATTGTCGCCGGAGTCGTTCACCAAGGCGCTGGCGGCGCTGGACCAGGTGGGGCTTCCCACCGTGATCCGGCCTTCCTTCACCATGGGCGGCACCGGCGGCGGCATCGCCTATAACCGCGAGGAATTCTTCGCCATCGTCGAGACCGGCCTGGACGCCTCGCCCACCCGCGAAGTCTTGATCGAGGAGTCTGTGCTGGGCTGGAAGGAATTCGAGATGGAGGTGGTGCGCGACAAGGCCGACAACGCCATCATCATCTGTTCGATCGAGAATGTGGACGCGATGGGCGTGCATACCGGCGATTCCATCACGATCGCCCCTATCCTCACGCTCACCGACAAGGAATATCAGCGCATGCGCTCGGCCTCGATCGCGGTGTTGCGCGAGATCGGGGTCGAAACCGGCGGCTCCAATGTCCAGTTCGCGGTGAACCCGCGCGACGGGCGGATGGTGGTGATCGAGATGAACCCGCGCGTCTCGCGCTCGTCGGCGCTGGCGTCCAAGGCGACCGGCTTTCCCATCGCCAAGATCGCCGCCAAGCTGGCGGTGGGCTACACCTTGGACGAACTCAAGAACGACATCACCAAGGTGACGCCGGCTTCGTTCGAGCCCACTATCGATTATGTCGTCACCAAGATCCCCCGTTTCGCCTTCGAGAAATTCCCCGGCGCCGAACCGCTGCTCACCACGGCGATGAAATCGGTGGGCGAAGCGATGGCGATCGGCCGTACCTTCGGCGAGTCGATCCAGAAAGCGCTGCGGTCATTGGAGACCGGCTTGACTGGCTTCGACGAAACGCCGCTTTCTGACGACAAGACCGCGATCCGCGCCGCGCTGGCCCGGCCCACGCCCGACCGGCTGCTCAATGCCGCGCAGGCGATGCGGCACGGCTTTCCGCTGTCCGAGATCCAGAAGATCACGGGCTATGGTCCCTGGTTCCTGGGCGAGATCGAAACCATCATCCAGGTCGAAGCGGCGATCAAAGCGGCCGGCCTGCCCAAGAACGAGAAAGGCTTCCGCCGACTTAAATCCATGGGCTTTTCCGATGCGCGGCTGGCCAAGCTCACCGGCCAGAAGGAAGCGCAAGTGCGCGCCGCCCGCCACGCACTCGATATCCGTCCTTGCTACAAGCGCATCGACTCTTGCGCCGCCGAATTCCGCGCGCTGACGCCCTACATGTATTCGACCTACGAAACACCTGTGGGCGGCAACGCGGAATGCGAGGCCGATCCCAGCACCAAGAACAAGATCATCATCCTGGGCGGCGGCCCCAACCGCATCGGCCAAGGCATCGAGTTCGATTATTGCTGCTGCCACGCCGCCTTCTCGCTGTCGGCGCAGGGCTATGAGACCATCATGGTCAATTGCAATCCCGAGACGGTCTCGACCGATTACGACACCTCCGACCGGCTCTATTTCGAGCCCCTTACCGCCGAAGATGTGCTGGAGATCGTGGCCAAGGAACAGGAAAAAGGCACCCTGGCCGGCGTGATCGTGCAATTCGGCGGCCAGACGCCGCTGAAGCTGGCCAACATTTTGCGCGATTGCGGCGTGCCGATCCTGGGCACCAGCGCTGACGCCATCGACCTGGCCGAGGATCGCAAACGCTTCCAGAAACTGCTCAACGATCTTCATCTCAAGCAGCCGCGCAACGCCACCGTGATGACGGCCGACGAAGCCGTCATCGCCGCGCGCAAGATCGGCTATCCCGTGATCCTGCGCCCCTCTTACGTGCTGGGCGGACGCGGCATGGTGGTGGTGTCGGACGAGGCGCAATTGAAAGAACAGGTGGCGTCGGGCGAGTTGTTCCGCATCTCGGGCGACAATCCCGTGCTGATCGACGGCTTTCTCAACAAC